>DATLSB010000039.1:0-17028 GCA_035534415.1 Candidatus Dormiibacterota bacterium | reverse complement strand
ACGCGAACGCTGTAGGTTCCAGGATTCAGCGCTGCGGCAACGTATGCCCCGGAGGTGTCTGTGGTAAGCGTTCGGGACACGTTGGTTCCCGTGTTTGTGACGGTGACTGTGGCTCCCGCTACGCTGGCCCCAGATGGATCGGTGACCCTTCCCAAAATTCTTCCGAAATTAATCTGCGAAAATGCTGGAGCGCAAGTCAGCAGCGTTGTCACGGTTGCGCCCAAGATGATCATGGCGAATCGCGACCAAACCGACAATCCTACCCGCATCGATTCCATTTTCATCGGTGTGCCTTTGCTCGTCGGAGTCCGAAACTGACCGGAATGGTATAAAAATGGTAACGAAAAAACCGCGTGATATTGTTAGGCCCCTTCGGATCAACCACCTGCGGCAGTGAGCAATACACCCACAATTCGCGGCGTGTCAAGCCCAAAATGGTACATAAACAAATATTAATCTGAATCTAACTGGACTTTTTATTGTGACTTCCCAGATGACCGATAACGTGCACTCAACTCGTCAGCATGCAATACTCCAGCCAGATTTTTGAGTGCAGAGCATTTCCGACGACGGCGGCAAAATCTCAAAGCGGAAAACTGATGCTTCCCCACCCATTCCTCAAACACTTTTCCTTCTCCAGTCTTGCTCCCCACCGAAATCTGTTTCGATCTACGGCTCGCCTATCCTGCTGGTGATGGAAGCGCTGCAATCCTTCGCAGCATGCTTCCAAACAGCCGCCGCGTGAGGTGGCTTTCCGCCAGCAGCAGCCAATGATATCTGGAGTGCTCGATCAGGCGTCCGCCCGTTTTCACCAGCCGCTGCTGCAAGCTCGTCAGCGACCAATTCTCAATCCTCTGCGGCGGCGCCAGCCGCCGCCACAGATTCCCCAAGTTGTAAACCAACAGGCTCAATGCCAGCCGGACTTGATTCGAGCGGAACCGATGGCAAGCGAGCCGCGTCATCTTCACCGCCTGCTTGCCTTCCTTGATCCACTGCTCCGCCGTCCCTCGCTTGTTGTAGAAGCGCATTACCGCCCGCGTCAACAGCTCCGAGATGTCCCGTTCCAGGCTGTCGTTGGGTGGTCTATAAGTTCTCAGTCGCTTAAATGCCGAAGACAATTCCGCGAGCTCAGTGGCTTCGATCGCGTGGCGGCCAAGAGAGCCTTGATTTGGCGCTGCGCGCAACGCCGATACTTACGTATGGCGATTGATGCGCGCGAGTATCGAGGAATTTTTAAAGATAGAACGTGCTCTTGCCCGCGCCCTTCACGCCCATAAGAATTTCGGCTTCCGGAAATATCGGCTCTCCCGCCGCGACGCGAAAACGCGCTCAGTACCACAGGCGCAAGCCGAAGACGAAGCGCGGGGCGGCGGTTTCGCCGCTGTGGCGAACGAGGCGCGCTGTTTCGCCGAAATCGCGGGTGTAGGCGAAACCGACGTACGGCGCGAATTTTCGTCGAATCTCGTAGCGCACTCGGATACCCGTATCGAGATCCGTGAGTCCGGTGCCCAGCAAGCGCGCGGGATCGCTTTTGCTGTAAAAATTCATCTCGAGCTGCGGCTGAGCGACCAGCCGCTGAGTGATAAATAGATCGTACGAGCCTGAGACGCGGCCCGCCACGTGGCCGCCGTCGCGAAAATAAATTGTGGGCTCGAACTCGAAAAAACCAGGCGCCAGCCCTTCGATTCCGAGCGCGAGCCAGGTTCGCCTTGGGCCGGAATCCAAATCTTCGCGCACGCCCAGTTGTCCGTCGAAGTATCGCAGCCGCGGCAATGGCCGATCGTAGAGCGCTTCCACGTCGCCATCGCTCACTTCCCCGTCGTTCACGGACCCTTCGGACTTAAACCAGGCGCGATTCGTGTCCGTGCCGATCCAGCCCTCGCCATCCCAACGAAATTCGGAGTTCGAACCGCCAGTGCGCCCTTCCAGTTGATTGAAAAGCGCGTGCGCGAAAACTTGGTTTCCCATGTCGTTCATTTGTATGCCAGTAGGATTCGCGCTGCTTGTCGCTTTCGTCTGCAAATTGGGCGTTTGCGCGCGCGCGATGCCGCCGAAGAAACACGCGAGAATTGCGACGAAAAACAGAGCGACGATTCGGGCTTGAGGCGACGGTCTGCTTGCGAACGGCGGAAACTGCAGTGGCTGAAGATGCTTGAATTTTGGCAGCTTGGCGCCGCAACTAGAGGTGCGAGCCACAAAGCGTGCCAGGCCGCGCGCCGCTGCCGCGTTCACGACACCACCACGGTTCGAAACATGCCGGCCTGCATGTGATACAGCAGGTGGCAGTGATAGGCCCAGTTGCCCGGCGTATCGGCGCTGATCAGATAGCTGACGCGTTCGGAAGGCTTTACGATCACGGTGTGCTTATACGGATTGCGATCTCCGTGTCCATTTTCAAGTTCGCTCCACAGCCCGTGCATGTGAATCGGGTGCTCCATCATCGTATCGTTGATCAGCACCACTCGCAGGCGCTCGCCGAGTTTCAGCCGGATCGGCTCGGAGTCCGAAAACTTCTTGCCGTTGAATCCCCAGATGTATCGCTCCATATTGCCGGTGAGGTGCAGCTCGATTTCGCGCGTTGGGGGGCGACCGTCCGCTCCGTCGTACCGCGCGCGCAGGTCCGCGTAGGTCAGCACGCGACGTCCATTGTTCCGCAAACCATCACCCGGATCGTTGAGCCGCTCGGTGACGTGTTCGGACAGCATATCGATCTGCGGTCCAACGTGAAGGGTCCGCGGTTTTGAGATTTGCAGTTTTGTCGCGCTGGCTTTTGCTTCCTCAGGAGACATAACTGCCATCACTCCCGGCCCGGGCTGAGGGAACGGGATTGTTCCATCGGCGCTGCCCATTTTCATTTCCGGCATATTTTCCATTTCGCCTTTGTTGCGCTCTTCCGTCTTCGCAGTGCTGGATGGTTCTCCGCCGCTCATGTCCATTCCCGCCATGTCGTCGGCGCTGTTTTTCGCGCCTGAGGCAGGTTTTTGTGTGCCTGCCATATCCATTCCGCACATATCTTCATTGGTCATCCCGTCGATTCCGGCCATATTCATGCCGGCCATTTTTCCCACGCCCATGTCGACCATGGTGCGCAACGGCCGCGGATCCATCGGCGGAACATCGGCGTGCATACCTTGTCGAGTTGCCAGCGTTCCGCGCGCGTATCCGCTGCGGTCCATGGCTTGCGCGAAGATGGTGAAGGCGCCATCTTCTTTTGGCTGCACAATTACGTCGTAAATTTCCGCCACGCCCATGCGGAATTCGTCGACGATCACCGGTTCCACGTCGTTGCCATCCGCTTGCACGACCGTTAATGGCAGGCCCGGAATTCGCACGTCGAAAAAAGTCATCGATGATCCGTTGATGAATCGCAGGCGGATTTTTTCCCCGGGCTTGAATAACGCCGTCCAGTTCGCACGCGGGGCGTTTCCGTTCATCAGGTAGGTGTACGTCGCGCCCGACACGTCGGCGAAATCGGTGGGCGTCATGTTCATGCGCGCCCACATCAGCCGATCGGAAATGGTTTTCTCCAGCCCGCGTTTTCTGACGTCTGACAAGAACGTGCCGGCGGTGCGCTGGTGGTAGTTGTAATACTCGCTGTCCACCTTGAGATTGCTGAACACCGTTTCCGGGTTGGTATCCGTCCAATCGGAGAGCAGCACCACATATTCGCGATCGTACTGGATCGCGTCTTTGTCGTGCGGCGCGATGACAATCGCGCCGTACAGTCCCGTTTGCTCCTGAAATCGCGTGTGGCTGTGATACCAGTAGGTGCCGCTCTGCACTACAGGGAAACGGTAGATAAAGGTTTCGCCCGGCGCAATTCCCGGATAGCTCAGTCCCGGCACTCCATCCATATCCGCGGGCACGCGAACTCCATGCCAATGAATTGAGGTAGACGTTTTCATGCGATTGTTCACCGCGATGGTTATCATGTCTCCCTCGCGCCATCGCAGCGTTGGCCCTGGCACGGAGCCGTTGACTGACGTGGCCAGGCGCTGGCTCCCGGTGAAGTTCACCGGCAATGTGTCAATCGCCAGATCGAATTGAGTTCCGCTGAGTGTCGGCTGCGTATGGGGAGTGTTCTGGGCAAATGCGCACCATGCACGGCGGTCGATAGCGGCAATTGCTCCCGCGGTCGCTAATCCGTGAACAAATCGGCGACGGGTGATGGGTAAAATGCGATTTGCCGACGAATCTTTTTCTTCGAGCATGACTCCTCCTGAAACAGCCTTTCTCTTTGGTATGTGATGAACACGTCACCGCCCTGCTCGTCACATCTTCATCTTGGGCATCTTTTTCATGGACTGCGTTGGTGGCGCAGCAGCAGGCCGATCAGCAGGCGGTGCGAATGCCGATTTAGCGGCGGGCGGAAGGTTGTCCATGTGCGAAAGGAAAGTCACGACTGTCCAGATTTTCCGATCAGCGAGCACGTTTTTCCATCCTGGCATGCCGGTCCAGCGGACACCATGCGAAACGATGTAATAATTTTCGTTTTCCGCCATGTCCGGCGCATCACGGATAAATTGCGGCGGGGGAGGATAGAGCGTCTCGGCAAGCCGCGATTCGGGCTGGCTCGGATCGCCATGGCACACGGCGCAATGCTTCAGGTAGATTGATGCGCCGGACATAAGGTTCTGGTCCGTGGGCTGGACTGGATTCGCAACTTTCGGAGCAATCCGTGCGACATTCGCGTCCATCAGGCGCATTGCGATGTTTTTTTCAAAGGCGCTGGGCAGAATATCCGCGCGCATGCTGATGCGCCCGGTCAAGCCAACGAAGAGCGTCACGAGCACCGCTCCGGCGAGCGTCGCTGTTACGCCAAGGAAAAACTTTTTCATGTGATGGTCCCTTCCAACTTTTCGAATCCCTGGACTCTGCGGGCACGCTTGAAACGCGTCCATAATCGGCGCACAGAACCGGGCCCCGTCAGGGCTAGCAAATGTCCCTTCAAAGCGGGAGCAACGATGAAAGAGCAGGCTAAACGCGCAGGAGGGAATTCAACTGGCAGACGCCTCTGCCCGTCGAGAAACCAGGCGGAGACTGCGAGGCGCTACTTGGATAGAAATTCGAAGCCGGGGCGGCAAAAAGCGATGGCGCTAGTGCAGATTCTTGCGATGGCTGATAATGCAGCGTCGCCGCAGCCGGAATTAGAAAGCCGACCGATACGAAGCGGGCCGTGCATCTGGTTCCCGGCGCGCCGCAGGGATCACCAGAACGCCGGTCCCGACCGCCGCAGCATTTGCCCCGACAGCACCCCGCTTCGTGCGTCCCGGGCGTTTCGACAGCTCGCGCGTGATCTTGCATGGCGCAGAGCACCGGGCACGCGATCGCATAAACGGGCATCGCGCTGAGCGCGATCAGCAAGACGGCCGGAATCATGACACGCCAGTGTTGAGTGTGGACGTTCAAATCGATACCCGCGCGCAGTGTAATTCACGACCATCGACGCGTCAATATGCCGTCCAACACAAGCCCTCCAACAGGCGCGCGCCGTGCCGTTGCCGCAAAACCGGCCCGCGATCGAGCGCAAAACGCAATCCGGCCAGCAAAAGCAACAGCAGCAACCGCAAAATAGCGACCAGCCTCCGGCCTTTTAGCGCGAAGATGCCAACGGTCAGTCCGATTGGAGCCGATTCCAGCATTGCTGATTCCGGCGCCGACTCGATCTCTGGGATGCGGAGCGCTGAACCCATTTTCGAAAATCATCAGCTAGCGCAGATCATTTCTTTCAACTGCTGGTTCGAGCTTTCTGATTTTTTAGTCCGGCTCAAGTGTTGAAGACAATTCCACGAGCCCAGGGCGGGAGATCGGGGGCTGGCGCGAAGGAGTGGCGCGGGGCTGAGGGCGTGCTGCTTTGCTGAGCTTTGTTGCGTTGAACCCCGGGGCTTGGCGCTCCAGGAGGGCGCGGGCGCAGCGCATCGCGACGGCGCTTCTCGGACTCAGTTTGCACGACGGCGACGTGCTGCCTGCCACTTAGGGAATATTTCACACGGCGCCAGCGGATGGGGCCGCGTAGCCGGCCGTGTTCGCGCTGCCAAAGTGTTTCCTGGCGCGCGCGCTGCAGCTTTTCGAAATTGGCGGGAGCGAAAGCGCGCATGCGGCGGCGCATGCGATCGGGATCGGCTTGAAAGCGCTTGACGAGCTTGGCGACCCACGTATGACTTACATCCGAAAAGCGGGCGACACGGTAGGCGGGCCATTTGCGCGGGTCGGGATCATTCCACCACTGCCAGACGAGCTGCTCGATGATGTTGGATTCGAGGCCGCTGCGCCAAGGCAGCGGAGCACGCTTGCGCGCCGCGCGGGCTTTCTGGATATTACGAAGGCGCGCCCTGCGGGCCCTTTCGGATTTGTGGCCTGAGCCGCGTCCGCCCATCGATTCCCTGCCCTTTGAAAATCAAATTGCTAAACGCGGAGGATTCGCGGCGAAGGCTCCGTGGCGTACAGCTCTGCAATCAAAGCAGAGCGGCGCTCCAGCACGACGCGCTGATTGAAGGAGCCTTTGTCGGTAATTTCGCCGGCATCGAGCGAGGGAAGCTCGTCCGCGAGCGCAGCGCGCGCTACGCGATTCGAGCTGCCGGTCGCGTGTTGCGCGAGGCTTTTCAGCAGTGCGGAAAATCGCTCACGAACTTTCTCGTTCGCCACGATTTCCGCGAGCGGCGCGTTTTTCGGCAGCTCGGGAGTGAGCGAGCGGCAGGCGTCGGCATCGACGAACAAAATCGCGGAGAGAAAATCGCGGTCGAGGCCGGCGATCACTGCATCGCGCAAGAATGGAGCGCAATGCGCGATCATCTTGGCGCGCAGCGGGCCGACGCTTACCCACGTGCCATTCGCGAGCTTGAAATCTTCGGTTAGGCGGCCATCGAAGAGCAGGCCTTTGTTCACGTCGCTCGGATCGATGAGCTTCACGGCGTCGCCAAAGGAATAAAAGCCCTCGTCGTCGAAAACTTTCGCGGTGAGCTCCGGCTGGCGCCAGTAGCCCGGCGTGATATTCGGACCGCGCACGCGCGCTTCGAGCTTGCCCTCGTGCGGAACGAGCTTGAGTTCAACTCCGGGAACCGGGATGCCGATGGTGCCGGCGCGATCCGTTTCCCACGTGGTTTGAATGGCCATAGGAGAAGTTTCCGTGGAGCCGAGGCCGGTGGCCATGATGATGCGCTCGCCGCAGGTTTCGAAGGCCAGCTGCCGGTACGCGTCCCACACCGGTTGCGAGAGCCCAGCGCCGGCGTAAAACATCATTCCCAGCCGGCGGAAAAAAGATTCGCGCAGTTCACGGTCGGTGCGCAGAAAGGGGAGCAGATCTTCGTAGCCTTTCGGCACGTTGAAAAATATGGTGGTCGGAATTTGGCGCAGGTTACGGACGGTTTTTTCGATCCAGCCGGGGCCGGGCTTGCCGTCGTCGATGTAGAACGTGCCGCCATTGTAGAGCGCGATGCCGATATCGTGATTGCCGCCGAAGGTGTGATTCCATGGGAGCCAATCGAGAATCACAGGCGGATCGTCTTGGAGGAAGCCGAAGAGCTGCGCGATCTGCTGCTGATTACTGCAAATCATGCGGTGCGTGTTGATCACCGCTTTGGGCAGCGCCGTGGAGCCGGAGGTGAAAAGGAACTTCGCCACGTCGTCCGGGCGAATCTTTTCGTGGGCTTCGCGGATGGCGCCGGTCGGGTTGGTTTGCAGCAGCGAAGCGAAGACGCCGGAGTTGCGGCGGTCGGGCGGCGCGCTGGTGGCGATCACTTCGGCGTGCTCGTCGACGGCGGATTCGATCGCGGGAGCGTAACGCTGGCCGTCGGAGGCGAACACCAGACCGGGCGTGAGAATTTTCATGCAGTGGCGCAGCTTGCCAAAATCCTTGGAGACCAGCGAATACGATGGAGAAATTGCGGCCGTCGGAATTCCCACGTGCTGGCCGGCGAGCATCAGCAAATAATGTTCGAGATCGTTTTCGGAAATGATGGCGACCGGGCGTTCGGCGGATAGGCCGCGATCGAGCAGCGCCTGGCCGATGCAGCGCACCGACTCCCAGACCTGCGAGTAGGTGAGGCCCGTCCATTCGTCGGTGGCTCCGCGGCGCGCGATGCAGATTTTTTCGGGAGAGACTTTCGCCCAATGCGCCAGCCGGTCGGTGAGCACTTTGGGATACGGCTGCAGATATTCTTCCGGCTTGACCAGCATCACGCCGCCCGGAAGATGTTGGAGCGTGGCGCCCGAAGTGCGCATGCGGACGCGGCGGACGCCGCCCCGCGCAGTTGTCGTTGCGCTGAACGGAGTTGCCGTTCCGGCGGGCGAGGACCGCTTCGATCCGTCCGTTTTGCTCATTGCCGCATATCTTCCCACATGCGCTTGAGCCGCTCAAAATCGCCGGACGCGGGCATGTCGCCCGCGGTTGTGACAATCGCCGGCAGGATTTCGGAAACCGCCTGGCGTAACAATTCCGAGCTCGCCGTTTCGGTGGCGCCGGATTCGAACCAGTTGATGGGCAAGGCGATCCCTGCTTTGCCGGGCCCCATTCGGGAGATTGTAGCGATTTGTTCGGCTGAAACTTCGTCGAGCGAAAAGCAGACGACACAGTCCCACGATTGAGCGGCGATCGTTTCAAGGGCCTCCGGATTCGCGAGCGGGCTGGTCAGCAGCAACACCGGAAGCGCTTCGTAGAAACGGACGATATTGAGCGCCGTGCCGAGGCGCGACGACCAATCTTCCGCATCTTCATCTGAAAGAATGGGAGTGACATCCTCGCGCAGAAAGATCACATTCGCGCCCGCTTCGACGAATGCCCTGGCGATCCCGGAGACCGCCGAGGCAGTCAAATCGAGGGTGGACGAAAGAATGTCCGCATAGCGAAGCGGATTGGCGAGATCGAGATGCATCAGCTGCGCGGCGAGAGTGATGGGGCCGGTAATTCCAGCGGTGAGCAGGCAATCCTCGCGCGTGACTGCTTTTAGACGGCGAATCACTTCCACAGCAACAACTACGCGGCTGCCTTTGGGCTCGTCCGGCATCTCCGCGGCAAATTCGCTCGACGGGTCGTGAAGTGGCCAACGAAGCAGGCGGTGGGCGCCGCTTGCGTCCCATTGAGCCTCGGCGCCGAGCTCTTCCGCTTCGAGGAGAGGATCGAAGTAGCAGGTAATTCCGTCCGAGCGCAAATGCCCGCGAATCTGGCGCAGCGAGTTGAAGATTTTCTGCGGACTCGACAGGAAATCGCGGAAGGCGAGATTTTCGATGCGCGCGCCGCGAGCGAAAACGATCGGCAGGAATAGCGGACGCTGCGGCGCGATTCCCTGCAACAGGTTTTTTACAAGCTGCCTGGGCGTCTGATTTTCAGCCATGTCCCGCTAACGGATCACCGGGGCGGTCGGCTTGCCATCGGGCCAGGAGCCGTACCACTGCAAGATTTCTTTCGGGGGACTTTTCTTGTTCCATTCGCTTTCAAATTCGGCGAAGGATTTGCCGCGAGCCAGCCGCGCGCGGCGCTCTTCATCGCGCTGCTGCTTGGTTTTTTCCACGTCGACTTTTTCGCGCTCAGCGTCGTAGACAACCTTGTAGATGTTCCGCGCGGTCCAGTCGGAAATGATCTTTTTGCGCAAATCGTCGATTACCAGATGCGGATCGCGCTCCAGCGGATCGCCGTATCCTGGGCCGCCGCCACTGAAACCGAAAAGCACGTCGCCTTCGGCATACGGCCTGGGACCTCGGGCGACCAGTTCATAATTCCATTGGCCGTGAATCGAGTTGTTCTCGATGATGGAGCGAAAATCGAGCGTGAGATTCGGATCGCCTTCCTTCATCTCTTTTAGCAGATCGGCTTTTTGAATGGTGATGCCCGGGATCGGCGACGACGCGTAGCCGCCGAAAAGCGGCTGCCCAAGCGGCACTTTGCTGCCGTTGCCCATGCACATCGAAACCACGCCTGGAACTTTGTGGATCATCCATTGCTGCGTTGCTCCGGTGCCTCCGCGACGCAATCCCGGCCCGGAAGAATCTTTCCAATGCTGGGAAAGCGTGACGGTGATGGGCAGCTCGCTTTCCACCTGTTCGGAATCGGGCGCGCGCCCAAAGGCGCACCAGGCGAAGCCGTAAGAATCCATGCCGTCGTCGGCGGCGCGTCCGCCCTGGCCCATGGTGTTGAGCATGAAGGAAAGCACGTCGGAAACGGAGAGATTCCATTGCGACACGCCGGCGCATATCTGCGAAGTGTGCTGGCTGCCGGGAGGCGCAGCCACTTGCTCCCACAGCGCGCTATTGGAGAAAATCATTTTTGCGAAGGCGCTTTGCGTTGCGTTGCGCGCCTGCATGCCGATGTAGACGCAGCAACTGGTGGCCGCCATTTTGCTGGGATACACGAGGCTGCCTTCGGGAAATAGGAAATCGATGGAAGCAAATGTGGAACTGGTGATAGGCAGGTCGTGGAACATGTACTCGTACATGAAATTGGCAATGTGGCCGACGACCGCCTGCGGATGCACGTTGTAAGACGATGGCGATTCCGGCGAAGTGCCCTCGAAATCGAAAACGAGGCTTTCGCCTTTCTTGGTGACCGTCAGAGCGCAGGAGCGGACCAGCGCCGGCGTCCAGCCCATGGCATCATTGAACGTGACGGCTCGGAATTTACCGTCGGGCAGCGCGCGGATTTTCTTGCGCGCTCCGGCTTCAGCGGTATCGGACATTTTGCGAAGTAAGCCGACAACAAAATCGGCGCCGCGTTTTTCTGCAAGTTCGAGCACGCGAATGCGAACGCGATCCGCGGTGGTGCAGCGCGCGCGCAAATCGGAAACGAACATTGCCGGCGCGCGCATACCATAGGCGCAGTACATCTCCAAGAAATCGGCGCGAATTTCGAAATTCTCGCCGATTTTGATCGGCGGCAGGTTCAAACCTTCTTCAAATCGAGTTTTCGCGCTGACCGGCATGCCGCCCGGTTCGGTGGCGCCGGTTTCCGTGGTGTGCAGCGCGGCCGAAGCCCACGCGAGCAGCTTGCCTTTGTGAAAAATGGGCATCAGGGCCACTTGGTCGGGATTGTGGATGCCACCGTAGAGCGCGTCGTTGGTGTACCAGATGTCTCCATCGCGAATGCCGGGATTTTCCGCGTAATACTTCTTCACGAACTTGATGATGATGGGCTGAATGATTGCGTGCAGATAGGTGCCGCATGCTCCGTTGATCAGGTCGCCATTGGCGGTGAAGATGGCCACCATCGAATCGCCGGACACGCCGAAATAACTGCGCGACGCGCGGACGAAGACTTCCATGGCTTCGTCGAGAATGTCGTTGGTGATTTGCACACCGATTTCGTAGTCGCCCTGCCGAATCTTGGCGGCGCATTCTTTTTCGTAGTCGGTGGCCGGCGAGGGCTTCAGCCATTGAAGTTTTTCCGCCAGTGTGGGAATGGGCATTGAGATTCCTCGATTCGCTTAGTCTTCCAAAATTCCAAGCCCGCGCTCGTCGATCGAAAAACGCATGAGCGGAGGCACCACCATGGTTGTGTATTCGCCCTCGACGATTGCCGGTCCCTGAATCACGTTGCCGGGACGCAGCGAATCATAGGCAAATACCGGCGTCGGGCGGAAATCGCGCGCTTCCGACCAGTAGGCCGGCCGCTCGCCTTTGCGCGCTCCTGAAGGATCGCTTTTTTCCAGCGGCAATTTCGCCAAATGGACTTTTGGCGTGGTAACGATGGCTTTCAGAATGAAACTCTCGATGAAAATTCCGCCCTCGGGATTGACGACGAAGGGGCTGAAGGCTTCGCTGAATTCCTTGTTGAAGGCATCGCAGATGGCGCGCACGTCTTCCGTTGATTTGATCGAGAGGCGGGGCGAAAGCGCACGCTTCACGTGGAATTGTCCGCCGTAGAGCATGTCGAGTTCGAGCACGAAGGCTGCTTTTTCAGGATCGAGTCCATCCGCCATTAGATCCTTGCGCGCTTGCTCCAGCAGGCCTTGAACGGTGGCATTGAACGCGTCGTATTCGTTAGTGAGCTGCTGATCGCCGGGCGTCATCATGGTTAGCTTTTTTGATGCTTCGTACACGTGCATGATGTCCATGGTGGAAGAGCCATAGGCACAGAAAACCGGCGAGAACGGAAACATCACCGCTTTCGGAATGTCGCCCTTGAAACCTTCGGCGTGCGTGGCGCCCGCGCCGCCGCCGACGAAGAGGATGAACTCCTCCGGGCTGTAACCGCGCAGGTGAACTTCCTTCATGATCGCCGAGGACATGTTGGCATTAACGATGCGGCGAATGATCATGGCCGCTTCCTCGACGCTGACTCCCAGCGGCTTGGCGATCTTGTTGCGAATGGCTTGAATCGAGCGATTTTTATCGAGGCGCATTTTGCCGCCGTAATAAAAATCGGGATTCAGATAGCCGAGCACAAGATCGGCGTCGGTGACGGTGGGCTCGGCGCCGCCCAAATTGAAGCACGCGGGACCCGGCATAGAGCCAGCGCTGCGCGGGCCCACTTGCACGGAATTTTCGAGCAGCCGATTGACGGAGGCGATGGAGCCGCCGCCGGCGCCCACGGAAAGCGTCTTGATCATGGTGATGCCGACCATCCAGCGGTCGATGATGGGGCGAAAATCGTAGCTGCGGACGCTATCCTTCACGACGAGGCCAACGTCGAAGCTGGTGCCGCCCATGTCCGTCATCACCACGTTCTGATAACCGAGCGATTTAGCCACATGATGCGCGCCCATCAAGCCGGAAACAGGGCCGCTGTTGAAGGTGCGGCTGGCGGAGGTGCGAAACACTTCGGCGATTCCGCCGGAGCTTTGAATCATCAGCAGCGGCTTTTTGTAGCCGCGCTCGCGGAGCTTATCCCACATGGCGGAAAGCTCGATCTGCATGGAGCGCTGCAAATAGGCATCGAGAATCGCGGCCATGGTGCGCTCGTACTCGCCCAGTTTGCCGACGACTTGCCCGGCAAGCACCACCGGCATGTAGCCGATATGAAATTCCTTGTACTCGTCGCGAATGATTTCCTTCACACGCCGTTCGTGAACCGGATTCAGAAAGCCCCACAGAAGTGAAATGACGAAGCCGCGAGCGCCGTGATTCACAAGGTAGCGGACTTTCTCGCGCACGTCGTTTTCATCGAGAGGACGAATGATTAAACCGCGTGAATCGACGCGCTCTTTCACGCCAACGATCATTTCGCGGGGGATCAGCGGCTCGGGCTTATGCTGCACGGCGAGGTTGCGGCGTTCCTGCACGCGCGTGCCGTCGATCCATTGCGCGCCGCGACCGATTAAAACGACGTCCTCGTGCCCTTCGGTAGTGATCAGGCCAAGGCGCGGCCCTTTGCGCTCGATCAGCCGGTTCATGGCGATGGTGGTGGAGTAGCGGATCATATCCACCGCGGGCAGCAGTTCTTCGATTTTCAGGCCGAGAGCGCCAGCGCCTTCCTCGATCACGCGCGAAAAGCAGACAGATAAATCGTAAGGCGTGGTGGGAACCTTTTTGATCAGCGACTTGCCGTTGAAATTGAGAACCAAGTCGGTGAAGGTGCCGCCGACATCGATATCCACGGAGTTCATTCGGCAGCCTCGAGCCGCTGGGAGCGGATGACGTATTCGCCTTTGCGCAGGCGTTCCTTCAGTGAATCCAGATCGATTTCGATATCGTAAGTAATCGGATGTCCTGGAGGAAGATACTCGGTATCAATTTGGGTACCGCAGCCGGGGCAGTAGCATTCCACAATGCGGACCCACTGCGGATCGGGCGAGAAATTGAACGCGCCGGTGACCAGCTGCTGGTGAATTTCGCGCGGGTCGCGGTCGTATACCTTGCAGCCCTTTTTATAATTTTCGCGCGCAGGGCCAAGGACGTGGTTGCAACGATTGCAGACCCACTGCTCTTTTTCGAGGTCGATATCGAGATATTCGGTGATGCGAATGCGTTCTTGCGGTTCGGGCGACATGTATTTTCGCTTTCATCAGCCCGTGCTTGGCGCGCCGGGCGGATCCGCTACACTCGGTTCAGCCTGCCATTTCCATACGCGTCGATGATCATGCGCCAGCCATCCGGCACGAAATAGGTGGTTTTTTCGCCTTCGAGCACTGCGCAGCCCTCGACCTGATTTCCCGGACGCAGCCATTCCCACCGGTACACCTGCGCTTCGCCGCCGCGGCTGCCCCAGAAAACCTGACGCTTGCCCATTTGCGCGTGCGATGAATCGGACGATTGCAGCGGCTGTTCGACAAGCTGCGCTTTGGGCATGGGCTTTTTGACGCGCAGCCGGAAAAGATCGAGCGACAAGGGACCGCTGGATACGCCGAGCGATTTGCGCAGCGCAGCTTCCAATTCGGAAGCGGAACGCAGCGCCGATTCCTCACAGGCCACAGGAGCTGTGTGCGGCCCTTTACCGGAAACTTCGAATTCGATGTTGTAGGTCAGATGCTCGGGGCGAATGCCTTCGCCGAGCAAATCCTGCGCGCTTTCTTTTTTCATTTCGTCGAGCATGGCGCGAAGGCGCGCGACGAGCGCGTCTGAAATTTGCGGCTCGGGGACGGCGCGTTCATAGACGTGCGAAATATCCGAAACCGACGAGCCGAAAGCGCTGAAAACCGGACCGAGCGCGAAAACTTGCACGGAATTCAGTCCGGCGCGCTCGGCAACGCCGCATGCGAACAGGCCGCCATTGCCGCCATAGGCGAACAGCTCGTGGCGGGAAAGATCCTGCTGCAATTCGGATTGCGCGCCGGAAATCATGGCGGCGACCATATCGAAGCCGCGGCCGATGATGGCGCGGCAAGCGTCCTCGACGGAAATTTTCAACGGCTGCGCAACGGCGTCGTCGATGGTCTTGCGCGCCAGCTCGCGATCGATGGGCTTGGCGCCGCCGAGAAAATATTCGGGATTGATGAGGCCAGCGGTGACAAACGCGTCGGTGAGCGTGGGCTGATCGCCGCCCAGTCCGTAGCAAGCAGGCCCGGGATACGAACCCATGCTTTCGGGGCCGAGCTGCACTCGAGCGCCTTTGGCATTGGGCAGCGGCTTGACGACGCTGCCACCGCCCAGAGCGGTCGAGCGCAAGTACGGAAGCGAAAGTTCAACGGGAATGCCAAACAGATCGGAGGGCTTGCGATAAATCGGTTCGGCGCCGGAGAGGACGCTGATTTTCGCCGTGGTGCCGCCGATGTCCATGGCGATGACGTCTTTCAAATTTTGGGCTTTGGCGATGTAGGCGCTGCCGAGGATGCCGAGGACGGGGCCGGACTCGATGGTGTCGATGGCGCGCGTTTTGGCGATACCGGCAACGCCGCCATTGATGTGGCTGACGAGGAACGTTCCCATGTAGCGCTGATTCTGGCGCAGATCGTCTTCCGCTTTGAAAAGTGTGGCGGCCAGCGCGCCATGAGAATAGGCGTTGATGACGGCGCAAAAGGTGCGCGTGCGGTCGTCGGAAACTTTGGAAATATCGCTGCCGGCCAGCACCGGAACGGAGCCGAGGAAATGATCCGGATATTGCTGGTCGATGGTGCGCTTCATGGCCAGTTCGCGTTCCGGCTGGCGATGCGAGCCTTGCAGGCTGACGCAGATGCGGCGCACGCCGCTTTCGAGAAGACCGCGCGCGGCGTTCATGATGGCAGCCTCGTCGGCGGCGCCATTCATGCCGATCACGTCCTGCTGGTTGAGCAGCTTGCCGAGAATGGCGCTTTGCGAATCGCCGCCGTAGAGATCGTGCTCGTGTCCCTTAGTGACCAGCAGGCCGATGCGTGGACCGCGCAGCTCGGCGAGCACGTTGGAAGTGATGGTGGTGGACCAGCGGATCAGCTCGACATTCTCGAGGAAGGCGAGCGTGTCCGGAAACTTCAGCTTCTCGGCGGCCTGGCTGAGGCAATCGAAAAGGCAGACGGTTAGGTCATGCGGAGTGGTATCGACCTTCACGGAAACCACTTCGTTGCCGTTGGTGAACAAACCATCGGTTAGCGTGCCGCCTACGTCGATATCAACCGTCCACACGAGCCACCCCGCCGGAGTATTCGAGAAGCGAAGACTGCAATTGTTCGGATTTTAGCGTCCAACCAAAGAAGGATTCTACATTGAAAAGAGATGCTTCGTACACGCTGCGATCGCCGGCGGCCATGGTGGCGTCGGCGAGCAGGATCGGCCAGTAGTCGAGAAAATACGAATCGCGCAACGTGGATTCGACGCAGACGTTGGTGGCGATTCCGGTGAAAAACAGATATTGAATGCCGCGCACGCGCAATTGCGAATCGAGCGTGGTGCCGGCAAAACCGCTGTAGCGCGTCTTGGTGACGACGATATCGGCGGGACGCGGCGCTAGTTCATCCACCACCGCGAAATCCCAGGAGCCTTCCGTCAGCAGCTTGCCTTTTAATTCCGACCGCGTGCACATCAGATGCATGGCGGTTTCTTTGTAATAGTTGGGCGAGCGCGGGCCGCCGGCATTGCTGAGATCAGGCTTGTAGCCGACTTGCAGATACACGATGGCGACGCCAGCCGCGCGTGCGGCATCGAGCACGGCGCGAATCACGCGGACGACGCGCGCTGCGTCCGAAAGATCGACGCCGGCGAGATCGAGAGTGCCGCCTTTGTTTACGAAGGCGTTCTGCATGTCGACAACGACAATCGCGGAACGGGCGAAGTCGACTTCGATAGGTTCGGGTTTGGAGTCGAGTTTCATGCGCGAGAAATGTTCGTGTTGCGGGATTCGCATTCAGTCACAGCAATGCGCTGTGGCAGCTTAGAAAGCCGCGAGCTCACCTTGCGATCGAGGCGAAAAATGCGAAAGAACGAGAAAGGCGTCCCCAAGATTCTGTCCCCACATCGGCCTGCTAGCCCTAAGCGCCACACCGCGCTTGGCGAGCAGACCGGTGCGGAAGGTTACTACACCGGGCGCGTAGTGACAACCACATGAGCGCAATTTTTCGACGCAAAAAAGAAGGCCGGGCTTGTGGCCCGGCCTTGCGAGAAAGGACCGATCGAGTGTTGATTTAGAACTCGAACTTCAATTTAGAAATCGAACTTCGCCGAGAACTGGAACTGGCGAGGATTCAGCATGGTTCG
>DATLSB010000038.1:0-49536 GCA_035534415.1 Candidatus Dormiibacterota bacterium | reverse complement strand
GACTGCTTGTAGGCATACGGTTTCAGGTTCTATTTCACTCCCCTCGCAGGGGTGCTTTTCGCCTTTCCCTCACGGTACTAGTTCACTATCGGTCGCCAACGAGTATTTAGCCTTGGAGAGTGGTCTCCCCAGATTCCCACGAGGTTTCTCGTGCCTCGTGGTACTCAGGATACCGCTTCGAGTCCGGTAAGCTTTCGGCTACATGGCTTTCACATTCTGTGGCCCCGCTTTCCAGCGGGTTCACCTAGCCTCCGGATTGATAACTCTACTCACGCGGTCCTACAACCCTCCGGTATAAATACCGAAGTTTGGGCTGTTCCGATTTCGCTCGCCGCTACTATCGGAATCTCGTTTGATTTATTTTCCTCCAGGTACTGAGATGGTTCACTTCCCTGGGTTGGCTCGTACCCGCCTATGTATTCAGCGGGCCGTCATCTGGTTTTACCAGAAGGGGTTTCCCCATTCGGAAATCCCCGGATCAAGGCCTGTTTGCGGCTTCCCGGGGCTTATCGCAGCTTACCACGTCCTTCATCGCCTGTTGGCGCCAAGGCATCCACCGTACGCCCTTAGTAGCTTGACCATAAAACTTACCCAACACGTCTCGACCCTTGCGGATGCGAAACCCTGAATTCACGCGACCGGCAGTCTTGCAAGCCGACGGTCGGAAATACTCAGAGCGGCTCACTTCGGAGTCCACACCGTATGTGTATCGATTAGAGCTGTGCCCCACCTTTTGTTTTCAAAAGGTTAGGACATTTTCTAGCCGAACATGTATCGATCTGGGGACCGAGAGTGAAGCCCGCGCGTGGAGAAGTTCGCCTTTCCACATTGCGCTACTCTCGAGCAAAACTTGCGGTTTCGCGCTATGCGAAACTTGAAAATCGCATAACGCGATGCCTACTTCCTTCAGTTGTCAAAGATCGTCGTTCCGCTCATCAACTTCCGATCGGAACGTCTCCGCACCCGGCGGAGCGCAGTGCCGATTTGGAGCCGGCCCTGCGAAAAAACTCGTAAGCAATAAAAAACCCGGCTTCGAGCGCCGGGCAAGTCCGTCCTTCCTGAAGGCCATTTGGTCCGGCCTCTAGGACGGCGTAGCTCGATGCTCGATGTATGTCTACCCGGTGTTCGTAACCAACCTCACCTCTATGTGAGTTAAGAAGCCCCGGTGCCTCGGTAGGTTGCCCGATGTTCGGCACCCCTACCAACATCAGAGGATTATACCTTCTTTTCCTCAGG
Organism: Candidatus Dormiibacterota bacterium; assembly: GCA_035534415.1. Classification (GTDB taxonomy): domain Bacteria; phylum Acidobacteriota; class Terriglobia; order Acidiferrales; family UBA7541; genus Palsa-295. The sequence continues at coordinate 48,300 of DATLSB010000038.1, read as the reverse complement.
CGTCAAGCGCGTATCCAAAAATTTTATGCGGCACATCTGTGAATTTCACCGCGCTTGTGGAAATCGGAAAATGTGAACTTCCGCGTCGCCGCACTTCCGCGCGCATCCAATCCGCATACGTTAGTATGCACGCGATAAAATGCGCCTAGAAGTTCTCTGTGTATTCTGAGTATAGCAAATCAGATTTCATTTTTTCCGGGAGACTGCTTCACAGCAGCAAACCATGACACCGCCTATTGCAAAAGAATCGCCATCTTCAGTCGCCGCACTTTTCGCACCATTCACTCTCAACGGCCTCACGCTGCCAAATCGCATCGTGATGGCTCCGATGACGCGAAATTTTTCTCCGCGCGGCGTGCCCGGCGCTGACGTTGCAGCGTACTATCGCCGTCGCGCCGAAGGCCGCGCCGGCCTGATCATCACCGAAGGCACCGCGCCGAATTATCCGCAAGCCGCCAACATGCCACAGATTCCGCACTTGTACGGCGAGGAGGCTTTGGCCGGATGGGCGCGCGTGGTTTCCGAAGTACGCGAAGCCGGCGGCCGAATTTTCTCGCAAATCTGGCACGTTGGCGCGGTGCAAGGACAGAGCGGCCCGCCAAAGCTGCCGGAGTTCCCCGTCAGCCCTTCCGGAATGCTCAAGCCCGACGTGAAAATCGGCGAGCCGCTCACTCTGGCTGAAATCGACACGCTCGTCCAAGCCTACGGCGACGCCGCCGAAGCCGCGCAGCGCGTCGGATTTGACGGCATCGAAATTCACGGCGCGCACGGCTACTTAATCGATCAGTTTTTCTGGGAAGGAACGAACCGCCGCACCGATCAGTATGGCGGAGACATCGCTGGCCGCACCCGTTTCGCGGTGGAAATTATTCGTGAATGCCGCTGCCGCACCGGAAAGCATTTCCCGATCGTGCTGCGATTTTCTCAGTGGAAACTGCAGGATTACGCTGCTCGATTGGTCTCTACTCCGCAAGATTTGGCGAGCTTTCTTGAACCGCTCGCCGCCGCGGGGCTCGATGCATTTCACTGCTCGACGCGCCGCTTTTGGGAACCGGAATTCGAAGGCAGCGATTTGAATCTCGCTGGCTGGACCAAGAAAATTACCGGCATGCCGACAATCACGGTCGGCTCCGTTTCACTCACCGTCGATTTCGTCGATTCGTTTCGCGGCGTGCAGGACAAAGCCGCTCTTGAAGGCACGGGACGAACCGCGCACATCAGCCGTTTAGTAGACATGCTCGCGCGCGGCGATTTCGATCTTGTTGCCATTGGCCGCGCACTGCTCGCCGATCCAGCGTGGGCGGCAAAAGTCCGCGATGGTCAATTCGATGAGCTATGCGCCTTCACGCCCGAAGCTCTGAAGACGCTCGCCTAACTCCAAGCCGTAACGCAACAGTTTTGCGGAAGATTTGCAGAAGAACGGGAGAAGAGGTCCCATGCCCTATTTCGCCCTGATCTACGAACTGGTGGACGACTATCTCGCGCGACGCGGCGCTTTCCGCCAAGAGCACCTCGGCCTGGCGTGCGCTGCCCACGAACGCGGTGAAATCGTAATGGCCGGCGCGCTTGCCGATCCGCCGGATCGCGCGCTGTTGATCTTCCGCGCCACGGATCGCACGGTCGCCGAATCCTTCGCGCGCAAAGATCCCTATGTGCTGAATGGCTTAGTAAAGAGCTGGGAAGTTCGCCCGTGGACGGTCGTGATCGGCGGCACGGAATAACATAGGTTCTTATTTTTTGCGGTGCTTGAAAAACTCAACCTGCCGCAGTCGCTTCTCGGCCTCTTCTTTGGTCTTATAAGGGCCGCCGAGATTCTTCCCGGTCTTTTCCGAGACAACTTTGTAGCCGGCCTTCACTTTTTTGATCATCGCGATTCTCCTGTACTGACTGTCGCGGGCCGCAGCCGGGTTCCACAGTGCTATTCGTCACACGCTGCTGTGACCTCCGCCACGCTCAGCCCTCTTTTTCTTAAGATGAGCCGGAAAGCGCGGACGTGTCAGCCGTGAATATGCTTCGCGCGCGCCGAAACGCACGAAATCGCGGCTAGCGGCCGGCGAATAAGCGAGCTCGGTTCGATGTTAAAATACCGTGAAACGGGAGAGGCGCTCCCATATACGCATCGCTCGCAAAATCCTCGATATTCAGTTTATGATGACGCCCGAAAACCACGCCAGGAGGCCAGACCATGAGGCTAGACACAGCGTGATGGCTCCAGCCTCGACAGCCAAACTCGGACCCGTGCTGGTAACCGGTGCCACCGATGGGCTCGGCCGCGCCACGGCACTTCTGCTCGCGGAGCGCGGGTATCGCGTGTTCGCAGGCGGACGCAGCGCCGAGCGCCGCGCCGGTCCGGTCCGGTCGCGGCATTACTCAATAACGCGGGCATCGGCATCGGCGCCGCGATGGAAGAGATCTCCATCGCCGATCTTCTCAAACAGTTTGAGACGAATCTGTTCGGAGTAATGCGCGTGACGCAGCGGGTCCTGCCCGAAATGCGCAAGCGCCGCCGCGGCCGAATCGTGAACATGAGCTCGATAGCCGGAAAATTGGCTGGCCCGATCATGGGACCGTATTGCGCCAGCAAGCACGCTCTCGAAGCGGTAAGCGATTCGATACGCCTGGAGTTGTACCCTTTCGGAGTGCAGGTGATTTTGATCGAGCCGGGATTCATCTCGACGAGCATCGGGCGCAATTCCATGGAGCTTTCCGCCGCCTATGCGAACGGCGCGGAGCGCAGCCCGTACCGGGCAATCTACGAATCGTTCCGAGAGTCGTTCGCGAGCAGCATGAAGAATTCGCGCACCACTCCTGAAGATTGCGCCGAGGTGATCTTGCGCGCGATCGAGGCAAAGAAACCTCGCGCGCGATATCCGGTGACGCCGGAAGCGAAAATGGCACTGCGCATGAGGCGCCTGTTGCCCGATTCCATGCTTGACCGCTTCCTGCGCAAGCAGATGCGACTGGAAGAACTGCGGAATGCAACTTTTCGGCAGCCGGGAACGTAGATTCAGTAGATTCGTATGATGGCGCGATCCCAGCTCGGATGTGCGATCGGTTCTAACAGGAAGAGATAGCGAGAGGAGAACGCAATGTATTGCTCAAAATGCGGAGCAGCAGTGCCAGCCGGAGCGGCATTTTGCAGCGCGTGCGGGCAGTCGACTGGAGGGCCGGTTGCCGGTTTGACGCAGACCGGTGCGGCGCAGACGCAGGCCGGCACAGCGCAGCCCCAACCCGGCGTGCTGCCCCAGTCCGGCGTGCTGCCTCCGCAGCCGGTGCGGCCGATGGCTATCGGCGGAGTTCTCTATGCCGGATTTTGGCTTCGAGTGGTGGCGGCTATTATCGACAATTTGATTCTCGGGGTCCCTATGGGTTTTCTATTTTTGCTTTTGTTCGCCGGTACAATGCCGATGCTGATGCGCGGCGCGCAGGAAGGAAACCCGATGGGTACCATGATGGTTTTTCTGCCGCGCTTTGCCACACTGGGCGTCGTCGTCATCGTCGGGCGATGGCTGTATTGGTCGCTGATGGAAGCTTCCGAATGGCAAGCGACTCTGGGCAAAAAAGCCCTCGGCCTCTACGTGACTGACCTGGAGGGCAAGCGCGCGACGTTCGGTCGGACCAGCGCGCGATTTTGGGCAGGCCGCGGCATCAGCGTGGTGCCCTATCTCGGCGGCCTCTACTACTTGATCGATTGCATCATGGTGGCGTTCACGGAGCAAAAGCAGGCCATCCACGACTCGATTGCGAATTGCCTCGTGCTGCGAAAAGCCTGAGAATGGAAGTTACCACTGGGAGGACCTGAATTGGAGTGCAGGAGGTGCGGAGCAACACTTGCCGGAAACGCAGCTTATTGCAGCGCCTGCGGGCAAGCGACAAGCGAAAATCCCAATCCAGCCGCCGCACTCGAGACGGCCCCCGCCGTTGCCGCCGCCACGCCTGCAAGGCCTCGCATCGCATACGCCGGTTTTTGGCTTCGCGCCGTCGCCTACGTAATTGACTACCTCTTGGTAGCGCTGGTCCTATCCGTCACAATCGCCGGCCCGCTGATGCAGCACGCCGGAATTTCGACCACCGATCCGTGGGCGGTTTATTCGCACCCAACTCGCCAACTGTTGGCGGTCGAGCTCTTGATGGCCATGGTGCAGTGGCTCTATTGGGCGCTGCTTGAAAGCTCGCCGTGGCAGGCGACCGTCGGGAAAAAGTTATTAGGGCTCTACGTCGTTGACATGAACGGAAAGCGGCTGACCTTCGCGCGCGCCAGCGGGCGGTTCTTCGCGAAAATCATTTCGACGTTATCGCTGGGTTTCGGGTACGTGATGGCGGGATTTACTCCCAAAAAGCAGGCGTTGCACGATCTGATCGCAAAATCGCTGGTCCTGAAGAAGACTTCCAATCGAGCGTAGCGTCAATCGCACATCTTTTCGCGTCTAAAATGAACTTTCCGCCGCGTACGAACGCGGCGCGAGTAACGATTACGGCGTCACGCGCCGTGGCTTCCAGCGCGAACTGGTGCGGCCTGCAACTCGCTGCGAATCTGCTTCGTAAACTCCGAGCCGCTGACCGCTCGTCCGCCCGGCTCGGCAATATCCACAGTCCGGAATCCCTTTTCCAGTACGCGGTCCACGGCGCCTTCAATCCACTGCGCTTCGGCCACTAGCTCGAATGACTCGCGCAGCATTAGCGACGCGGAAAAAATGGCGCCAAGCGGGCAGGCCACGTCTTTGCCCGCAAGCGACGGCGCCGAACCGTGAATCGGCTCATACATTGCCGGCTGGTCCACGCTCCCGCGGCTCAGCGACGGAATCAGCCCAATCGAGCCTGCCAACGCTGAGGCTTCATCGCTCAGAATATCGCCAAACATGTTGCCGGTAAGAATCACGTCGAACTGCGCGGGACGCAGCACAATCTGCATCGAGGCGTTGTCAACGTACTGATTATCGACGCTTACGGCGGGATACTCGCGCGCGATTTCCGCGACCGTATTTCGCCAAAGCGTGGAACTTGCCAGCACGTTGGCTTTGTCAATGCTGGTCAGGTGCTTTTTGCGCGCCATGGCGCGATCGAAAGCATAGCGCGCCACGCGCTCCACTTCCGGCGCGGAATAGGCGGCCAGATCGCTGGCCGAGGCATCTTTCCCGCTGCCGCCGATCTTATGCTCGCCGAAATAAATGTCGCCGGCAAGTTCGCGCACGATTTCGAAATCGACTCCGGCCAGCCGCTCGGGACGCAGCGGCGAGATATCGCGCAGCGCTGGCCGCAAGCGAATCGGACGAAGATTGATGTACAGGCCAAGTTCCTTGCGCAGGCCGAGAAGTCCGGCTTCGGGGCGCGTGCCAAACGGCAGCGACTCCCATTTCGGCCCGCCGATCGCGCCCAGAAGAATCGCGTCCGATGCGCGGCATCCAGAGAGCGTTTCCGGCGGAAGCGGCGCGCCGCACTTGTCGATGGCGATGCCGCCAAACGGAAATTCCTGAAATTCGAACTGATGCCCGAAACTCAAAGCGCAGTCTTTCAGAATATCGACGGCGGCTTGCGTTACTTCCGGGCCGATTCCGTCACCGGGCAGAACGGCGATTGTCTTCCGCAATTTTTTCCCTCGCAGAGTTATGAAATGGCTTAGTGCGCCGCGCTGCTGGATCCAGCCGCGGCGGGATCAGGCACCTGACGCCGAACGCGGAGAATAATATCGATCAAATCGCGATCGCGAATCTCCTTGTCCGAATCAGCCAGCACCATCGCATGGCGATAGCACTCGGCCAATTCCGGATCGGTGGTTTCGTAGCCGAGTTCGGCCAGCCGCGCGCGAAACGCGTTGCGCCCGGAGTGCTTTCCAAGCACCAGCGTGCGCTTCGGCACGCCCACTTTTTCCGGGACGATGATCTCGTAGGTGAGCGGATTTTTTAGAATGCCATCCTGGTGAATGCCCGCTTCGTGCGCGAACGCGTTGGCGCCCACGACGGCTTTATTGGGCGGAACGCCCACGCCGGTGATTTGCGAAAGCAGACGACTGGCCGGATACAGCTTCTCTAGCTTGATGTTCGTCTCGACTTGATAATGATTCTGCCGCACGTGCAGGGCTACGATCAGCTCTTCGAGCGATGCGTTTCCGGCGCGCTCGCCGATGCCGTTGATGGTGCACTCGATCTGGCGCACACCCGCTTCGATAGCCGCGAGCGAATTGGCAACAGCGAGACCAAGATCGTCATGGCAATGCGCACTGAGCACCACTTCCGGGTGATCGCCCATTCGAGCGCGAACCTGGCGGAACATTTCCGCGTATTCATCCGGCGTGGAGTAGCCGACAGTGTCCGGCAAATTGATAATCGTGGCGCCGGCTTCGACCGCCGCCATGACTACCTTGCAAAGATAGTCGATATCGGTGCGGCTAGCGTCCTCCGCGGAAAACTCCACTTCCTCGCAGTGCGATTTGCCGAAGCGAATCATCTTCACGATGCGATCGAAAGCTTCTTCGCGCGTGGCGCGCAATTTATATTTTAAGTGCAGATCGGAAGTGGCAAGGAAGAGATGCAGGCGGGGTTTCGCGGCGGGTTCGAGGCCTTTTAGTGCGGCGTCTACATCCGCCTGTACCGCGCGCGCAAGCGCTGCTACGCGGCAGTGTTTGACTGCCGCCGCGACGGCGCGGGTGGCTTCCAAATCGCCGGGCGACGCGATTGGGAAACCGGCTTCGAGGATATCGGCGCCAAGTTCTTCGATCTGGTGCGCCAAGCGCAGCTTTTCCTCGCGATTCATCGAAAAGCCCGGCGATTGCTCTCCGTCGCGCAGGGTGGTGTCGAAAATCTGCACAGTATCCATAGCCCCTCCCTTCGTCAGTGTATCAACGTAACCATACCAGTGGAACGCACCTGGCACCAAGAGTCCAATTTATAATAGTTGCAAGCGGAATAAATCCGCCTTATATACTTTTAGCGAGGAATTTGAGCATGGATCTGGCTTCCCTGCAAGTATTTCAGACCGTTGTGCGCGAGCGCAGTTTTTCGCGCGCCGCCGAAAAACTCTATCGCACGCAGCCGGCGGTAAGCATTTCCATCCGCAAGCTGGAGGACTGGGTGGGCCAACCGCTGTTCGTTCGCGGCTCGGGGGCGAAGATGCTCACCGACGCGGGTCTGCTGCTTTCCGAATATGCCGACCGCATGCTGAACCTGCGCGAGGAAATTCGCAAAGGCATGCAGCAGCTCCGCGGGCTGGAGCGCGGGCAGCTTTCCATCGGAGTGAATGAAAGCTCGATCCACGCGCTGCTCCCCGGTCTGGATCACTACCGGCAGCTGCATCCGGGAATTCAGGTGCGCGTGCATCGCGTATTCTCGCGCGACGTGCCGCGCGAGGTGCTTAACCATCACCTCGATATCGGCGTCATCTCTTATGTGCCCGAAGAGCGCGAACTGACCGCGGTTGAGTTCTATCGCGACTCGCTGGTGCTGGTAGTCTGGCGCGGGCACCGCCTCGCCAAACATCGTGACGTCGATATCAGCGAACTTGGACAGGAACAGTTCGTCGCGCACATCGTGGAATCGCCATACCGCCAGCGCGTAGTGCAGATGTTCGCGAAGCACCGCGTCCCACTGCAGATGGCCATCGAGCTTCCCACGATCGAAAGCATCAAGCGCTGCGTGGAGAGGAAGAGCGGCATCGCCATCGTTCCGCGCATGTGCGCGGAGCGGGAAATCGAGCGCGGCGACTTGCACGAGCTGCGCATCAAGCAAATGCGCGTGGTCCGCAAATTGTATCTGGTGTACAGGCAGGACCGGCCGCTTACCGCAGCCGCGCAGGGATTGCTGGAAATGATGCGGCGCAAGCCGGCAAGCGGCAAATCGAGAAATACCGCGAAGCAATCGGAGTAATCGGGAAGCAGCGCTTCGTACGATCGCCCGCGCATTTGTGTGGTGACTCACATCGAAATTGTTTCGGCACGTGGCAACGGTTATAGTGTGCCGTTTGACTCGAAAGAATTTAGCGGGAGGAACACCAGCGATGCGGCGAAACATTTCGATCTGCGCGATTTCTATGCTGGCCATTGTGATTTGTGGCGCGTGTTCGACGGCGCTGGCGGACAGTTCGAAGCCTGCGGCCATTTACAAGCAAAAATGCGCGGTGTGCCATGACCATCCGGTGGGACGGATTCCCTCGCGCAGCACGATCAAGACGTTGCCGGCGCAGCAGGTGATTTACGACCTGACCTTTGGCGTGATGCAGCCGCAAGGGCTCGGCCTCAGCGTGCAGGAAATCGCCTCCCTCGCAACTTTTCTTACCGGCAAGTCGTCCACGCCCGGACCGCAGCCAAAGCCAAACGCGAATATGTGCTCGAATGCAGGCGGGGCGATCTCGCTCAGTGATGCGCAATGGAACGGCTGGGGCCACGATGTTGAGAATTCGCGTTTCCAGCCCGATCCAGGTTTTACTGCTTCGGAGATTTCTAAATTGAAAGTGAAGTGGGTGTTCGCGTATCCCGGCCCGCTTGTCGGCAGCCAGCCGACCGTCGTGGGAGGCCGTGTTTTTGTGGCCACGACCACGGGCCTGGTCTATTCGCTCAACGCGCAAACGGGCTGCACGTATTGGACGTTCCAAGCGGACTCGGAAATTCGCTCGGCGCTCAGCGTTGGAACGCTTCGGAGAAGCGCAGGGTCCAAAATCGCCGTGTTCGGCGCGGATTTGATGAAGGCGAACGCGTACGCGATTAACGCAGCGACCGGAAAGCTGATTTGGAAGACGAAAGTGGATCAACATCCGCTGGCGCGCATTACCGGATCGCCGGTTTTCTACGACAATCGGCTGTACGTGCCAACGTCGTCGCAAGAAGAAGGCTTCGGCGCGATGAGCAACTATCCGTGCTGCACGGCGCGTGGCAGCGTGGTGGCGCTCAACGCATCGACCGGCAAAATTCTGTGGACGTCGTATCCGATTGAGCAAAAGCCGAAGCCGTTCAAGAAAACGTCCACGGGCGTGCAGATGTACGGTCCAGCCGGAGCATCGATCTGGTCCGCGCCTACGATCGACGCCACGCGCCACCTGATCTACGTCGGCACCGGCGATTCGTTTACCGATGTGCCGACCAAGGCCACTGACGCAATCGTGGCGATGGATATCGACACCGGGCATATCAAATGGATTTTCCAGGCCACCAAAAACGACAATTATCTTTTCGGCTGCAACGTGCCCGGAAAAGGTATCTGCCCCGATCCCGTGGGCCCTGATTACGATTTTGGAAGTTCGCCCGTCCTGCACACCGAGCCGGACGGCAAGCAGGTGATTCTCGCGGGGCAAAAGTCGGGCATCGTCTACGAACTCGATCCGAACAGCGGCAAGCTGATTTGGAAGAAGCAAGTGGGACCGGGCAGCATGGGTGGCGGAGTGGAATGGGCCATCGCTGCGAATGCCAATTCTGTCTTCGTCCCCATCGCCAATCAAGCGGCGAGCAGCTTGAGCGCGCTGCAAATTTCCGATGACGCGACCATCTGGCACGATCCTGCACCGAAGGGCGATTGCAGTTGGGGCAAACAAGGCTGCTCGGGAACGGAATCGGCTGCGATCAGCGTAATTTCGGGAGCGGTTTTTTCCGGCGCGGCCGATGGCCATTTGCGCGCGTATTCCACGAAAGATGGTTCGGTGCTTTGGGATTTTGATACCGCCGCGAAAACCTACCAAGCCGTGAACGGCGTTCCGGCGAAGGGTGGCACGCTTGGCACAGAGGGCCCGACGATTGCGAACGGAATCGTCTATGTGAATTCAGGCGAGGGGCGGTTCAACGGCCATCGAGGAAACGCGCTGATTGCCTTCAGCGTGGACGGAAAGTAGGGGATGCATCTCGCGAGGATTTCCGGGGATCCGTGGTGCTGCCGACCTGCGCGGCCGGCAGCACCACAGCCCCTCATCTCACAGCGCGACTCGCGAATCCCGCTACCACTGGGGAATATCAGACATCGAGTCTTGCCAACTGCTCCAGCCCGAGCCCATACCGTAAGGCGCTTGCGTCAGCACGGCTTGGATGCGGTGAATCTGCCCGCCCTGCACTTTGAATAGCTCGGCGATTTCCCACGTCCACGGTGTCACTGGACCAGCCGTGACAGTTTTGCCGTCGGGCGTCTGGAACGTACGCGTGTTTCCCGCCTCGTGGTCAAAGAAGCCGAAAGCGAGCACGTCACCGCGCTCCGTGTCCACTACGAGGTACCGGCGATCGCGAATGCGGCTGACAAAGTGAAGCAGCCCAGAAGCGAACTGCTCTTTGCATCCCCACGCCGCCGAGTACGAGCCGGGCCGCGCCGGACGCGCAGTCTTGCTATTGGTTGTCTGCATGCCGTTTTCGAGACGGTTGCAGTCGTTGCCAAGAAATGAGTAATCACCTTTCCCGTTGTCCATCTGCATGCCGGAAAAATATTTGTTCGCGGTGTTGATCAGATCGAGCCGGGAAACGCGCTCGGATTTCGGCGTGTCCTGCATGTAAATCGGATCGGGCTTTCCGAGTTTATTGAGATTTTTGGCGCCGTTCACGGCCATGTCGCCGCGGGCGACGATGGATTCGATTTCCGAAATCTTGTGCTCGGAGATCCGCAAACGGAGGGCCAGAATCACGGGCTGCCCTGCTTCCTCCATGGTGCCGAAGAAACCAACTTCGCCGGCTTGCGTATCTTCTATGTAGAGTTTGTAAGGACCGCGTGCGGTTGCCGTGCGCCAGAATCCGTCGCCCAACTCGAGATGCTGTCCGTTCTCCGTGTACTTCACGTATTTCGTAACCGGCAGGCGCGAAGGATCGTGGGCCACCAGCGCGTCCAGATATTGGTTCACGAAACCGTCCAGGCATGCGCGATCGCAATTTTTCGCTTCGGCTGCGCCAGCCACCTGCCGCGCCGCCACAGGAGCGCAATTCGCAAAACCGATCAGTCCGCCCGCTACCACCATGGCGGCGACAAGCTTCAAACACTTTCCAAACATGTTTCCCCCTGGCAAGTTCGCCGTGATCTCACTCATTCGTGCGCCGCTTGTATATCAGAAGCGTTGCAGCCGCGCAACTAACGCGCGCAAAGCCAAGCACTTGCGAGAACGACTCCGCCGCACGCGTTCGGGCACACGTGGATACGTGGGTTTGATCGGGAGATTAAAATTGCTGCTGGGGCTCCGTGATCCAATTCGCGAGACCGCACAGAATATGCTCGAATTAGCTTCTGTGCGGGCGCTCCACACGTGTAACGAGAAAGCGTCCAGAGAGCTTAATGTGGTTGCACGACTTCAATCGTCCGCACCGAAACCGAAAACACTCACTGGTGAGCTACTGACTTCGCATCCTGGCTTTGCGCCCAAAGCTGGCGGAGCCGGCGCATGGCCGGGAGTCCGGTTAGCTGAGTAAAGTCCCTCACGGTTTGCAGCACGATATGATCATCGGGCAGCGTTCGAAAATCGTTCCACGGTGTGCCCATTATCGTGTCGAAGCCCAGCGGCACTGCGAGAGTCAGAAATGCGTCCTCGACAAGTTGTTTTAGCGGGACACCGTCGAACTTCAAAGGCGGCATCATGTTTCCGATATTGGTTAGGCCGCCGATGATGTGAACACCCTGCAAATCAGGATCCTGTCGAATCGAGCGGATCGCATCGAGCGCCATTTTCGTGAGCCCCTCCAGGTCGGACACGAGACTGTGCACCGTAACGTCCACGAAAAGGTCCTGTGGCGAGAACCCACGTTCCTTTGTGAGCTTGTCCTTCAAGCGCCGCGCTACTTCCACGACCTCGTTCGTCAACTTGTTCGATTTTGGCGCTCCATCTTCAAGCCGCTCCGAGGCCATGAGGATGGCCTGGAAAGGCCGAATCTTGACTAACTCAAGCATCTCCAGGCGCGTCTCAGCGAGTGAATTCACCAGCGGCTTGCGCCCCTTGGCTTTGGTCGGATCGTAGGCCTTCAGGCAAACCTCCTGGACTTCGGCGCTGGGATAATCAAAACAAAGAGGCACGTCCACCGCATTTTGAAGCGCTTTGATCACTTCGGTAAGGAACTTGAAGTCTTTGTAGCCGCGCGGCCCGACCGTTACGTCGAGGCACCAAGCTCCCGCCTGCACTTGCCGAACCGCGAGCGCTTGCAGACCGGGAATGTCCTCCGCTTCAACGAGCGCTTTCGTGGCTTTGAACCCTGGATTGATTCGGTCACCTACGACGCTCACTCCTGGAATGGACATGTTTCCTCCTTAGCTTCCGTTCAGTTCTGGAAAGCGCATCGCGCGCATGAAGGCATGGTTGAACCGCCCCGAACCCGCCAGCTCGATGTAGTGGCTGCGCGCCGCGAGGCTCTGAGCGGCGGCCCGGTGCGGATAGGAAACGAGCGCCAGCTTCGCGCCGATGCCCGCCGCATTTCCAACCTGCGCGAAGCGATCAAGCGGCAGATTGGGGAACATTCCGATGGCCACGGCGCTGGCGAGATCGATGTAGTTCCCGAAGGCTCCCGCAACGATCACCTGATCAATTTGCGCTTCGCTGAGACTTTCTTCTTCAAGAAGAACCTGAATTCCGGCGCGGATCGCCCCTTTTGCCAACTGGACAGCGCGCACGTCGCGCTGGTTGAAAACAATGGGCGGTCCATTGGTAGCGCGCTCGTCGGCAAGCACAAACTCGGGTTGTTCATCCCGCATTCGCACTCGCGGGTGGTCGCGGACCATGCGACCCGTGCGGCTTACGACGCCCGCCATGTAGAGCTGCGCCGCCGCGTCGACGACGCCCGATCCACAGATACCAATGGGTCGCGCGTTGGCGATCGTCTTTATGTCCACACGATCCCCGGAGATTCTGACGGATTCGATTGCCCCGGGCGCTGAGCGCATGCCGCACCGAATGTGCCCGCCCTCCAGCGCCGGTCCCGAGGGACAGGAGATCGATAACAGGCGTCCCTGATGAAGCAGCGATATTTCCGTATTCGTGCCGATATCGAGGGCGACTACAGTCTTCTTTTCTTCATCGGCGCCGACGGCAAGCAGCACGGCGGTATGATCGCCGCCCACAAATCCCGCGATGTTGGCGATCGCATGGACGTACGCCCCCGGCGCGGCGCGTATCCCAATGTCACGCGCTTTGACATCAACTGCGCGCGCGGATGCTGCAACGAAAGGCACCGCTCCGAGGTAGTCCACCGGCAGGCGCAGAAGAAAATGGTGCATTACGGTGTTGCCGGCCACCACGACGTCCACGATTTGGTCGGTAGTAAGGGACTGCGACTCGCACAATTCTCGTGCCACTTCATTGATCGCCGCAACAACCAGGTCGTGCAACTGTTTTTGACGCTCGGTGGATGCGCGCGCCTTGCCGATGCGCGTGATGACGTCCGCGCCGTGTCTGGTTTGGGGGTTTTCCATCGCGCGGCTCGCGAGAGTGCGTCCGTTTCGCAAGTCGACCAGAAGAACCCCTATGTTGGACGTTCCGATGTCGACGGCGAGACCCGGTAAGGGAGCTTTGGTGGTTGGCACGATGTCGATGACTTCGCCAAAGCGGACCACGGCGACCACCTGGCCCGCGAGAGCCCGCAAAGTGACTGGGAGGCGACGTAGCGCGTCGAGATCGATGCGAGAGCATGTGCCCGGCCACTTCTCGTTCAAAGCGAACAACAGCCGATTGTCATCGGCCTCCGGATGTTCCAGGCTCGGCGCGGCGACTGTAACGGGATATAGTCGTACGCTGGGATCCGGACGCACCCATACATCTTCGCTTTCAACTTCGGTCCGCAGCGGAGTGGCCCGCGCCCGCTCCGAAATTTCGACACGACAGTCGGTTCGAGCCACAGTCTGGCATGCCCTCCGCCAACTGTCAGCGAGTTCGTCCGTAGTAAAGAACTCGAGGTCCGGCTGCGACGGAGGCCCGGCCGGCCCTTCCGTTACACGGACCACACAGGAGTGGCACAACCCACGGCCCCCGCACACGCTGGCAATACGCACTCCCACCCGGCGAGCCGTATCGAGCAGGGTTTCCGCTGGCAGGCTCCAAACATGGTCGCCGCCGGGTTCGAATGTGACCCAGTGTCCCGCGACAACGGACTCTCGCGAAGAGCTCATGTTGCACCCCCGGTCAGCTTCGAGCGGCGATGGGGGCAGCGGACCCTCGCGGCGCACACGGCACACCGCTCGCCGCGACTCCATTTCCTCATCTGCTTGCCGAGACCCAAGATCATCGAGAGGGTTTTGCGGGGCCTAAGCATGCCAGTCGTAGTGTATGAAATGCCGATCGCTGCGCCTCCGGCCAATTCCAGCACCGTCTCCTGCTGAGTAATCGGGAAGGTATCTTCACCCGGATTCAGCGCGCCACTCGCTTCGATTCCCAGACGTGCGGCTTCGCCGTGAATTGTTTTCTCGAGCTGATCGCCAAGGCGATAAAGCGCAAGCGTTCCAATCTCATCCAGCATCACGGCACGCAGCCGGTCGCTGGCGGCAAAATCCGCTCGAACCTGATTCTCGATTGCATCGCCGATCGTGCAGACGCCCGCGGCGACCTGCGTCGCAGCCGGCAGATAGTGTTCGAGCATCGGCGAGAAGATCCGAGATCCGCCGCGCAGAGTGAACTGCTCCCGACTTCTCGCCACGATTGGGTGAACCTGAAAACTGATCCGCGGTTGAATCCAATTGTGCAGTTCAATTTGCTCGAGCAGGTCCGAAAGAAGCTTCGTCATGCGGCCAGACGCCAACCGAGCTCGTCGGACGCCCCAGGATGAGGCTATGTCCTCGACGTTAAGCGGCTGGGGATTCTCAGCGAATACGGGCATGACTTCCTTCAGTCAGTAAACGCACTCCTTCGCGGCTTCATACATGGCGAGGACGTTCTCGGGCTTGGCCTCATCCGGGATTCCAACGCTGCCATCGAGGATGAAGCCACCTCCGTCGCCTGCAGTCTCGAAGAGCTTCTTGCAGCATTCGCGGACGTCGCTCACGGTGCCAGTAATCAACGTCGATGCCGGCACGTTGCCGCGAATGCACACGGTTCCGCGCAGCGCTTGTTTTGCTTTGCCCAGGTCAGTGCGTTCGAAAAAGTACACGCACTTGCCCGAGGGCACATCCTTGATGACCTCGAGCCGCGACGTGCAGTCACCTTCCCAAAGCACATGCGGATAGATTCCTGCTTCAATCAAGGTCAGAAGCACTTTCTGGAATTGTGGCCAGAAGAATGTCGTGAATTGCTTGGGCGACATGAATCCGTCCAGGCCCCAGTGCAATGGGATAAAGACCATGTTGCCACCAACAGCTTTTACGCTTGCGATGCCTGTCCGCGGAATCAATACCGTCAACCGGTCCATCAGGCTCAGCAGCTTATCTTTGTTCCGAAAGAGATCCAGCATCGCTCCCTTGGAGCCGCGCAGATAATCCGCCGCTACATCGAATGGCGCGTGCGTCGTGCCGTGAGAGGCGACCGGGAACCCCAGGTCCTGGAGTTCCTGTATCAGGCGGCTCTGCACGGTCCGCATCTTCTGCATCTCTTCACCGGCTCGGATTAGCGTCTCCAGCGCCTGGCGCACCGCCGGACGTGCGTAGGCCTCCATCGACTGGATAATGCGCGTATGAAGAACCCCTGGATATTGCGGCAGTTCCGAAAGGGGCTCCAACGCTCCGGCGACTCGGGGCAGGTATCTATGCAGCATGAATCCGGTGGGGTCGAGCAGATAGTCTTCATACTCGTCCGGGGCCATATACTGGGCGTCCAGGTATTGGTAGCCGACATCTTCAGCCAGGCCTTTATGGCCCGGCCACTCGAGCTGCTTGTATTCCAGGATGTCCATAGTGGGGCCGAAAGCCACCAGGGCATGCACGGGCTGGTAGGCATCGGGCTCGAGGTCAACAACCGCCTTCTTCACAGCGGCAGCAAGGCGTTCGTAGTCATACATCGCCTCGCGGCACGTCATACCGGCGTAATGCGCAGTCCAAAAGTGTGAAAAAAGAATTGTCGGCAATCGGTCCGGCTGTCGTAACTCGATCGCATCCATCAGCCGCTTCTGCCGCTGCTCGTATAGCGCGGAGAGCGACGATACGGAGGTGGAGGAGCTCACGCGGGAACCCACTGCTTGCAGAGAGACACCGCGTCCATCGCGTTCAGGCCAAAGGCATCCGCACCCGTATAGTTCTTCACCGTTTCGTCCACCTGCCCTCCGCCGATCATGATCTTGATGTTTTCTCGAAGGCCCGCCTCTCTGATGGCCTCGACTGTATTCTTCATCGCATCGAAAGCCAGCGTGAGGAAGCCGCTCAGGCCGACCACCTGGGGTTTGTGTTCCTTGATGCTCTCAACAAAGTTGGCAACCGGTACGTCGATGCCGAGATCCACTACCTTGTAACCGTTGATTTCCAGCATGAAGGTCACGATGTTCTTGCCGATATCGTGGAGGTCACCCTGCACCGTTCCGATCAACACGGTCCCTGCAGTCTTCGCGCTAGACTCGTCCTGCTTGATCAAGGGCTTGGCCATCTCCCCGATGGACTTAAGCATCTCGCCGGCCAGCATCAGTTCGGGAAGAAAGTACTCACCCTCCGCGTATCGCTTGCCGACAATTTCCATTGCTTCCCGGCAGTGCCCCAACAGTTTCACCGGATCGTATCCGCTGTCGAGCATCTCGCGGGCAAGCTTCACCGCGTCATCTTCTTGCATCTCGGCAATCTGTTGGACCAGCTGCTTGCTCTTGTCTTCCAAGACGACCTCCTCCGTATGACGGCCCGCCGGGCTGACCGCAGGCAGAACTACACCATCAGGCTCGGTCCTTGCCCGGCATTACCACCGAACTCTGCGCTTAACACCACCGGCGCGGCTGTGACCCTCGTCACCAAACACGGTGCTTGCCGTCACTCGCCGATAGGCACGCTGAGGTTAGAGTGGTGCTGTCCCGTGCACCTAGGTTCCCCCGACGGTTTGCGCTTGCCATTGCGACTGTGCAGCCGACAAAGGAGCGAGCTGTGGCCAACGAAGTTTCGGGAGGTGCGCACGCGCGTACGTTTGAAGAGCGCGCAGCGCGCTGGAAGCATCCCCAAGGAATCGAGTTTGCCTCTGCTGCGGTTCAGGACGCCTACGAGCGCCGCGTGCAGATGCTGATCGACGTGATCACGCTGAAGAAACCGGAAAGAATTCCCGTGTGCCCCGGGATGGGTTTTTATCCCTTCAAATACGCCGGCATCACGTCGCAGGATGCCATGTACGACTATGGAAAGCTGGCGTTCGCGTTACGCAAATACCAGACCGATTTCTCACCCGATTCGATGGCTAGCGGTACTCTGTACGGTTCCGGCAAGGTTCTGGAGATTCTGGACTACAAGCTCTATCGCTGGCCGGGACACGGAGTACCCGCCGATGAACCATATCAGTGCGTCGAAGACGAATACATGCGCGCCGACGAGTACACGGCGCTGACAAATGACCCTTCCGATTTCTTCCTTCGGAAGTACCTACCCCGCATTCTCGGGTCTCTAGCTCCACTATCGAGGTTGAGTACTCTCACGGACATTCTCGAACTGCCTTCCGTGAGCGCGGCCATGATACCGTTTGGTTTGCCTGACGTTCAACAGGCGTTGCGGAAACTCCTGGACGCCGGCAATGCGGCGCTCGAATGGATTCAAGCCTGCCAGGAACTCGAACGCGAGTTCATCTCGACCATGGGCCTGCCTGGCGTGATGGGTGGCTTCACAAAAGCTCCCTTCGACGCCATCGGCGACACGCTGCGCGGCACGCGCGCCGTCATGCTCGACAAATTCCGCCAGCCCAAGGCAGTGCTCGCCGCTGCGGGGCGTTTCGTGCCGCTGGCGATCGATGCCGGCGTACAAACAGCGCGAAATTCGCGGAGTCCCATCGTTTTCATACCGCTCCACAAGGGAGCGGACAGCTTCATGTCGGCCAAAGATTTTCAGACTTTCTATTGGCCTACGCTCAAAGCTGTCATCATCGGCTTGATCAAAGAAGGCTTTATTCCCTACATGTTCGTAGAGGGCGCCTATGCGAAGCGCCTTGATGTCATTACCGATCCCGACATTCCGGCCGGCCGTACCATCTGGGTGTTCGACCAGACCGATTTGCGGGAGGTGAAGAAACGATTCTCCGGCTGGGCATGTTTCGGAGGTAACGTTCCCTCGTCACTTCTCATCGCCGGGACTGCCGACCAGGTGAGAACGCACGTCAAGCAGTTGATCGACGACGTGGGCCGGGATGGAGGTTATATTCTTTCCACTGGTGCAACCGTGGACGACGCCAAGGCGGAAAACCTGCACGCTATGATCGATACAGGGAAGGAATATGGGGTCTATAGTTCGGGATGAAAACGCTTGATTTAGCAAGAAGGCAATGCCGGGGAAGACGTACATTCGACACGCGACCCCATAGTTGACAGCAAATCAGTCTAGCAGTCGTTCGATCCTAGAGAAGGCCAGGATACGAGATGCAGGCAACGTGCGAGCATCGATGGTGATCCCGGTCACTGACCAGTCTTGAATCTGTGGTTACTTTTAGGTTGGATCCATCTGGAAAATGACCACAGAAGCACTAGCCACGACAACTGCGGTTGAGGCCGCCCTAGGAGAAGCGTCCGAAGGCGACAGAATCTCCCGCGAGCAAGCACTTTTGCTATTTGGACATGGCGGCCTAGGTCCCCTGCTGCGCGCCGCGGCATTCGTTCGGCATCTGTCAAAAGGCAGCACAGTTACGTATTCGAAGAAGGTCTTCTTACCGCTGACCCACCTTTGCCGAGATTACTGCGGCTACTGTACCTTCCGGGCCGATCCCGCCAGCGACGACGATCCCTTTATGACGCCGCAAGAGGTGCTTGAACTGGCAGAAGCGGGACGCCAGGCGGGATGCAAGGAAGCGCTGTTCAGCCTCGGTGATCAACCGGAAAGAGTTTTCCCAGAGGCAAAAAAGTTTCTGCGAAAGCAGGGTTTCGAGCGAACGCTCGAGTACCTTGCAGCCATGACGCAACTCGTCCGTGATGAAATCGGCCTACTGCCTCACTCCAATCCGGGGGTAATGGATGCGAGCGACCTCAAACATCTAAAGGAGTCCAACGTGAGTTTGGGCCTGATGCTCGAAACCACGAGCCTCCGGCTTCGCCAAACGCGCGGACCTCATTGGAAGGCTCCGGACAAAGTGCCGTCGATACGACTGAAGACAATCGAAGAGGCGGGGCGCCTATCGATCGCCTTTACAACGGGCATTCTGATCGGCATCGGCGAAACCGTCGAAGAACGAGTCGATTCCTTGCTCGCCATTCGCGATCTCGATGAGAGATACGGCCACATTCAGGAAGTCATCGTGCAGCCGTTTCGAGCCAAACCTGAGACCAGAATGGCCGATGCGGACGAGCCACCTACAGACGACCTGCTGCGAACCTTGGCAATCGCACGGCTGATCTTCGGCGGCGATATGAATATTCAGTCTCCACCGAATTTGTTATCCAGCGATTTTCCGGTGTTACTCGAAGCCGGAATGAATGATTGGGGAGGCATTTCTCCCGTCACGAAGGATTTCATCAACCCGGAGGCTGCCTGGCCGCAAATCTCTTTTCTAAAGGAAAAGACGGCTGCCGCTGGATTCGTCTTGCGCGAGCGTCTGGCGATTTATCCAGAATTCTCTTCCCGGCCCGGATTTGTGGATGAGCATGTTCAACCTTGCCTGCAGAGACTCCAGGGGCAAAACGGTTATGCTCGAACTGAGTAAGACATAATGCTGAACACTCGGGATCTTCAGTGGCGAGAGATCACTGCGGAGCAGGCCCTCAAAACGGCTAGCCCTGCTGTAGGCAAGATTCTTGAGAGGTCACTTGCCGGAAAGGATCTCGATGCGAGAGATGGGCTCACGCTTTCCTGCGTCACAGGAGAGGACCTCGTAGCGGTTATAAAGATCGCCGATGAACTTCGCCGGCGCGCGGTCGGCGATCAGGTGACTTACGTCGTAAACCGCAACCTCAACTTCACCAACGTGTGCGTTGTCGGCTGCGCGTTCTGCGGTTTCGGACGAGGCGCCCGCTCGGCGGATGCCTTTTTTCACTCAACCGAGTCGCTCGTTGCAAGGGCAAAGGAAGCGGTAGAGCGCGGATCTACGGAAGTATGCATCCAAGGCGGCTTGCCCCGGGACTTGAACGGGGCGTATTACGCCGATCTGCTACGAGCCATAAAATCGCGGCTGCCGAACCTTCATCTGCACGCCTACTCGCCAATGGAAATTGTGTATGGCGTCGAAAAGACGGGCATGAGTCTCCGGGAGCACCTGCAAACTCTAAAGGACGCGGGTCTCGGCAGTGTTCCGGGAACGGCTGCTGAAATCCTAGACGACGAGGTGCGCCAACTGCTTAGCCCCAACAAGCTCAAAGTTCGCCAATGGATCGAGGTAATTCGTGCGGCGCACGAGCTTGGCATCCGGTCCACTAGCACCATGATGTATGGTCACGTGGAACTGCCCGAACATTGGGTACGGCATTTGCTGTTGTTACGGGAGATTCAGATGGAGACGGGCGGATTCACCGAGTTCGTCCCGCTGGGCTTCATCCATTCGCAGACCCGACTGTTCCGCACGGGCCGTGCCCGTCCGGGAAGCTCGTTTGAGGAACACTTGCTCGTGCATGCGCTCGCACGCATCCTCCTGAATGGCCATATCCAGAATATTCAGATTTCCTGGGTGAAGTTGGGCTTCGAAGCGGCACTCGCTTGCCTCGAGGCCGGTGCAAATGATTTCGGCGGCACCTTGATGGAAGAGAGCATCTCGAAAGCAGCGGGATCCCATTTCGGCGAGTCCGTTTCGCCGGGTGAAATTCGCGCGCTGATCCGGACGATCGGCCGTACGCCTGCCGAACGCACCACAACCTACAATATCCGGCGAGTCTTCGAGCGCGCAGATTCAGGTGAAGCTTTGCCGGTTGAACGCATGGCTGGACACATCGAGAGTACCGTCACTGGCGACGAGGTCGGATACTGATGGAAATCGCAGCGTTGGCGGGCGGAGTGGGTGCCTCAAAGCTCTTGCTGGGGCTCTGCCGCGTGATGGATCCGCGCGAACTGACTGTCATAGTGAATACGGGAGACGATGTCGTCCTCCATGGCCTTTCGATATCTCCCGATCTCGATATCGTCACCTACACGTTGGCTGGATTGGTGAATCCCGAAACGGGCTGGGGATTCGGCGACGAAACCTTTCGCGCACTCGAGCAACTGGCGGTGTACAGAGGCCCGCAATGGTTCCATCTCGGGGACCGCGACTTGGCGACGCACATTCACCGGACATCCCTGCTTCGCGGTGGAGCGCGTCTTTCTGAAGTGGCGAGCTCCATCCGAGAAGCGTTGGGCGTCCAGGCTCAAATTCTGCCGATGAGCGACGACCCCGTGCCGACGATGCTGGAAACGAGCGAAGGACGCCTTCACTTCCAAGAATACTTGGTTCAGCGACGGGCGGAACCCATCGTTCGTGCAATCTCATTCGATGGAATCGAGCGCGCGCACCCGGCTCGGGGCGTTCTGGAAGCTCTCCAACGTGCGTACAGTGTCGTGATTTGCCCCAGTAACCCGCTGATCAGCATCGGGCCGATTCTCGCAGTGCCTGGCGTACGAAAAGCCCTGCAGGAGCGACGTATGCACGTCGTGGCGGTTTGTCCAATCGTAGGAGGCAAATCGCTGAAGGGACCGTCCGATCGAATGCTCGGACAACTTGGATACGAAGTGTCAGCGCTTGGTGTGGCTCGGATGTACAGGGACATCTGCGGAACAATCCTGATCGATCCCGTCGATAGCGCGCAACGCCAAGCAATCGAGGCGCTTGGAGTCAATTTGGTGATCCATCCCACCGTGATGCGCAACGTGGAAGACAAGGAACAACTCGCGCGAAGGATCCTACAGCTGACCGCGAACCAGTCGGCAGGAGCATCTGCATGAAGGCGATCCTGATACCAGTAAAAGAGTTTCACGAAGCGAAGAAGCGCCTGGCTCCGCATTTCTCCCCGACCGACCGCGCGGCGTTGGCGCAAGCGATGTGCGAGGATTTTTTCAATGTAGTGGCAGCGACGAGCTGTGCGGACCGTGTGTTTGTCATAAGCAAGGAACGCAGAGCGCTTTTTTATGCACGACAACGCGGCTGGGAAACGATCATCGAGTCCCGCCAGGTTTCGGAAAGCAGCTCGATAGATGCGGGATCACGCTACTGCGCGGAGCGGGGTGTTCAGGCGTTGCTTCGGCTGCCCGTCGATCTTCCTCTTGTGGAACCGAGCGACATCGAGGCGATCTTTGAACGGTTGGATGTTGCACCGTCGGTGGTTATCGTCCCATCGAGCGATGGCTCGGGCACCAACGCGCTACTGCGTTCGCCGGCCGAGTTGTTTCCATCACACTTTGGCCCCAACAGTTTCCCTCGACATCTGGCAGAGGCGGAAGGATGCGGCGCACGTATTCGAGTCTTCCGCAATCCTCGACTGGAGCTCGATATCGATGAACTTGAAGATCTGTGCAAACTTCAGAACCGGTTGCGGCCCGGCTCGGCGACGGCTCAATGGCTTATCGAGCGAGAGATCCATTTCGAAGCAGCTGTTGATGCGGGCCGCAGTCAGATGATCTGATCGCGTCGGAGATGGTCAATCTCGGCGGCGCTGTAGCCCAGCTCTCGGAGAATCGGATCTGTATCCTGCCCCAGGCTTGGGATCGCATCAAAACGCACCGGGCTTTCAGAAAGGCGCAGCGGACTTCCCATTATGGGCACTTTTCCCACCGGCGATTCGATCTCCCGAATCATCTTGCGCGCAATCGCCTGGGGATGGGCCAAAACCTCGCCGATTCCGTTTAACCTCCCATGAGGCAGTTCGGCGTCCCGGAGGCGACGCATCCACTCGTCGTGCGGCTGCTCTAAGAATAGCTTCTCCACCGACTCTTCGAGCACACCTCGATTCTTGCGACGATCGGGAGCCGTGCGGAATCGTGCGTCTTGGAGCCATTCCGAGCGCTGCGCAACGTTGCGGCAAAATACGTCCCAATCGTGCGGGGTGGCCACGGCGAGACTCACGTACACGCCATCTCCGGCCATGTAAGGACCGTAGGGAACAATGTAATGGTGGCGCATGCCAACACGCTCCGGTTCCTCTCCCTGATGCCAGTAGTGATGCGGAAAGTATCCGAGCCAGGCCAGCGCTGATTCGAACATCGAGATATCGATCACTTGTCCGCGGCCGGTTCGCTCCCTCTGATAAAGAGCCAAAAGAATTCCCACCGCTGCGTACATCGACGACGCGAGATCGGTGATCGGCACTCCGACCTTGGCCGGCCTATCCGGATAACCCGTGGTGGCGATAATTCCAGCTTCGCCCTGAATGAGCAGGTCGTATGCCTTCACGTCACGGTAAGGACCGTCCTGCCCGTAGCCAGAAACGGAACAGTAGATAAGCCGCGGATTACGCGCGCAGAGTTCGGTCGCTCCTAAACCGAGACGGTCCGCAACTCCGGGCGCGAAATTTTCGAGCAGCACGTCGGAGCGATCTGCGAGGCGCCGCATCACCTCAAGACCTGCCGGCTTCTTCATATCGATCGCAAAGCTGCGCTTGTTGCCATTGAGCCAGACGTAGCCAGACGAGAGACCTTTTACAACGGAGTCCCAAGCACGAATCAGGTCACCCGAGCCGGGCTTTTCAACCTTGATGACCTCCGCGCCCATATCCGCGAGGATGCGCGTACAGTGAGGGCCGGAGACTGACGCCTCAAGGGCGAGGACGCGAATCCCTTGCAGCGCTCCGGACGCCTCATTCGGCCGAGATTCCCCCATCAGGCCATGACCTTGGGGAACAAGTTCTGCTTCGGCGCAAACTCTTTCTTCCACACCATGACGCTCCGGCTGTAATCGATCACCACTTTGCCATCCTGCCGGACCCCGCGCGTGCGTACCTTGATAATTCCCCATTGAGGCTTGGATTTGGATTCACGCTTCTCCAACACCTCGGATTCGGAGTAAAGCGTGTCTCCCGCAAACAGCGGATTAGGCAGCTTGATTTCGTCCCATCCAAGCGCAAAACCGTTTTCGCTCACGTCGGCCACTCCCATTCCGGCTACGATCGCCAGTGTGAGTGCGCTATTGATCAGGCACTTCCCGAACTCGGTGCGCTTGCCGTATTCGTTGTTAAAGTGAATCTGATTCGTGTTGTTTGTGAGAAGCGTGAACCAGATGTTGTCGTTTTCCGTCACCGTCCGACCGAGCCGGCAGCGGTAAACATCCCCCACTTCGAAATCTTCAAAAAATCGCCCTTCCCATCCAGGCTTGACCGCCATTTCGACTCCTCCCAAAAGAATGTCTGGAACCAACTCACAAAAGAATGAAATGTCGTCACGCTTGCTTCCTGAAGCGTCCCTTCTGCTACGCTCTGCTGTGACTTCTCATCGCTACAAAGAACGGACGACGAGTGATTCCGCGAGATCGAGAGTTTGCCGGGCCCGATCGATAATCGGGAGATCGAGGAGTTGACCACCGAAGGCCACTGCTCCTTCCCCGCGCGCATTCGCTTCATCGAAAGCCTGCAGCACTCGTCGTGCGTAATCGACATCGTCTGCGGTAGGGCTGAACGCAGCGTTCACGGTTTCCACCTGTGCTGGATGAATGACCGACATTCCCGAAAACCCTAATCGCCGCGACTGGAGAGCAAAGGTCTTGAGTCCCTCAGTATCCTGAAGATCCGGCCATACACCGTCAACCGCCTGCACGTGCGCGCACGCGGCAGCTGTGACCAGCGCCGAACGCGCGAAGATGAGATCGCGAGCTTCACCTTCGCGGCGCAACGGCAAGCCGAGCTCTCGCGAAAAATCTTCCGCTCCGAAAAGCAATCCGATTACCCGCGGCGAAGCGGAGGCGATTGCATAGGCGTTGAACAATCCCTTTGGACTTTCCAGCGCGGGCAGCAAACGCACACTTCCCCGGGCAAGTCCCACCTCGGACTCACGGCGATCCAAAAGCTGCTCGACGGTTCTGACCTGCTCCGGAGTCTCGACCTTCGGCAGAACTAGGCCTTCGAGGCCTTGGCGTACGATCGACGCAAGATCGTCCTTGCAGCGCTCATGCCCAACGGCGTTGATACGCACAAATCGTGCCGGTGTCCGGAACTGCTTCTCGTTCTTGAGTCGCACCGCCACTTGGTCCAGACTTATTGCAATCTGCTGGCGAGCCAAGTCCTTCTCCGCGGGAGCGACGCCGTCTTCGATGTCCATCATGACGGCTCCTACCGGAACGCCCATCGCTTTTTCGAGCATGCGCTGGCGGTTCCCAGGCACGAACATCCACGTTCGTAGCAAGACGTTCTTGTGGCCCATATACTGCCTCCCTGTACGACTTATGTACCGGTCGCGAACTAGAAGTTATGCGCGACTCGCTCGCTGGCTGGTCCTAATAAGACTTCGGCATCTTCAGCACGTTCTGGCCAAGAAAGGCCAGGATCAGGTTGTTGTTCACCGGCGCAACGGTGAGCAGCCGGGTTTCGCGAAACTTCCTCTCCACATCGTAGTCTCGAGCGAATCCGTATCCCCCGTACGTCGTGAGGCAAACCTCGGCTGCTTCCCAGGCGGCTTCCGAAGCTAATAACTTGGCCATGTTGGCTTCAGCCCCGCATTTTTCCTTGCGGTCGAACTTTGCGGCCGCGTCAAAACGCATCAGGTCGGCTGCCTCCACATGCGCATAGGCCTTCGCGATGGGAAACTGCACACCTTGATTCGCACCGATGGGCCGCCCGAAAACGACACGTTCGCGCGCATACGATGACGCGTGCTCTATATACCAGTGGCCGTCTCCGATTGCCTCGGAGGCAACCAGGATTCGCTCGGCATTCCATCCGTCTATGATGTAGCGGAACCCTTTTCCTGCTTCACCGATTAGGCTGGAAGCTGGGATTTCCAGGTCCTCCATGAAAATCGTATTGGTATGGTGATTCATCATTACATCGAGAGGCCGAATATCGAGACTTCCCTTTACCTTTCGCATGTCCACCACAAACACGGAGATTCCCTGTGTTTTGTCCTGCACTTCGTTGTACGGCGTGGTCCGAGCCAGCAGAAGCATCAGGTCGGACTGTTTCGCGCGGGAAATAAATATCTTCTGTCCGTTGACGATGTAGCTGTCTCCCTTGCGAACGGCTCGAGTCTCAATGCGCGTCGTCTCTGACCCAGCGTTTGGTTCCGTAACTGCAAACGCTTGCAGGCGCAGTTCGCCCTTGGCGATGCCGGGAAGATAACGCTGCTTCTGTTCTTCGCTGCCATGACGCAGCAGTGTTCCCATCGTGTACATCTGTGCGTGGCAGGCACCGGAATTGCCGCCGGAGTGGTTAATTTCTTCGAGGATGACGCCGGCTTCCGTGATCCCCAATCCCGAGCCACCGTACTCCTCAGGAATCAGAACCGCGAGATAGCCGCTCTCGGTGAGTGCCTTAACAAAGTCGTGCGGGTACTCACCCTTCTTGTCGCCTTCGCGCCAGTAGGTATCTGGAAAGTCGCGGCACAGCCCGCGCACATTGTCTCGTATAGCCTGAAGATCTTCTGCCGTTGACGCCATGTCGTGCCCTCCGTGCTGGCGAAACCTCTCCAGGCTTAGTCAAGCCACATTAGTTTGGCTGGGTTGTCGTGCAGCATGATTCGAACGTCGTCTTCCTTAATGCCGAACGCCAGCAGCGCGCGGATGAAGACCCTCATTCCGTCGATGCTGTCCATGTGCAGCACCTGGCCGAAGTCGCTGCCGATAATGCAGCGCTTTGCACCGATGGCTTGGATGGTTTTTATGGTTTCCATCGGATCAGCCACCGGCTGGTAGAGGCTCGGAATCATCGGCTGGCAGTAGGTCCCCACGTAAACTCCCAGATCAGCGAGTTCGAGCATTTCGTTCAGAAGCAGCTTGTTGAGTTCGAGTAATGGGTGATCCAGCGTGGCCCGCACGCCCAGTTCCTTCGCTTTCTTTGACAGCGGCAGCAATTCTTGAAAATCGGTGTGGCCGAAACCGATGCCCACCTTCTTCGCCACGGCCATCTTCATGATCTCGACCACTTCGGGCAGCACCTCGCCCGATTCGCTAACGAGCCGCACGCCGCCTTCCTCCGGCTGACCGGCGTCAACACACGCCCCACGAGGAGCTGTCGGGCCGCCTCTGCATCTCCTGCAAAATCGCACATCATCGCCTCCCTATCTGATCAGCTTTACGAGTTTCCCCACGCTTCCACGAACCGACGCGCATCGTCGATCACCGGCTCGGTTACCGGCACGTACGGCACAATCAGTCTCGTGACACCGGCTTCCACAAACGGTTCCAACCGTTCCTTGATTTCTCGGATGGAAGTGGCGGGGATCACTGGCAACTTGTCCATGTAGGCATCCGTGATCTTGGCGCTCGCGGCTTTGAATCCACCCTCTTTGAAAGCCTCTTGGACGGCGTTCACTTCCGCCTCAAAGCCGGAGGCCCTAAGCATGTCTTTGTAGTGGTCGGCAATGTTGTAGAAGGTGAGTACTTGGCGGATGCGTGACCTCGCCATGGCCCGATCCGGATGCAGGGAAACTCGAACCTTCGCAATGATCTCTAGCTTGCTCGGATCGCGGCCTGCCTCGACGGCGCCAGCGCGAACGCGGCCCGCAATCTCTCGAATCGTCGCCGGAGTGGCCATATTGATGAAAACTCCATCCGAAATCTGCCCAACCAACCGTGTCATCTGCGGTCCTAAACCTGCGAGATATATGGGAAAGGATGGATGGGATGGCTTCCAAGAAAGCTGAAAGCGCTGTCCGGTCGAGTAGATTTCGCCCTGATATTCAACGCGCTCACCGGCCGCAGTCTTTCGAACGATCTCGATGTATTCCTTGGCGCGTCGCAGCGGACGATCGAAGGTCCCGCCGTGCCACGCGGCGATTGTCTTGTTGGCTACTCCGAGTCCCAAAAGGAGTCTGCCGCCGGAGAGATCTTGCAGAGTGGCTGACTGGATTCCGAGCGTGACTGCACTGCGGCCGTAGATATGATAAATCGCCGTCCCCACCTTCAGCGTTCGGGTACGCGCGGCGACGCCCGAGAGCAAGACCAAGGGATCTGTGCTGTTCGATTCACCTTTCCAGAAGGCGCCGAAGCCAGCCTGTTCAATCAACGGCGATAGTTCGACGATCCCTTCTACGGGATAGTGCGCGGCGGAATTTAGCTCGATGTCGTACAGCACAATCACCCTCCTCTTGCGGACGCGGTCCCATGGACCGTCTCCTCATTTCAAATGTGTTCCCGCCGGGTCGATTTCCTCTCGCAATAAACGTAACTCTTCATCGGTCGGAAGCGGCGTCGCAGGAATTTCCTCTGGAACGTGCAAGGGGAATCCGGTGTTTGCCTTCAGCTCTTCGAGTTCGACTCCCGGATGTAACGAGATCACTGTCAGCATATGGTTCTCCGGATCAAATCCGAGAACAGCCATATCGGTAATCAACCGATTGGGCCCGCCTCCGCGCAAATTCAATTCTTGGCGGCTGTGCCCACCCACAAAGCCGGGACTCGTAATGTGCGCCACGGCAAGAGGGAGTTTTCTCTTCTCATGGCGCATGATCACGATCACACGCTTGGCCAGCGACGCCACGTCGTTCCCTCCCGCGCTGCCATTCACGTATCTGACTTTCCCGGTTTCATTTTTCACGAGAGTCGTATTGATGTTGCCGTATTGGTCTAGCTCCAATGCCCCCAGGAAGCCTGCGTCGACCACGCCTCGGTGTAGGTTCATACCCATCACGTCGAGGAAGCCGCTCCAGCACGTGGCTCGATAAAACGATCGCGAGTCGACCAGCCCAACGGGTGTGTCCCTTGGGCGCGGGTTCATCACTCCGACCTCGAGAAGAGTGGTGAGTCTCGGCGCGTGCGTACACCTGGCGAGAACACTTGCGATTTCAGGCAACCCCAGACCCACGACAATCACCTCGCCGTCGTGAAGTTCTCTGGCTCCGGCAGCCGCCATGATCTCGCTGGCGTGGATATCGATCCGTGCGTTTCCGCGTCTCGTTCCTTCCGTCACTGCCATCGAACGCTTCCCTTCCTAGCTCGTCGGTCCATCAACTGTCAGTAACCTAAGATCCGTTCAGCTTTTAGTTCTGCCATTCGCCGTATTCCACCAAGCTTCTCCAGGTAGTCCCAATGGTCGCGAGAACCAAATACGAAGTCCTTCAGATAGTCTGTGAAACCTTCCGGGGTCTTGGAGTGTTGTACATACAGCCGCAGATGATCGGCGTCGTAGTCGTAGCAGCCGAAGGCACAGGTAGGTATCGCGCCAAAAGGTTGATGAATGATGGCCTCGACGCGGTGTCCCGGTATGATGGTCTTTTCCGGAAACCTCTGTATATATTCAGTAGGTACGATCTCCTCGGCCATCACGATCAAGCGGCGCGCGGCCTTCGCTTGCTCCTCGTTCTCCCACCGAGCTCCGTGGATCTGGCAGTTGCCTTCGCTGTCTGCAACGTGAACGTGGACGAAAGACACGTCGGGAGTGAGTGCTCGAAGCAGGACGTACTCTTCCCCGGTAAATGGACACTTTGATCGCTTTACATTCCCCGATCCAGCCCCCGTCTCTAGGCGCTCCAATATTTCCGAGGCGAGCAACGACTTGATTGGAATGAAAGAAAGTCCCAACGCTCCTGCCAAGTAGCGAAAGCACATCGAAAGACTGGTGTAATCTTCGTAGCTGAAAGATCTGTTTTCACGCGCGCGATTAATGCAGTTAACGGGGCCGAATCGGTCAAGTGAGCCGCCACCCATGACGAGGTGCTTCACCAGTCCGGCCCCAACCAGTAGATCGGTATCGAGTCCAACCACTCCCTGCGAAACCGTCAGGTCCGTCTTCTGTTGGCGGATCAGCTCATGGACAACTGCAATTAAGTTTCGGGCAATCGCGAAGCCACCTAGCGCAATGTGACTTCCGCAAGGAATTGACCGAACGACCTCGGAAACCGACTTGACCTTGCTCTCCATAATTTCGAGCTGTATTCTCAATCTATGAGAGCTGCGTTGTCAGTGATGTCCATCACAGTCGATATATGATAATTCTGCTATTGATGGAGTCGAAGTTAGGCGCGGCCCGGCCCGGCCAGCTCTGCGCCAATAGTGGCTGGCGGGATGGCTGAGTCAAAAATGTCTACGGCAAATCGTCTCCTTCGAGTTCTCGGTCTCTTTACGATCCATGAGCCTGAGTGGACCGTGGAAGAGGCTGCGAAGGAGATGGGCATTCCTGTAAGCACGGTCTATCGATACTTTCGGGAATTGTCGAAGGCGGGCTTCGTCGAGCCGTTCTCTAGCGGAAGATATTTATTGGGCCCTGCTGTAATAGAGAATGACCGGAAGATTCGGCTGACGGACCCATTGATTAGAGTTGGCCGGCCCGCCATGCAACGTCTGATTGGCCGCTCCGACGGAGTGGGCATCGCGCTGTTGTGCCGGATTTACCGGAATTGCGTCATGTGCGTTCATCAGGAGCCCGAGGCGGTTCCCGAAAACGCCACGAGTTACGAACGTGGCCGGCCCATGCCGATGTTTCGCGGTGCATCTTCAAAGGTCATTTTCGCCAATCTGCCATCGCGAGCCGCCAAGTGGTTCTTTCAAAAGTACGCGAACGAGATCGCTGCGGCACAACTCGGCTCCGATTGGGAGACTGTAAAGGCAAACCTCCGTCGAATCCGCCGAGCAGGTCTACATATCACGCGCGGAGAAGTTGACGAAGGGCGGGTAGGGATCGCGGCGCCGGTATTCAGCCGCGACCGGACTGTGATTGGCAGTATTGCAATGGCCATGCCTGAGAACGGGGCCACTCCGCAATTCGTCGCGAATATCTCGGCGCTCGTGCAGGCCGCCGCGCGCGAGATCAACACGGGACTGCAGTTCTTGCCGCTCGAGGACGGCGTTGGGGATACCGGCCAATCTCCAACTCCGGTCGATCAGAAACCACTCAAGTCTCGTAAAGCCCGATCATCCGACGCCTCTAAGGGTTCGTAAGGCTCGGTCGCTGCCAATCGTCTCGACGATTGCTGGAATGGAGAAAGCATGAGCGTGGGGAGTCGGCTGCTACGGAAAGAGGTCCTTCTCCGCCGGTCGAATCAGTTCGGTTCCGCTTCCCGCGCCTTCCGGAATCGCCGCCCCTTGAATAATTGCCACCGGTATCCGGTCAAGTTTGCCCATCACCAATCCGCTCGCTGCGGCCAGTTCATCAGCCAACGCGATCACAGTCGCGTGCAATTCCTTGCCGTGCGCGTCGTGCTGTCCTCGATAGTCGACCAACGGTTTCATCCCCGCGATGCCCAGCGCGACATTGACCAAGCCTTCGCGCCACGGGCGCCCGAATGTGTCGCAAATAATAACGGCCAAACGAACGCCGAATTCCCGGGTCAGTTCTCGCTGAAGCTTGGCCGCGGAGCGATCCGCATTCTCGGGCAACAACGATGCCGTTCCATTCGAGACATTCGAAACGTCTACTCCGGAATTGGCGCAAACAAAGCCGTGGCGCGTCTTGGCGATGATGACGCCGCGTTCCATTCGCACGATGCTGCTCGCCTCCCTGAGCACAAGCTCGATCACGCGAGCGTCTTTCTGGTGCTCGGCAGCCCAGCGCTCCGCTCGCTCCGAAGGTTGGATCGAATCGAGCCGCACGATTCTGCCTTCGGCTTTAGAAACAATCTTTTGCGCAACGACAAAAACATCTCCGGATTGGAGAGCAATTCGTTGGCGCTGAACCGCTTCGACGAGCAGATGAGCGAGATCGTCGCCCGGCATAATTTCGGGCAGACCTGCCAATGGAACAACCTGTATCGAAGAGGAAGTCAACGCCGCAAAGACTAGCATCGGAAACAGATCCGACCAAGTGAGTTCTCAGAAGTCTTGTGGAGGAAACATGGGAGAAGAAAAAATTGCCATCATCGGAGGAACGGGCGACCTGGGATTTGGCTTGGCCTTGCGATGGGCACATGCAGGAGTGCCGGTATTGGTTGGTTCCCGCGATCAGAACAAAGCCCGCGAAGCGGCGCAGCGCATCAGCGACACCGTGATGAAATTCGCGCCGAGTGACGCAGCTCACATTTCGGTAAGCGGCCTTGGGAATGCCGAGGCCGCCGCGCAGGCTTCACTACTCGTGTTGGCCGTACCGATCTCGGCGCAAGTCGACATCCTAAAAAGCATTCGAGGCTCACTGCGAAACTCCGTCTTGGTGGATGCGACAGTGCCCTTGGCTGCGGCCTTGGGCGGTAAGCCGACGCGGCTATTGAAGCTCTGGCAGGGATCCGCCGCGGCGCAGACTCGCGAACTTGTACCAGCTACGATCCCCGTTTTGTCAGCCTTCCACAACGTGTCGGCCATGGTCTTGCAAGACCTCGCGGCAACACCCGATTGTGACGTCCTCGTATGCGGCGACGACGAGTCTGCTAAACAGATTTTGTTTCGGTTCGTGAGATTGATTCCCGGCTTGCGTCCGCTAGATGCAGGGCCTTTGGAAATGTCCAGCATCGTCGAAGGCTTGACGCCCCTCTTGATCTCTGTGAACCGCCGCTACCGCGTTCATCACAGCGGTATTCGTATTACAGGATTAGAAGGCAAGACCTAGAGAGATCAAATGACGAGTGCTATGGGCCAGCATGACCCTAGCCTTCGTTTCGTAGGCGTGTTCGCACAAAAGAGCTGCCGCCCTCTGTCCTTGACCGCGCTCGATCGCGCGGATGATCGCGTCGTGCTGCGCATGCGCGTACTTCATCAAATAGTGCGTGCGAGGAAGATCGATCCGTGCAAACGCAATCGCGGACGGGGAGACAAACGGGATTCGACTGTTGGATTCAACCGCGTCGATAATCGCCTTGCTACCCGGTCCGTGTACTATGAGCGAATGGAATTGCCTGTTCATTTCACCATAGTGGATTTCGTCGGCCCCCACCAGATGCCGCTTTGCGAGAATCGTGTCGCCGTCAAGCAGGCACTGATGCAGCGCTCGAATCATCCAGCGCGGTGGTCCGTGCTCGGCGAGCAGTCTACCTGCCAGTCCTTCCAGCGCACCGCGGACCTCGATGGCGTCCGTAATCTCTTGGATCGTGAATGCTCGTACCACGTATTCGCGCGTTTCGAGCTGCGCTAGCATTCCTTCTTGCGCTAGGATTGGCAGGGATTCCCGGACATGCCTGTGCGGCGCTCCTAGTTTGCGGGCCAACTGATATTCTCGCACCCGTTCGCCGGGCGCGAGATCTCCGTGGAGGACCATGTCTCGAATGCCCACGAGGACTGGTGAATACCTACGAGTACTTTTCATACCAATTGAAGGCGCCACGAAAGACATCCTCAACATGCAACAGTCTCTAGTTGTGCCCCGACAACTGTCGGCATTCACTGCTCATGTCGTCCCCGCGCAGTTCCCGGAGCGCATAGGTGACGAACTCCGAAGTAACTTTCTTGCGCCAGCTCATATCGAAATCGGTGTTGGATAGTGGCTTAGCGATCCGGCTTGCAAGCGCTGCGGCTTCGGCGATGGCGTCCTGATCGAGCTTTCGTCCCAGAAGGGCTTTTGCCGCCTCGTCCGCCAAAAGCGGACGCGAGGCCACGGCACCCAAGACGATCCGCGCTTCCTGGATGACACCGCCTCCATCACTCCGCGCGGCGGCTGCCACCGATAGCACTGGAAAGTCGAATGAACCGCGCCGGCGTAGCTTCCAGTAGGTGCTTTTCCAGCCCTCCAAGCCACCGAGGCGAATCTCAGTTAGTATTTCGTTGGGCTTACGCGTGAGATAGCTCATTCCATCGTCGTTGTATAGATCGATCAGCGCCACGTCCCGTTCCTCGCTGCGCGACCTTAGCCGCACGTGTGCTCCCAAAGCGATCAGCGCCGGCGCGGTGTCCGTAGATGATACCGCCATGCAACGGTCGCTCCCCGGGGCAACCCAGCACGTATCGCCTTCCTTCTTCATGCAGAAGTTGATCGCTTTCCGCCATTCATAGTTCTGGTCGTAGTACAAGCAGCGAGTATCGAGGCAAATATTGCCGCCGAGCGTCGCCATGTTGCGAATGTGCGGAGTGGCAACCGCCGAAGCGGCTTGCCAGAGTGCGGAGCATTCAATGCCAAAGCGGCGGTCCCGAGCGATTTCGGTTAATGTGATGCACGATCCCAACCGTGTCGTGACGTGGCCTAGTTCGAGTATATTGAGTCCTTCGACATGCCGGATGCTGACCAGAGTACGTGGAACCTGCTGCCTTCGCTTCATGTTGGGGATTAGGTCCGTCCCGCCGGCGAGTAGCATTGCACTCGAGCCCTCCCCGTCCAATATGCGCGCAGTTTCGTCCACGGTGCGCGGGGCGCGGAAGTTGAACAGCGGAAGGCGCATCATCGGCTTAGGACCTTTTCTTTCTCTCCATCTGGCTTGGGCGCTCGCGGCGCTTCGTTGATGGCGTGTCCGTCTCCGCCGTCCCAAGGTGGCGGAACCCGCAACGCCTCCGGCCAGGTAACGTTCGGGAATTGCGTGGGACCGTAGCGCGGCGCGCGCCCGGCTTTCTTTTCGGCCAATGCTTTGAGGATCTTCTCCGGCGTGATCGGCACTTCGTCGATCCGCACTCCCACTGCGTCATAGACGGCGTTGGCAACCGCTGGCGCGATGGGAAGAAGTGGGCCCTGCCCTACTTCCTTGGCTCCAAAGGGGCCCCGTGGGTCCGGACCTTCGACAAACTCCGTGAAGATTTCAGGCATTTCGAGGGAGGTCGGACTCTTGTAATCCAACATCGAGGGCGCTTTGTGCACCAGAGCGTGCGAAAGCTTTTTTGGAAGACGCCTGAAATCCTGCTCCTCCATCAACGCCTCGCCCAGCCCCATGTAAATGCTGCCCTCGACCTGCCCCAGTGCGATGGTTGGATTTAGCGTCCGACCGATGTCATGGGTATTCCAGATTCTGACAACGCGAAGCCAGCCGGTGGCCGGATTCACGTCGACTTCCGCAACCGCGACCGAGTAGGTGTAGGTGGGTGAGGTCCCTACGCCGCCCCCTTTGTACTGCGCGGCCGGCATTTTCGGAGGCCAGTAGGATCCGACGGTCCCGATCGTGCCGAACCGAGACTCCCCGAGGCACACGGCTTCCGCGAACGTGACTCGCTTTTCCGGCGCCGCCGTGTCGAAGACCGCGCCATCGGCGAAGCGCAGCCGCTCCTTGGTCGTCTGAAGCTTTTCGGCCACAGGCTCGGCTAACATCGCCTTGGCCCTTTCGGCGGCTTGCATGGCTGCATTCCCAGCCATCAAAGTCACGCGACTCGAGTACGATCCGAGGTCCACGGGTCCCAAATCCGTGTCACCGGAGTACACGCGAATATCAGCTGTCCGAAGGCCCAAGGTTTCGGCCACGATCGCGGCCAAAACATCGTCTGAACCCTGGCCGATTTCCGTCGTTCCAGCTTGGAGGGTCACGCCACCGCTCCGGTCCAGTTTCAGCTGAATGCCGGAATGAGGCATTTTGTTCCAGTAGATAGAGAGGCCCGCTCCGGTCAAGTAGCAAGAGCACGCCAATCCGACTCCTCGACCCTCCGGGAGCTTCCGGAACTTCTGATTCCATCCGGACATCTCAACGACGCGCCGGATACATTCCTCGAGCCCTACTGTTCCCAACTGCAGAAAATTCGCAGTCAGTTCATTGGGCTTCACGGCTACGCGCAGCCGCAGTTCCGCGGGATCCATTCCCAGCCTTTCTGCAATCTTGTCCATCTGCACTTCCTGGCCAAAGCGCGGCTGAGGAGTTCCGTGTCCCCGCTTGGGGCCGCACGGAGGCTTGTTCGTGAACGTACGACACGCCCGGAACTTATACTTCGGAACGTGGTATGCCGTGGTTTGCAGCGCGCCGGTGTAAAACGTGCTGGCTACTCCAAACGACCCGTATCCGCCGCCGTCGATCAGTGTCTGGAGATCAAGCGCCGTGATCGTGCCGTCTTTCTTCACTCCGGTCTTGAACTTCATCAGCACCGGGTGGCGTCCACGGTGGCAATAGAAAACCTCTTCGCGCGTCAGGCTGATCTTTACCGGCCGTCCGAGCAGCATCGCTGCCTTAGAGACGATGATCTCGTGATTCAGCGGATCGCTTTTCCCTCCAAACCCGCCGCCGTTTGGCGTAGCTATCACACGAATGTGCGCCGCCGGCATCTCCAGCACCTTGGCCAATGCCCGGTGCAAGTAGTGAGGCACCTGTGTACTCGTCCACAGCGTTAGCTTACCCTCACGGTCCTTAACCGCCACAGAGGCATGCTGCTCCATGGCCAAGTGGTTGCTCCCCGCGTAGAAGAATAGGTCTTCCAAGACTTCGTCTGCCTCGGCAAATCCCTTATCTACGTCGCCAAATTCGAACGACACTCTCTTGTGGATGTTGCCCTCTTCCCCATAATCGTGAATGCGTGGCTCGGGGGTTGCCAGAGCTTCTTCGGGGCTGGAAATTGTCGGCAGAATCTCGTACTCGACGGCAATCAAATCGAGTGCTTCGAATGCGGTAAGTTCCTCTCTTGCGATCACCGCGGCCACAGGATCTCCCACATGGCGCACGCGATCGACGCACAACGCTGTCTCATCCTGGCTCACCGGAAGGATTCCGTACTCGATTGGCAGGTCCTTCCCAGTCAGGACCAGATACACGCCGGAGCGCGCCGCTGCGCGTGAGATGTCAATGCTTCGTATGCGCGCATGCGGATGGGGCGAACGTAGAAGCTTGCAATAAGTCATCCTCGGCAGGGAGATGTCGTCGGCGTAGACGGTCTGGCCGGTGACTTTGCCTCGTGCATCCACCCGCTGACGTGCTTTACCAATCACGCGCAGGTCTTCGCCGGTTGGTCCAGAGGCTTTCGATACCCGCTCTGGCAGTCTTTGATCGCTTGCCAATGTTCTTCTCTCCCGGCGGTCGCACTCCGTCAAACTACGTTGTTTCCGTCGCTTTCTTGCGCTTGCTGATTTCTCTGATCGCCGCTTCCAGCGAATCGAATATCTGCAGGTAGCCAGTGCATCGACACAAATTTCCCGATAGCGCCTCGCGAATCTGGTCGTGGGTGGGACTCGGATTACGATCCAGCAGCGCTTTCGCGGTGATGATCATTCCCGGCGTACAATAACCGCATTGGGAGCCGCCCATATTGGCGAAGGCTTCTTGTAGAGGATGCAGTTCCCCGTTCGACGTGAGCCCTTCGATCGTGACCACGTCTCGTTCATCACACTCAAGCGCGAGTACCAGGCAGGAAAGAACGGGTTCGCCGTCCAGAATGACGGCGCACGCTCCGCACTCGCCCAGCTCGCACGCGTGCTTCGTCCCCATGTGGTTGAGATCTTCGCGCAGCACTTCCAGAAGGGTCTTGTACGGCGCGAAGGACACTTCTGTAGCTTCGCCGTTAAGCGTGAAGTGGATGCGAGCTGGCTTCTCGCATTCCTTGGGCAGTTTGTCTATTGGCATCGCCGACCACCATCGATCGCTCTTTCACGAGCTGTAGCCGAAGCTAGACGATAACGTAAACATCGGCAGTGACTGAAGTCACAGAGCGCTGTGACCGTTATCACGATCCGTAGGCGCCAAGGCGAGTATCGTCCAGCAGATCGGGAGAGCGGTGTGACAAAAGTCACCGACTATGTTTCCCCTCTCATTTAGTGTCTCGAACAAGAAGTCGTGCCGAAAACAGCACGAAAGAAGTCACAGCGAGGTGCGAGTAGAGATGATGAAACTCGACCTGCAGGTGCGAGCCGCACAGCAGTGGTTTGCAAGCGACCGATTCGCCGGCATTGTCCGTCTTTACTCGCCGCGTGAAGTGGCCGAGCAGCAAGGAACGATTCCGAGTGACTATCCTATAGCGCGAGAAGCTGCCGAGCAGTTCTACCAGCGCCTCCGCGAGCTCTTCCAACAGCGCAAGCAGATAACGACTTTCGGCCCCTATTCACCGGGACAGGCAGTGACCCTCAAGCGCATGGGAATTGAAGCTATCTATCTCGGCGGCTGGGCGACGTCCGCCAAAGGCTCTAGCTCCGAGGATCCAGGTCCCGACTTGGCGAGCTACCCGTTGAGCCAAGTACCTGACGATGCTTCGGGGCTTGTCCGCGCGCTTCTAGCAGCTGACAAGAATCAACACTTCGCACGCTCGCGCATGAGCGAAGAACAACGCAAAGCGACTCCCGCAGTTGATTATCGGCCGTTCATCATTGCGGATGCCGACACGGGCCATGGCGGCGACGCGCATGTGCGCAATTTGATCCGCCGCTTCGTGGAGGTTGGGGTTCCGGGTTACCACATCGAAGATCAAAAGCCCGGAGCGAAAAAGTGCGGTCACCAAAGCGGCAAGGTTCTCGTGGGCGAGGACGAACAGCTCAGGCGTCTCAATGCGGCCCGTCTACAGCTCGACATCATGGGAGTGCCCGGCATCATTGTGGCTCGGACCGATGCCGAAGCGGCGACGTTTCTCGACAATCGGAGCGACGAGCGAGATCAGCCCTTCATACTCGGTGCAACCAACACCGAACTGCCAAGCTATCGAACGGGCTATCTAGCCATTCTGAGAAGGCTATTCGAACTGGGAGTTGACGTCCGAGGCCACCTTCTTTTCGATGTGTCCGAAGTCGAGTATCAGGCGGCCTTTGCCTGGCTCGACCAAGTTGGGCTTACGTCGATGATCGCCGCAACCGCCCAGAATCTCAGGGATGCGTCGGCGATAGAGATGGAAGAAGCGCTCAACGAGATCGACACCCAGTATATGGAGATATGGCAGGTAGAAGCCGCGCTAAAGACCTATGGCCAGGCTATCGTGGACGCAATGAAGTCCCGCACAGACGAAGGTGAGAAGTTTGAATTGTCCGTTGAGAAATGGCTGGAGTTCTCGAAACGTGTTTCCTGGTATGAGGCTCGCGAGCGCGCAAGGTCAATGGGTATCCAGATCACGTGGGACTGTGAATTGCCCAAAACGCCGGAAGGCTTTTATCAAGTGCAGGGTGGCATCGATTATGCCATTGCTAAATCGCTGGCAGCGGCTCCTTTCGCTGACATTTTGTGGATGGAAACCAAGACTGCGGACTTGGAGGATGCGAGGACGTTCGCAGGGGCGATCCACTCGAAGTATCCCGACAAAATGCTGGCGTACAATTTGTCACCATCATTCAACTGGGATACCACGGGCATGAGCGAGGAAGAGATGCGGCGATTCCCTGAAGAGCTCGGAAAACTCGGGTTCGTCTTCAACTTCATTACCTACGGTGGTCACCAGATCGATGGCATGGCCGCTGAAGAGTTTGCGACGGCGCTAAAGGAAGATGGAATGTTGGCGCTGGCACGGTTGCAGCGCAAGTTCAGACTGCTTGAGTCGCCCTATCGGACTCCGCAGGCGTTAGTTGGGGGGGCGCGCCTTGATGGCGCATTGATGGCTTCCTCCGGACGCACTGCCGCAACGAAGGCAATGGGCAAGGGCTCGACCCATTACCAGCACCTTGTTCAAACTGAGGTTCCACCGAAGCTGCTCGAAGAGTGGCTATCAACGTGGAAGAAGCACTGGGAGCATCCGGCGAAAATTCGCGTGGAACTGCGTCCCCATACCGCCGGTTCCGAGCTGTTGGGGCTAAATGTGGTCGACAGCCTCACACGGGAAAAGCTCGCAAACATCATCTTTGCAAATGCTCAGGATCGTCGCGGCCGGAATTTCCTCCTGGTTCGTGACCAGCACACAGTCCCGCAGTTGCGTCAGAAGCGGCTCATGACGCTTGTCCAGCTGTTCTTGATTCATCGCTACAAAGCCAGCGCTGTGCATTACCTGACTCCGACGGAAGACAATCAGTTCCAAACGCAGAGAATGAAGAGCATGGGGATCTTCTCGGATGTTCAGACGGAAGTCGGCCAAATCATCGTCGCGCAAGTCGACAAGCAGCGCGTCGCCGAACTACTTAAGCCCGACGGTGCAGCCCTCTTGGAAATGATCCGGCACAAGCCATCGATGGCTCCACATCAGGGAGAAGCCCATCATCCCTACTGAGAAGCTGAACGGTATTCACTTCGGTCAAGCTGAGCCGGCACCCGTTAACCTATACTGGCGTGAATTCACCAGCGAGGATCATCTTCTCGCTGATCCTACGGGCTTGTTTGTACTGCTCGATCATTTCTGGGGATGTGGACAGCGGGAGTTCGCGAAGAATGCGCACGAGTTCTTCATCGAAAAGCTGGCCAATACGTTCTGGCGTGTGCGGCACTGCCTGACCGGCGTCATCGACAATACAAGCCGCATCGCGATGGCGCATGCGCTGCGCAATCATCAGCCGGTAGATCCGATCTGTCGCTAGATCCTCCATATACCCGTCGAGAAGACTGGCACCATGGCCTGCGAGTACTCCCTGGCGATACCGAATCACGGTTCGAACTGCCGCTCGAGTGCCTGCCAGACTCCGTTTGCCAACTCCCTCTGCCACAGGTCGAAGGTCGGGGCGCGGCTCAACATTCGCGGGACGCCCATTCAATTGGTTCGGAAACGGGAACTGCCTAACCGCGGTTTCGTTCTGGTCAGGATGGCCGGTCCACGCGCCGTCCATCAGAGACATCGCCTCGTTCTTCTTATCCTTTTCGAGCACAGCCAAGGCGCGAGCGTTCAACTCTGGATCCTCACGACTGGGATAGAGAGCCGTCATGCCGCCGATAGCAAGCATCCCGTGCTTGTGGCAAATCTCCGGCATGAGATTGCGCAGGTTTTGGAAGAAGGCGACGTCGTGCGGAATCGTGTTGCGATCGGGAAGGACCCAACGAGGATCATGCAGGTTAAAGTGGATTAGGCTCGCCATATAGTCCCAGCGGCCGAGATTCAACCCCATGATGTGCTCGCGAAGATTGTACGCAAATTCCTCCATCTGATAAGCGAGCGGGTGCGACTCGACCAGCGCCATGCAGCGGATTGCGTTTTTGGGCCAGCCCCTTGCTTGAATGATCTGCTGAAAAAGATCACGCCACCATAGCGCTTCTTCGGCCGATTCGGATTTTGGAATATAGACCGTCAGCGGATGACGGAGTGCTGCGGCGTCGATCTGGAAAGCTATCAGCGCGACATCGAACAACGAGGCAGGCAGAATCTCGCCGCGCAATACCCCCACTTGGTGGATGTGCAGGCCACGCGGACGAAACATCAGGACGGTCTTGCTGGATTGAATCGAAACAGTACGGTTGCGCTTCTTATCAAAATAGCTCAATTCCCCTCGCAACACCCCAAGGACATTCGCGATGCCCTTCATCAGATGCGGCCATGTATTCGCCATCGAGTCTTCGAGGTCGAGCATCACACCGGGCGCTCCGGAATTCAGCATCTTGACGACAAGCTCGGTATCGTCGGCTGGGCCGGTCATTTGATTTCGTTGATCCTGGCACCATTCTGGCAGTTCGATGTGCCATTCCCGCTGGGTTGCGCGTGATGGTGGAAGGTAGTCCGGCAATCTGCCGCAGTGCGCTGCCGCCAGTTCCTCTGCCCTCTTCCGGACAAGCTCACACTGGCGGAGCATAAACTTTTGACTAAGCGGAACCAGGAATTCAATAAAGCCCTTGGGAAGATCACGAGACGGATCGAAATTCGCCGGGGCACAGTTCATCACGTGTAGGTCGTCAAGAACTTCCATGTCACCCCCATTCGAAGTGGCTTTACCGTGCTCCTCGGTACCGATATAGAAGACATGGATAGCGCATGCCGATCGTGCCTGCAGTGACGCAGATCACCCTGAACACAACTCGCTGAAGATGACCAAGTGCGGACTCTACTGATTCTCGCTAGAGGTGAGGTTTTGCTTCTTCCAGTCGACCGCCAGGGCGGCACGATCCCGTTTGAAACTTGCCCTTGGCGGCATCAGAATGCGGCTCCCGGTGTGGAACTCTCTCTTGCGGCCTAGTCCGCACCCCTTACCTATTCCGTAACGCCACGGCAGCCGGCCGTCAGATTAGTTTGCACAACCGAGACGCTAGAGGGCCCGCCCCAAAGTCGGCGAAGGGCGCGGGATGGTTGCAGCGCAGGACTCATTCAACCTTT
Source organism: Candidatus Dormiibacterota bacterium (assembly GCA_035534415.1). GTDB lineage: Bacteria > Acidobacteriota > Terriglobia > Acidiferrales > UBA7541 > Palsa-295. Next base: position 6,360 of record DATLSB010000038.1, on the reverse strand, counting down.
CAGGAGTTTTGTCACCACGTCGGCAGCGCCATAGCTTGCGTTGTCTCGCGGAAGGAATCGTACAATTCCGGCCAAGTCGTCCCCGGAAGTCACCAACCCCCTCTCAACGTACCGGCCGCTGCGAATCTGAGGATGTCCGATCGTCGCTACTAACGCATTGCAAAGGCACGTCCTCCCGACCGTGTTCTCCTGTTTTCCACCCTTGGAGAGGTAAACACTCACAGGTTCGCCCGGACAGCGATACCCAATCTGACCGTCGGTTCCTTTATACGCCTCCCGCAAATAGCCGAGATCGCAAACGCGCGGCCGGGCTGAATAAACGTCGCCGTCTGACAGAGTACCCTCCAACTGCGCAACCTTGAACGGGAATCCAGTAGGCGAAGCCAGTGGATCGGTGACGACTCGCGCCTTGCCTGAGACAACTTTAGCCAAAAGAGATTGCTTATAGTCATCCCTCAAGCCCGATTCGGCGCAATACGCAAACGCGGTGCCTACTTGAACGCCTGTCGCGCCGAGAGCTAGCGCTTCTCGAAGCTTTTGGGGCGAACCATACTCTCCAGCGAGCCAGAACGGCACGCCGAGTTCGCGTATCTTTTCAAGATCAACTTGATCGCGTTCTCCGTAAACTGGCTGGCCGGTCGCGTCAAGCTGCAGTTTCCCGCGGGGAGGTGCATTGTGGCCTCCGGCAGTCGGTCCTTCGACCACGAATCCGTCCACTCGGCTGTTGGCTCTCTTCAGCATCGCGGCGGCCAAGGGATGCGAAGCAACGATGGCAAGAAATTTGGGCCTGGCCAGCGGAGCAAGCTCACGTTCGACGAATTCCGCCGGAGCGAACGTCATCGTCGTGTCGTCATCCTCCCCTGCACCGGTGACGTGGAGGGTGTACGTTACGGATTTGTGATCTGCCAAGAGGTCAAGCACTCCGGGAATCTTCACTGGAACACCCGCGCCCATCAGGACATAGCCGACGCCAGCGAGCATCGCGCCATACAAAGAAGGCAAATGCGGAATCTGAATCTTTTCCAAATAGTTGATTCCGACTGGATTGTCGTGGCCTTCGCGGCCGAGAAAGACTTCGACAAAATTGGCCAGGATGCAAAGCTCGCCCAACTCGCGCGGCGTGTCCTTTGTGTGCATCGGCAAGGTCTTGTACGAGACACTCGCCGGCTTTCCACCTGGGATGTAGAACTTACTCCACACGCGTGCAGCCATGACGGGGAATGGAAAATTGTCGAGGCCGCGACGCATGTGCCCGCCGGGATCGCCGTCTTGTAAGCGCCGCGCAAAGATTTGGTCGAGAGCGGTTCCAGAAACGACTCCGAGTTGGCCGAGCCGCGATACCGATTGCGCAAGTCGCCAGTTGGATACTCCAGCGCCCATACCACCTTGAATGATCGTAGGAAGATTGCGCATGCCAGGGAGTATGGCTCGGTCCGAACCCTTCTCATTGTCATACTTTTGTATTAGCTGCGCGGATGGAGCGAACGACGAAACCATCGGTTTTCCGTTATGGTGCGAAATTGATATAGTTTGCGGGCCGAGATGTATTGAAATCCCCATACGGAAACTCGAATGCTGGCGCGATTCCCTCATGTCACCGCGCCGGTCCGCGGGACGCGCCTCGCGGCGGCTCTTCAGGAACGGATTTGCTTCACGTTCCCCGTTCCAGAGCAGCGATGAATTCCGCCGCGTGGCGGAACGGCAGTGGACAAAATCAATCGCCGGGCCAACGAAATGTCGGGGATTGCGACAAGTCGCTCCGGTTACGTTCCGAGGGTTTTTTCCACTTGCCCGATTTTCTTTTGAACCTTGCCGCCGATCTTTTCGACTTGGCCATCGGCCACCAGGCGGGGATTGTTCGTGGCTCGTCCAACTTTCTCTTTAACGCCGCCTTTCACTTCGTGCAGCCTTCCCGTCGCTTTGTCCTTGATGCTTCGCTTCATGGATTGGCTCCTCCTATTCGGCCGACTTCCCGAGTTCCCGCGAACGGCCTTTGGCCGTCCGCGTACTTCCAAACAGCTTCGCCTGATTTCGGACCGGCCCACGTAGATCAAGCCTTGCTTGGATCAACGCAACGCGCCGAGCAGGTACAAGACCAGTGCAATCAGCAGGACGGTTCCTACTATCCCGAAGCCCCCGCGTGTCCCCCATCGGGAATACCCGAAATAGCCGCCGCCGGCGCCGAACAACAGCAGCAGCACAATAATCAGCAGTAGCATGGCGATTCTCCTTTCAGGATTGCAACTTTGCGAGCGCCGTCTTGAAGGCATCCCGGTGGCCAATCTCGTCATGACGAACTTCTTCAAAACGAGCGGCCGCGGCCGCATCCCCGGCCACCTTCGCTTTCTGAGCGAACTCTGGGTACATGACATCAACCTCGTAGGACTCGCCTTCGATAGCAACTTTCAAGTTATCGGCATCGCTGCCGACGAATCCGGCGAGTTGCGCTTCTTCAGCGAAGTGCTCGAAACGTTCGGTATTGGCCGTCTTCTCGAACAAGTCCGCGAGCTCTTTGTTGCCGCTTTTACGGGCGTGTTCGGCATAGAGTAGGTACTTCACGTAGGCAAATGCTTCACCATGCATTGCGGTAGAGAGGTTGTCCAATGTCTTCTGGTCGAGAGTTCCGCGGGTTCCCGCGGCCTCCTTAGCCGTCGTCGCTGTGGGTTTCTGCTTGCTAACTCCGGTATCCATGTGTATCTCCTGAAACGAAAGTCTTGTTAAGAGCGACCGTCCCTGCCTAATACGCTGATCGCGGCCCGGTGTGATTTGTCGCCCCGCTCAACAAGTTGAATGCCATCACACTCAATGAATCGTTAGTTCAGGGAAATGCTGACTGCGATTCCGACCCCGGGATACCTTTGGTCGTATAAGTAATATCCGCCATTGGAGTAGTCGACATACACGTCGTCGTTTTCGTACCAATTGTCTGACCAGTATTCCGGCCACGGGTCAAGGACAGTGAACCAAAAGCCGCCGTACTGGAAGCTGGGATACCCGTCAACAACAAACATCGGGTATCTGTAGAGGCGGAACCGATGATCCCGACCGAAGTGGCTACGGTAACGAGCGTCAGGAATGCGGTAGCCGTTGTAGCCGCCGCGTTGTTGCCAATCGCGATGGTCGGACTGCCAGTTATGTGCGCGACGCTGCTGCCATACGCCCCGCTCTTGAGCCTGCTGCACGCGTTTCCCTTGCTGTGAAGGCCGATAGGCCTGTTGCCGGTTCCGGTTCTGCTGCTGGGCGCGCTGTTGCTGCTGTTTGTTCTGGTTCTGCTGCTGGGCACGCTGTTGCTGCTGTTTGTTAGGCTTGGCCTGCTGCTCCTGTTTCGGGGCCGTAGAATCTTGTTGGTGTTGGTCCTGCTGTGCGTAAGTGGGAGCAACGGCTCCGAGAAGAAGGAGCAGAACTCCTGTGCCGATAAAACCAACTGGTTTCATGTGTGTTGCCTCCATAGCGGAACCGCATGTGCCACTCTCGGCGCATCATTCATCTAGGTTCGCTTACCTTCCGACGTGCATGCCGGACAGCGAATGGAAAAGTCCAAAAACGTTCAGAAGCCACAACACCACGCAGATGATCACAACTGCGTTCAATATGGATTTGATAGTTCCCTGCATTGGTATAAAACGGTTCACCAACCAAAGCAGAACGCCAATAACAATCAGAACTATCACTATTTGGAGTAAAGGCATGGGCTACTGACCTCCTCTCTTGGCGCCCAGATTCGGCCGCCCAATTCCGAGGCATTGCAGCAACGGAGCGCTACTTGCCGGACTTGTTCTTCGGAGACTTCCTGTTCAGTGTGCGAAGGAGCAATTTCGCCGAGGCGGGCGGGCGAATCGCGCTATTGATCACGATGTCCTGGGCGCTGACTCCTTTTCCGTACAGCCTCTTGTTGCCATCGTTATCGGGGCGGAGCGTCGAGCCTGCTAGAGAGATCCCGGCGAACAATCCCCGCGCACGCGAATACGACAGAATTTCCGCGCGCATTGTGACATCCGTGGCAGCTGTAACGCTACGGCCCTTCGGTCCGGCGGCAGCTGATACGTCGCCGCCGAGCTTGACCTGGCTGGTGAGAATAGAATCGGCCCCGCGCTTATTCATCACCAACAAGACGAAGTCTGTCGCTTGGCCTCCCAGCTGAAAGCCGAAGCTTCCACCTTCCAGCGCCATCATCGAAGGCGCACTCCAGGGCCCATTGAAATTTTTTCCGCTCCGGCAAGTCATCACGCCGCGGCCGTAGCTACCACCGAACCCGATCGCAAATTTCAGCACTGAAGGCAGAACGATGACGCAGTCCGCCTTGTCCAGAAGATCCGCCGGAATATCGTCGGGAACGTTGAGAATCTCAACCATCACTTTGCCGGCATTCTTAATGCGATTGTTTTCGTCTTTTTGGGCAAGCGCAGGCAGGCCCACCAAGGCAAGTGCAACCAATAACGAGAAAATCCTTTTCATCGAAGCACTCCTTCTCGTCTTATCCGATTAGCAAGTTCAAATGTACTCGGGACACTTAATCCGCCCGCCCCCTGTTGACACTCCCACCTCTAATACTGTGGCCGGTCGTCGTCTGTGTCTTTCATCACACGCCCGAGTGACTTGTAGCGTTCATAAGTTCAAGAAGCCACATCATCACCATCTGACCCTAACAAGTCCGTCCGAAGTGGACTGTGCGAAAGAGGACAGGTGCGGGGTCACTCAGATATTGGATTCACCTATTGCGTGGCGGCGCGTGTCAACGAGTTTGAGACCAGGGGTGGTGGAATTTAGTGAGTATTTTCATTTGAGTTGAGCGGTTTGTTGATCCAGACCTCGGTGGGAACCGCTGCTGGTTTGGGGGCCTGGTGGACGAAGCGTTCGGGATGGACGCGATAGGCGGCATCGAGAACGGTTTGGCGCCGTTCGAGGATGAGCGCGGTTTGGTTGTAGTGAACCATGGCCGGGGTGAGCAAGCCCAACCCGGAGTGGCGATGTTCTTCGTTGTACCAGCGGAAAAATCCCTGCGAAAAAGCGCGGCTGTCCTGAATGCACCCGAAGCGGTCCGGGAGCTCCGGGCGGTATTTCATGGTGCGGAACTGGCTTTCCGAATAGGGATTGTCGTCGGAGACGTGCGGGCGGCTGTGCGTTTTGGTGACACCCAAGTCGGCCAGTAAGAAAGCCACCGGCTTGGAACTCATCGAGGTGCCGCGATCGGCATGCAGCGTGAGTTGTCGTGGCCGGATGTTTTGTTTTGCGCAACTCTCCTCGATCAGCCGCTTGGCCAGCTCTGCGCTTTCGCGCATCGCTACCATCCAGCCAGTGACGTAGCGGCTGAAAACATCGAGGATCACGTAAAGATAAAAGTAGGTCCACTTGGCGGGCCCCAGCAGCTTGGTGATGTCCCAGCTCCAGAGTTGATTGGGAGCCGTGGCCAGGAGTTCCGGTTTCTTGTAGGGCGGATGGGTTAACTGATCGCGGCGTTCGCGGGACTCGCCCCGCCGTTTGAGCAAGCGATACATGGAGCGTATCGAGCAGAGATACTCTCCTTCATCGAGCAACGTCGCATAAACAGCGGCGGGCGAGCGATCTTGGAATCTTTCGCCGTGCAAATGCGCCCAAACTGTTTCGCGCTCCGCTGGAGCAAGAGCACGCGGTGGTGAAGACCTCGGCGTGGCCTTCGCAGGGCAGATCGACGCATGCCTCTGGCGATAGTGGGAAGCGCGCGGCGCAAACAGCGCACGGCAAGCGGCGCGCGTGCCCACCGCAGTGGCCAGTTCCGTGACGGCGGCCATCAAGAGTTCTCCTCCGGGTCCGCTTCCGGAATCGGACGGCCCAACAGCGCTGCCACTTTTTTTGGACGTCGATGATGATGTGCGCCTTGCGCAGATCTTCGGTCAACCACGCATTCTGGCGTTGCAACTTCAGGTTTTCTTCTTGCAGTGGATTACGCTTGGACTTTGGTCCGCGCTTCTGCGGAGTCAACGCCTCGATGATGCCGTGGGCCCGCTCGCGCCACCAATAAGCCAGCAGTGACGAGTACAGTCCTTCGCGGCGGAGTAGCGCGCCAACGCCACCGGGTGTGGCGGCAGCCGCTTCGGCTTCTTGCAAGATACGTTGTTTGTACTCCGCAGTGAAGGTACGGCGCTTAGGTCTGGCGACCACTTCGGAATCAAGCGGCGCGACCGAGCGGGAGCCGGCCGCCGCTTTGGCTGCCGCTGCACTGCGCTGCGGCTCGCTTTGCTCGCCTTCGCTCCGTTCCGCGCCAGCCAAAGCCCCAGGGGAAAGAACACCAAGAGAATTCCCGTTCATCTCTTCCTTTTTCTTCCTCGCCCTGCTCATTAATTAAGAGTACTAAAACGGTCTCAGAGATGTTGGCACGGAGGG
>DATLSB010000037.1:0-90311 GCA_035534415.1 Candidatus Dormiibacterota bacterium | reverse complement strand
ATCTTCTTCATTCTGCCCGACAAAAATTATCCGCGCCTGCCGGCGGAAATCTGGACCCAAGGCGAAGCGGAAGACACGCACGCGTACATTCCTATCTACGATTATCCGAACGACCGCACCACCTCGGAGATGATCCTCACGGTTCCAGCGTCATGGACCACCGTGTCGAATGGCCAGCTGATTGGTGTTCAAGGGAATTCGGATGGCACGAAGACCTGGGACTGGAAACAGTCGCAGCCGCTTTCCACGTACCTGATTTCCGCGATCGCCGGGGATTTCGTGGAGCATGACGACACGTGGAATGGAGTTCTGCTGCGATACCTGGTGCCGCGCGGCGATCAGGCCGATATCGGTCCCACATTTGAGGACACCAAGGCGATGCTGGAACTTTTTTCGAGCAAGCTCGGAGTGCCCTATCCGTGGCCGCAGTACGCGCAGACTTCCGTGGACGATTTCACCGAAGGCGGAATGGAAAACACGAGCGCGGCCACGCTTTCGACGAGCGATTTGATCGACCCGCAACTGGCGCCCGAATACCGCATCGGCGACGATATCGTGAATTCGCACGAACTATCGCACCAATGGTTCGGCGATTTGGTGACCTGCAAGGACTGGGCGAACCTGTGGCTGAACGAAGGATTCGCCACGTTTTTCGAAAATTATTGGCTGGAGCACAAAAATGGCGCAGAAGCCGCCGCGTACGAATATTGGAGCGAGCAGAATCGCTGGTTCGGCGCAAAACGCCTTTTCCCGGTGCCGATCCTGACGCGCGATTTCAACGATTCCACGGCCTACGACGGCAACACCTACCAAAAAGCGGGCTGGGTGCTAAAGATGCTGCGCGAAAGGCTCGGCGACGATCAATTCTTCGCCGCGCTGCACCACTACCTGGAAGTCAACCGCGGGCAGAACGTGGTGAGCAGCGATCTGCAAAAAGCGATCGAGCAGCAGACATCGATCAACGTCGATCGTTTCTTTCACCAGTGGATCTATAGCGCAGGCGCGCCGGAATTCGACGTTCGGTATACGTACGATACAGCGACGCACGAAGTGAAGCTGGACGTGAAGCAGACGCAACATTTGGAGGGGCTCGTCGGTTTATTCGACGTGCCGATCGACATCGAAATCGATACGCGGGCGGTCCGCAAGACGTACCCGGTGGAAATCAATGAGTCGGAGCAGACTTTTACGTTTGCATCCGACTCGGAGCCGCTGATGGTGCTGTTCGATCCCGGCGACAAAATTTTCAAGCAAGCGATATTCACGAAAACGCCGGCCATGTTGATGTATCAGCTGAAGAACGCCGAGGCCGTCACGGATCGCGCCGACGCCGCCGTGATGCTCGGCAAAATTGACGGCAACCCGGAGGTGGTCGCCGCGCTGGGAGAAGCTGCCGCACACGATCCTTTCTGGGGCGTTCGCGTGCAAGCGCTGCACGCGCTCGGGAGTCTCGGCGGCGCGGATGCGGAGACCGCCGTGCTTGCCGCGACGGGCGATCCGAAACCTTGGGTGCGCGAAGTGGCTGCGACGAAGTTAGAGCACTTCGAAGTGGGCGCAACGGTGGCGGACAAGCTCATCGCGATGGCTACGAAGGATCCTGCGTATTTGGTGCGCGCCGCCGCGATTCGCGCTCTGGCTGAATCGAAATCGCCGCGCGCATTTGACGTGCTGATGGCCGCAGCGAAAATGGATTCTCCCGACAACGTGGTGCGCAGCGCGGCGCTCGTCTCATTTGGCAGGCTTGGCGACAGCCGCGCCGTTCCGACGCTGCTGGAATGGTCCGCGCCGGGGAAGCCGTTCGTTTGCCGCGAGGCGGCTATTGCATCTCTGGCAGGTCTGGACAAATCGAATGCGCGGATCACGCAAACGCTGATTTCGTATTTGCACGAGCCGTATTTCGATCTGCAGGTAGCTACGGTATTGTCCCTGGCGCGCCGCGGCGATCCGGCCGCCGTGGCCCCGATCGAAGCCATGCTTCACGGCGGAGAAGTGACTTCCGTGGAGGAGCCTTACATCCACACGGCGCTTGAGCTGCTGCACAACGGCTATCGAGCGGAGTATTAAGGTTTCGGCGGTTCGCCCGACAGCAAGATGCGCAGGTCGCGCAAATTGTTTCCGGTCGGGCCAGTGAGCAGCGCGTCGCCAAGCGCTGCGAAAAAAGCATACGAGTCGGAATGAAGTTGAAAGTCTCGCGGATCGACTCCGGCGGCCGTTGCTCTCGCCATGGTTTCGCCGTCCGCGACCGCGCCCGCCGCGGGGCTGTTGCCATCGATCCCATCCGTGCCGGCGTTTAGCACCGTAATATTTTTCTCGGCGATCTTCGGCACGCACGCCAACACGAAAGCTGAGTTGCGCCCGCCGATCCCGTCGCCTGTTACCGGACTGCTGAGTTCGCCATTGGCCAGCACGGCGACTCCCTTGCCCGGATTGGCAATCGCCAGCGCTTCGAGTTGCGCGAGCAGGTAATCGGCGGCTTCCTCGACGGGCCAGTCATTGGTCGCGTGCTCGCAGACGCAGCTGTAGCCCTCCGCTTCGCACGCGTGGTGTGCGGCGTGGAGCAATTCATGCTCGGCGAGCAGCATCACGAAGCGCGAGCGCGCGAACGCAGCGTCGCCGGGCTTGGGAGTTTCGCGCAACGCATTCGGATCGAGCGCAGCTCGCAGCCGCTCCGGCAGTCTGGCGAGCAAATCGTATTGAGCCACGACGCGCAGTACGTCACCGACTGTTGCTGGATCGGGCAGCGTGGGCCCGGACGCAAGCGCCGATTCGTGACCTTGCGGGACATCGCTCACCGCCAGAGTAATTTTCGGCGAGTTTGGAGCCGCGGCAGCGAGCCTCCCTCCCTTCGTCGCTGACAAATGCTTGCGAACGGCGTTGATTTCCTGAATCGGCGCGCCGCAAGTAACCAGCGCCGCGTGCAGGGCGCGGAAATCTTCCGGCGTGATCGCTGGATTGAGCGCCTGCTCGACGAGCGCCGATCCGCCGCCGGAAATGAGAAAGAAGATCAGGGTGCGCTCGTCGCAGCGCGCCAGACGGTCGAGAATCGCGCGGCCCGCGGCGAAGCTTTCGACGTTGGGTATGGGATGCCCGCCGACGAACACCTTCCATCCGAATAATTCGCGCTGCGGCGCGGAAGGCGCGACCAGAATTCCCTCAAGCGGAAAATCCGGACCGAGAAGGCGCGCGAGGCCTTCCGCCATGGCGATCGAAGCTTTGCCGAAGGAGATCGCCACGATTTCGTCGAAAGCTTTGATGTCAATTGTTTCGTTATGGATGCAAATCGACGCGCCGCTGCGCGCGAGCTTCTTTTCGATGGCCGCAGGAATGTCGATGGCCGCGAGGGTGTTGCGGAAGATGCGCTGGGCGATTTCCTTCACATTTTTTCGATGACGGCAACGCCGGCGCGAGCGACGTCAGAATCCTCATCTTCATTGCCGGCACTCACGCCAATCGCGCCGATCACTTGCGAATCGACGATCAGGGGGAAACCACCGCGCAGCGGGGTTTGTTCGGACGGGCTTGCAATTGCGAGGCCAAGGGCGACGGGAATATTCACGGTGTCGCCCGACTTCGAGGGGCCCGTGGCGGCTCGGCGCATTGCGGCAGCTTGCGCCTTCACCATTGAGATGGCAATCGATGCTGGCTTGGCGCCGTCCATGCGCTCGAATGCGAGCAAATGGCCACCGTCGTCCACCACGGCGATGTTCATGGGAATTTTGATCTCTTCAGCACGGCGGCGCGCCGCTTCCAACACCGCGCGTGCGCCTTCGAGAGTGAGCTTTACTTGGTTGCGAGATACGAGTGCCATTCGATTTCCCTCCGTAAATTATGAGCGCAAGGCGTCTGCATTCAAAGCGTTGGGCGGACGGCAGCCCGCGAAGAATTCCGCGGCATTTGTAGCTGCCATCACCGCCATTTTCGTGCGTGTATCGATGGTAGCGCTGCCGATGTGCGGAGCGAGAATCACGTCGCGCCGCGAAAGAAGTCCTGGGTGAGCTTTCGGCTCATTTTCATAGACGTCGAGAGCCGCGCCGGCAATTTTCTTTTCTTCCAGCGCTTGGACGAGAGCGGCTTCGTCCACCACCGGCCCGCGCGAGGTGTTGATCAGGTACGCGGTGCGCTTCATTTTTTCGAAAGCAGCGGCGGAAATCAAATGGCGGGTTTCGGCGCTGAGCGGCACGTGCAGCGTCACGAAATCGGAGTCGCGAAGCAAACGATCCATGTCGACGAATTCCGCGCGCAGTTCCGTTTCGACTTCTATGGCGACGCGCGTGCGATTCTGATACAGGATGCGCATTTGAAAACCCTGCGCGCGGCGGGCCATGCCGCGGCCGATGCGTCCGAAACCGATCACGCCGAGAGTTTTTCCGTAAACGTCACCGCCGAGAAGTTGGTCGAGTTCCCAGCCGGGCCACGCGCCGGTGCGAATCCACGCATCGCCTTCGACGATGCGCCGGGCGATGGCCATGAGCAGCGCCCAGGCGAGATCGGCGGTGGTTTCGTCGAGCACGCCGGGAGTGTTCGTCACCATCACGTTACGACGGGTGCAGGCCGGCACGTCGATATGATCGTAGCCCACGGAAACGGTGGAGACGATTCGCAGCTTGGGCGCGGCGGCCAGCAGCTCTTCATCGACCTTTTCTGTGAGCAAGCAGATTAGCGCATCTTTATCGGCCACGCGCTGAAGTAATTCCGCGCGCGGAATCTTTTCCATCACCGGCCAAAATTCGACGTCGAAATTACTTTCCAAGATCGCGCGCGCGGCTGGGAACAGCGGGCGCGTCGCGAATGCTTTCGGCTTGCTCAACACTCACGCTCCTAGAATTTCTTGATGTGACCAGCGGAATCAGCTGGCGCGGCGCTTCCGAAGCATTAACAGAACAACTACGGATGGAACCATTCCAGCCAGAAACCACGCTCCGACGACTAGGCCTTCCCAGACGCCGTACTCGGAAGCGTCGGCACCGAGCCACACCGGCAACCAATAAAGGGAAAAAGCGAGTCCGAGGGGCACCACCACGACCCAAACTGGGCGCAGGGCTGCTGGTAACGCCGAGCCAAATAACCAAACGATGGCCACGGATGAGACGGCTATCAGCATTGCGCCGGAGCTGATGGACAAATCGACTAGACTTTTCATATGCGGCACAAACATAGCACGAGTTCCGGCCCGTCCAGCGCTCTACGATTCGCATCCGTTGACGCTCGCGGGCACCGCGACTATAGTGGCCGAAAGATGCGAGAATCGAAGCGGCGCTTCGCGAAATGAACTCACGTCTGCTGCACGATCTAAAGACACTGCTCGGCTCCGAATCCGTGCTGCACCGGCCGGAAGAGCTGATGCTCTACGAGTACGACGGCTCGGTCGAGAAGGGCCGGCCGGATTGCGTCGTGTTTCCGCGCAGCACTGCGGAAGTGGCCGGCATCGTCGAACTTGCGCGAAAGCATCAAGTGCCGCTCGTTGGGCGCGGCGCGGGCACAGGGCTTTCCGGCGGAGCGATCGCGCGGCATGGCGGAATTATCACGTCCTTCGCGCGAATGAATTGCGTTCTCGAAATCGACGCGGACAATCAGATTGCGCGCGTGCAGCCGGGAGTGGTGAACTCCGATTTGAGCGCCGCCGTGGCGCATCTTGGTTTGCACTTCGCGCCCGATCCTTCGAGCCAGAAAGCGTGCACGATCGGCGGAAACGTGTCGGAAAATTCCGGCGGGCCGCACACGCTGGCGTACGGGGTGACCACGAATCACGTGCTTGGGCTGGAAGTGGTGCTTCCCACCGGTGAAGTGCTGCACGTCGGAAACTCCGCGCTCGATTCGACTGGCTACGATCTGACCGGGGTTTTCGTCGGCTCCGAGGGGACTTTCGGGCTGGTCACGGAGATTACGGTGAAGCTGACGCGACTGCCCGAGGACGTGAAGACGCTGCTGGCCATTTTCGATACGGTTGATGACGCCACGGAAAGCGTGGCGGAAATTACGGCGCGCGGGATCACTCCGGCGGCGTGCGAAATGCTGGATGGGTGGACGATTCGCGCCGTCGAAGATTACATTCACGCGGGATTTCCGCTGGATTGCGCCGCGATTTTGCTGATCGACGTGGACGGATTGCGCGAAGTGACCGAAGCGGAAGCGGCGGAAGTAGCTGACGTCTGCCGCGTTCATCAGGCGCGAGAAGTCCGGGTTGCACGCGATGCGCGCGAACGCGATCTGCTGTGGAAAGGGCGCAAAAATGCGTTTGGGGCGGCGGGGCGCGTCTCGCCGAGCTACTACACGCAGGACGGCGTGATTCCCCGAACGAAACTTCCGGCGACGCTGCGGCGCATCGGCGAAATCGGCCGAAAATATAATTTGCAGATCGGCAACGTGTTTCACGCCGGCGACGGCAATTTGCATCCGATCATTCTGTTTGACGAACGCAACGAGCAGCAGTTTCGCGATACGGTAGCGGCAGCCGACGAGATTATCGCGTTCTGCATTCAAGCGGGCGGATCGATCACCGGCGAGCACGGCGTGGGAATGGAAAAAGACCGGCTAATGCCGCTGCTCTTCAGCGAAACGGATTTGAATTTGATGCAGCGCGTGCGCGGGATTTTCAATCCTGATAATTTGCTGAATCCCGGCAAGATTTTCCCGAATGCGAAGGGCTGCGGCGAAATTTACGTGCGTCCGGCGCGCAACCGCAATGGGGCAGACGCGGTGAGGACGCCGTGACGCTGGCGACGATATCGGTGGCCTCGCGGCTGGCGGAAATTACCGGAGCGTCGAATGTCACCAGCGATCCGGCGCAGCTGGTTGCATACGGGATCGACGGCAAAGTTCCCGCGGCGGCCGTGAAACCTGGCTCGCGCGATGAAATTTCCGAGATCGTGAAATTCGCGGCGGCGGAACATTTGGCGATCGTGCCGTGCGGCGCGCGAAGCAAACTGGCCATGGGCGCGCCGCCGAGCAGATACGATGTGGCGCTGGACGTGACACGGCTCGATCACATCGTTGCGTACGATCCCAGCGATTTGACGCTGAGCGTTGAGCCGGGAATTCCGCTGCAGCGACTGGCGGGAGTGCTTGCAGGTCACAGGCAATTTTTGCCGCTCGCAGTTCCCTTCTTGAGCCGCGCGACAGCCGGGGGGACGGTCGCAGCGGGAGTGCATTCGCCTCTGCGGCAAGCGTACGGAACGGCGCGCGATTTTTTGCTGGGCGTGGAGTTCGTTACCGGCGAAGGGGTGCAGGCGAAAAGCGGCGGGTTGGTAGTGAAAAATGTTGCCGGATACGATCTGCACAAGCTGACGATCGGCTCGCTGGGCACGCTCGGCATCATCACTAAAATTAATTTCCGGACGTTTCCGGCGCCTGCATCGACGCGCGTTTTCGCGGCCAGCTCTGATAGCGCGGATGGCGTGCTTGATATGCGGCGACGCATTGCGCAATCGCCGCTGCGGCCTCTTACCGCAAACATGCTCAGCCCCGGAAGTGTGGAGATGCTTGCCAGCGGCCCGGCCGCGCGAATCGAGCCCGGACCCACGCCCGTAGACGGCTTGCCAAAATCTCAGTGGGCGTTTCTGGCGACGTTTGCAGGAGCGGGGGCGGTGCTGGTGCGCTACGAAAGCGAATTGAGGCGCATCGCGGATGAAGCGGGTTGCGGAAGTTGCACGATTTACGGCGATGATGAGAAACCGGCGTCGTTTGGGCGCTTGCGGGAATTCGTACCCATCGCGCTGGAATCTTCGCCGGCAACTACCATCATCAAACTGAGTGTGGTTCGATCCAAGTTAAAAGACATTCTCGAAGGGATTGAGCATGCTGCGAGAGCGAACGAACTTCGCTGGGCGGCTATGGCTGACGGACTGGGCGTGATTTACGCGGCCCTGCTACCCTCCGCGCGAGACGAGCAAGCGCGAGTGCGCGTGGCGAAGGCATCGGAGCGCATCAACGGCGCGTGCGCACAGCTTGGAGGAAACGTGACGATTCCGTTTTGTCCATCCGAGTGGAAAAGCACGCTGAAGATTTGGGGGCCTGAGCGCGGCGATTTCGAGCAGATACGAAAGCTGAAGAAAGTTTTCGATCCGGCGGACGTTCTCGCGCCCGGCAGATTCGCGGGTGGAATTTAGCGCATGGCGACGAACGTCTCCACAACGCGACCCACGGACTTAGGCAGCCACGCGCAAGACGAAAAGGTTCAGCGCAGCGGCAGCGGCTTTTCTCGCGCTGATAAGCCGGAATACGCGGATTACTCGCGCTGCGTCCACTGCGGCTTGTGCCTGAATCATTGCCCCACGTACCGGTTGTGGCATCAGGAGGCGGATTCGCCGCGTGGGCGCATTCGGCAGATGGCGCTGATCGATCAGGGGCAGCTCGAACTGGACCAATCATTTGTCACGCATATCGACCGCTGTCTTGATTGCCGCGCGTGCGAAACAGCGTGCCCTTCGGGAGTTGAGTACGGAAAACTGATCGAGGCGGCACGGGCGCAAATCGAGCAGAACTATCGCCGCCCGCTAGCGTCACGCATTGGGCGCGACATTGTTTACCGGCGGCTGCTTCCCTATCCTCGGCGAATCGCGGCGGCCGCGCGTGCGGTTCGCTTGTATCAGCGCAGCGGGCTGGCGCGACTGGCGCGCGGACTGGGAGTTCTGCGCATTTTGGGATTGCAGGATCGCGAACGGCTGTTGCCGAAGATTGATTCGGACTTCTTCTTTAGCGAACTTGGCCGCGTCTATCCGGCGCGCGGCACGCGGCGCGCCCGTGTGGCGTTTTTCGCGGGATGCATCGCGCAGGTCACATTCAGCGAGCTGAATCGCGCCACGATTCGCGTGCTGCAGGCGAACGGGTGCGAAGTAATCGTGCCGAAATCGCAAGGCTGTTGCGGGGCGCTGGCCGCACATGCTGGCGTGAGAGACGTGGCTCGCGATTTGGCGCGCGCGAATCTGGCTGCGTTTGCAGATGGCGAGTTCGACGCGATCGTCACCAACGCAGCGGGCTGTGGATCGACGCTGAAGGAATACACCCATCTCTTCGCTGCCGATGATCCGGCGCACGAGCAGGCGCGTAAGTTTACGGGAAAAGTTCGCGATGTGTCAGAATTTTTGGCAGAGTTGGGGCTCGCCGCGCCGATGCGACCCGTTCCGCTGCGCGTCACGTATCAAGACTCGTGCCATCTGGCGCATGGGCAGAAGATTCGCGAAGCTCCGCGTGCGCTGATTCGGGCTGTCCCGGGAGTGGAGTTCGTGGAAATGGCGCTGGCGGACCAGTGCTGCGGTTCGGCGGGAGTCTACAACGTGACGCAGACGGAGGCTTCGCTGGAACTGCTCGCGCTGAAGATGGGTTCAGCGCGCGAGACGAAGGCGCAGGCAATCGTCACCGCGAATCCTGGTTGCATGCTGCAACTGCGCGCGGGCGCGGCGATTCACGGCACCGGGCAGGAAGTGCTGCACGTTGTTGAACTGCTCGACCGCGCGATTGCGCCGGAGAATCGGTAAGCAGCACTGCAGGCGCAACTTCCCTTGGACGCTCGTTATGCGCTCCGATGCTCACGCCGCGCTTGGCGCGCAGCTGAGATTCTTCAGCGATCCTCATCGGATCGCTTCAGAATGACAGCTCGTTTTTGGACGACGTTGGCGTTCAGTCTGTCACTTTTCGCCGATCAGGTAGCGGCAGCCTTGTGGGCCGATGCGCGCGGAGTGGACCGCGCCGGCGGGAACATCGCAACGGTCACCAACGCCATATGTCTGCGATTCGCCGCCCATGGTGAGCGTCATTTCCCCATCGAGAATGATGTGGGCGGTAAGTCCCGAGTGCGTATGGTCCGAATAAAAGGCGTGGGGGCCATCCTGCCACACGTAGGTGTGCGAGAAGCCTTCGGAGCGGAGCTGCGATTCGAGTTTGTTCTGGTCCATGAAACTCACGTCCTGCTGATGATGATATTCGCTTGGGCAGCGCCCAAGTCACTTACCGGTTTTACTCGGCGACCAGGCGAAATTTTCCTCGCCGAGCGTGACGTTGAGCATGCCTTCGATCGGCAGGATGTCGATGGGCAGGCCGCCAATCCACAGCGCGACGGTGAGCAGCAGATCCTGGCGTCCGCGAATATCGAAAAGGGAGCGGGCCAGCGCAATTTCCAGCACTTGGGCGCATGCCGCCGTGACCAAACCTTGCGGGCGCAGCAAGCAGACGCCGGCTTGCTCGACGACGCAATCGATCAGCTTGCCTTCGCGCACGCTGAGGGTGATGCGCGTTTCGCGCGAGTCCCAAACGGTGAGGCGCACCTGAAATTCGGCGATGTCGCGCAAGGAATCGGCGAGCGGATCGAGGCGGATGTAGAAATTCGCGGGGCCGAAGCCGTAGCGCAAATCGCCCAGCACGTTTTGCCCTCCGTGCATCGAAGCGCCGCGGCGTTCGGTGGAGTAGAGGCCGGCGCCAAGCCATTCGAAATAATTGCTCTCGCGGCCATCGACGACCACATCCAGATACGCCGCGGGAGGTTCCTGTAGTCCTCGACCAACGGCGCGCTTGATGGGATGAGCGAGCGAATCGGGAGGAATTTCGCCCAGGGCGTTGTAAATTTCGGTCAAGTGGCTGCGATAGATGCGGTCGAAATCGGCGTCGTTGGCGGAGGCGTGCTCCGGACCGTACCACCAGCACCAATCGCTGCCTTCGGCAGCTAGAATCGATTCGTACGCTTTTTTTGCGCTCGCGGATTGCGGAGAGGCGGAACTCTCGCTCGCCGAGGAGCGAACAACGCGTTCGTACGTTTCGCGGGCATCACGCAGCAGATCCCAGGCGCGCACGTCTTCTTCGTGACCAATCCACACGTCGAAGTTCGCGCTGATCCAGGACGCCGGAAATATTCCCTGCGTGCGTGGTGGGTCTTGAATGGCGCGCGCCGCTTCGGTCATGGTGAGAACGCCGACGTCCGGGTCGTCTTGCAGCCGCGCATAGAGGCACCGCAAAAATTCGCGGCCATTGTACGGGTAATATTCCCAGGCGTTTTCGCCGTCGAGAATCAAGCTCAACGTGGGAGTGCGGCCGAACGAGGCGCGGTCCGCGACGGCGCGAATGCGCCCATGCAGATCCGCGGCGGCGGATTCCGCGTCCATTCTGCTGTAAACGAAGCCCACCAGGTCGGATAGATAATGATCGCGGAAAAAACCGGTCATGTTTCCGCTGGGCCGCGTGTAACGCCAGGGAGTGTACAGAGCGCCGGCGTTTTCCGGATAGCCCGCGGCGTCGCGCCAGAAACCCAAATTGCAGGTTCGCCCAAGCACACCTTCATCGGTGGCGAACCATTTAAAGCCCAAGTCGATGGCCAGCTCCAGGGCATCGTCGGAAACGGATCCCTCGGAGGGCCACAGCCCCGCGGGATTCGAGCCGAATACGCGTTTGTGGGCTGCGCGGGCGCGAGCCAGTTGTGCGCGGGCATCCTGCGGATAGCGGAATGCGGGATGCGGCAGCGGCGTATGCGGATTGGCAACGCGCGCGATGTCCGAATCGCAGAGCAAGGGCAGAATCGGATGGTAATACGGCGTGGTGGAAATTTCGATCTGTCCGCGCTCGGCGGCGCGGCGGTATTCGGGAAGGACGGCGGACAAAAGCTCGTGCTGTTTCTGCATCAGCGCGATTTTATCGTCCTCGGTGAAGTCTTTTCCCTTTTGCGAGAGGCGGAGGACGGCGGGATCTTTGGTCAGATATTCTTCGTCCATCCACGCGAGCTGCGAAAGCAATTGGAGATCGCGCCACTCGGAAAGACTCCAGCGCGCGATGCACGATTCCGCGCCTCCCTCGCGCGATTGCGCGGCAAGATCACCATAGCGGGGCCAGCGCTGCAGGAAATTTTCGTTCACATGAAAACCACTTTCGATGAGCGAGAGCTTTTGGTCTCCCGAAAGCGAATCGGCGCGCGCGAAAACGGTATCGAACCATGGCTCGCTGAATTGCCCGCCGGCGTATTCCTGGATTTGCTCGACGAGCGAAGGAACCATATTGAACGTGGCGTGCAGGCGCGGGAATTCCTCGAGAATTTTCACCATGCCCCAGTAATCTTTCAGGGCGTGCAGGCGGGTCCAGGGCAGCAGGTAACGGCCCGTAGCGGGATCGCGGTATTGCGGCTGATGCATGTGCCAGAGAATCGCGACGTTGACTCGACTCACTCGGTTGCGCCTTCCTCCTGCGAATCCGGCGGCCACCCACCGCGGCGGGATCGCATCTCACTCACCGTTCCAAGTATTCTGGCAGGCACGGGCCAGATGCAACTCCAGCCAACACGGCCCGCCTTACGACTTTCAACTGCGACGCGCAGTGCTAGAATGACGACGCGCTCCTATGCGCTTGATCGACCGATACATCTGCCGCGAAGTAGTTTCCCACGCCAGTCTCGGCTTGGCGGTATTCACTTTCGTATTTTTTATCCCGCAATTAGTGCGCTTCATGGAGCTGTTCGTCGGGCATTCCGGCAGCGCGCACAATGTGATTCTGCTTTTCCTGTGCACCCTGCCGCCGGTATTCGCCGTCACGCTGCCCATGGCAGTGCTGGTTGGCGTGCTGATCGGCTTGGGCAGGCTTTCGGCCGATAGCGAGATCGTCGCGCTGCACGCTTGCGGCATCAGCCTGCGAAGGCTGCTGGTGCCGATCGGCTCGGTGGCGATGGTCGCGTGCCTGGCCAACCTGGCGATTACATTTTGGCTCAGTCCCGCCGCGCTGCGAACGGTGCGCCGGATCGAGGAACAGATCCTCATCTCCCAGGCGCCATTCGCGATCGAGCCGCGGGTGTTCGATGAGCGATTGCCGCACGTCGTATTATACGTACAAGACGTCGCGGCGGCAGCCACACACTGGGGCGGTGTTTTTCTGGCTTCCTCGACCAACCAGGGCACCTCGATCACTACAGCCCAAGACGCTTCCATCATGAGCGGCCCGGGCGGCCAGCTGGATATTCATCTCGGCCAGGGCAGCACTCACGAATATAACCCGCGCCATCCCGATCGCTACAACGTGACTACTTTTGGGGATAGCGATCTGGCGCTCGATCTTTCGGACATTGTCCTGCCGCGGAGGCTTGTTTCCCTGCCCGTTTCGGAGCAACACGCCGGCGCTTTGCTGTCTGATAACGGGCCCAACGAGCTCCAAGCGCGCGTGGAATTTCAGCGCCGGGCGGCGTTTCCGGTGGCTTGCCTGGTGTTCGCGCTCATTGGCGTGCCGATTGGGGTGCGGCCTCGCCGCGGAGGACGCGCCGCCGGACTGATCCTGACGCTGGTGCTGATCGGCGGCTATTACTTCCTGTTCGTCTATGGGGCGCACCTTGCGGCGCAAGGACAGATCAGCGTATGGCTCGGAGTATGGGCCGCGAATATCGTGATGGGCGGACTCGGGCTGCTGCTGTTTCGGCGCATCGAAAGCGTCCGGAAGCCCAGCCGCGCGCTGGCGTGGCTGGAATCGCTGCGGAGCAAAGCGTTCGGTGGCAAGCGTGACAGTGCCGCTTCGCGAGCATCGTCCGCAAACGGTTCCGCTAAGTTGGCGAACACTTCCGTTGGTATTCGCCGCATGGTAGGCGCCGGTAGCGCGTTCGGCTTCCCGATGATGATCGACGTCTACCTGCTGCAGCAGTTCTTCTACTATTTTGTGGTGATGCTGGCCGCTTTCGTGGTGATCTTCGACGCGTTCACGCTCTTCGATCTTCTGGCGGACATTTCTCGCAACCACATTGCGGTGCTGACGGTGGTCAGCTACTTTCGGTATCTGATTCCGCTGATGGTTTATCAGCTTGCACCGCTGGCGGCTCTTGTCGCCACGTTGGTCACGCTTGGAATCCTGGCGAAAAATAATGAACTGATCGCATTCAAAGCGGGGGGCATCAGCCTCTATCGGCTGGTTCTGCCGCTGACGCTGGCCGGATGCCTGGTGGCAGGCGGTATGTTCCTGCTGGACGACACGTTTCTGCCCTACGCCAACCAGCGCCAGGACGCGCTCCGAAACGAGATCAAGGGGCGCCCTGCACAAACGTATCTTCAGCCGGGGGAGCAATGGATCGCCGGCACAAACAACAAGCTCTACAATTACGAATTCTTCGATTCGGATCAGGACCTCTTTGGCGGGCTGAACGTTTTCGAGCTCGATCCACAAACATTTCAGATCAAGCGGCGCATCTATGCATCGCGCGCCACGTGGGAGCCGACCGAAAATACCTGGGCGCTGACTGGTGGATGGGTGCGCGATTTCGACTCCAGCGGGCGTATATCGAGCTTCCACAACTTCAAAGTAACGTCGCTACCGGAGCTGACCGAACCACCATCGTATTTCCGCCGCGAGGTGCGGCAGTATTACCAAATGAACTGGCGGCAGCTAGGGCGCTACATCGCGAGCCTCAAGCAGGCAGGATTCGATACCGCGCGGTTATCCGTGGAGTGGCACAAGAAGTTCGCTTTCCCGGTAATCGCGGCGATCATTATTTTCTTGAGCGCGCCATTTGGGTTTCTGGTGGGAACGCGAGGAGCTGTGGGCGGCATCGCGCTGGCGGTGGGAATCGCCGTGGTTTACTGGGCTACCGCAGCGCTCTTCGAAGCCATGGGAACAGTTGGGCAGTTGCCGCCTACTTTGGCGGCTTGGGCGCCTGACGCGATTTTCGCGTTTCTGGGCGCGTATTTCTTCCTGCGCATCCCTACTTAGAGGCTGCCGAGCCCTCGCGACCCGTTCCCTGAGTATTCGTTTAGCGGCCAACGCTACTTGGAAGTTTTAGCTTTCTTGTTTGCGCCTTTCTTTGCCTTTCCTTCTTCAATTACTGCTTGAGCTGCCGCCAAGCGCGAAATCGGAACGCGAAATGGCGAGGCGCTGACGTAGTTCATCCCGACTTCGTGGCAGAATCGCACGCTCTCAGCGTCTCCGCCGTGTTCACCGCAAATGCCGATCTTTAATTTTGGGCGAGTCTTGCGGCCGCGCTCGATGGCCCACTTGATGAGCATCCCGACGCCTTGCACGTCCAAGGTCTGAAACGGATCGGCCTTGAAGATTCCAGCTTTGTTCTCGTCAACGTACTCGGGCAGGAATCGGCCAGCGTCGTCTCTGGAGAGCCCCATGGTGGTCTGCGTGAGATCGTTGGTGCCGAACGAGAAAAACTCCGCTACTTCGGCGATTTGATCTGCCAGCAAAGCGGCGCGCGGAAGCTCGATCATGGTGCCCACCAGGTATTCAAGTTTTACTTTACTGGCGGCAATGATCGGATCAGCAACGCGACGCGTTTCCGTTGCGAGAATCTGCAATTCCTTCTTGTCCAAAACAAGTGGGTGCATAATCTCAGGCAATACTTTAATGCCGCGTTTTTTGCATTCGACGGCGGCTTCAACTATCGCTGTAACCTGCATTTCAAGAATTTCTGGATAGGTGATTGAAAGACGGCAGCCTCGATGGCCCAGCATGGGGTTCGATTCATGTAATTGATTCACGCGCTTTTCGACCGCTTCCGCGGAGATGCCAAGTTTCTTGGCCAACTCGGCCTGCTTAGCCGGATCGTGCGGCACGAATTCGTGCAAGGGAGGATCGATCAGGCGAATGGTGACCGGATAACCGTCCATCGCCTCGAAAATTCCCACGAAGTCGCGGCGTTGAAAGGGCAGCAGTTTGTCGAGAGCCTTCCGGCGCGCTTCCGAGGTATCGGCGAGGATCATCTCCTGAATGGCTTGCTGGCGCTCAATGCTGCGCTCGGGCTCCTCGAAATCCTTGAAGAACATATGTTCGGTGCGGCAGAGACCGATTCCCTCAGCGCCCATTTCGCGAGCCAGTCGCGCGTCACGAGGAGTATCGGCATTGGTCCGCACGCCGAGTTTGCGCACGCGATCGGCCCATTTCAACAGCGTTTCGTAGGACTTCGGCGGCTCTGGACGAATGAGCGCAATTTCCCCGGAGTAGACCGTGCCGTCGCCGCCATCGAGGGTGATCCAATCACCTTCGCCGATTACTTTGCCATCGACGCTCATCTTTTTTGTGTTCGCATCGATTTCCAATTGCTCGGCGCCAACGATGCAGCACTTTCCCCAGCCGCGCGCGACGACGGCTGCATGGCTCGTCTTCCCGCCAGTTGCGGTGAGAATCCCCTGCGCCACGTACATTCCGCCCACATCTTCAGGGCTGGTCTCGCGCCGGACCAGAATCACTTTTTCGCCGCGACTCGCCCAGGCCTCTGCTTGCTCGGCTGTGAAAACAGCGCGTCCGGAAGCCGCCCCCGGAACAGCATTGATTCCCGCCGTCAACTTACGGCGTGAAAACTCTGTGCGCGGAGTTTTAGGATCGAGCACCGGGTAGAACAGGCGCTCGATATCTTCGGGCTTTATTCGTTCAAGTGCTTCTTCAACTGTTATCAGCTTCTCTTTTGCCATATCTACAGCGATGCGAAACGCAGCGGAGGGCGAGCGCTTCCCAGTTCTCGTTTGCAACATATAGAGCTTGCCGTTTTCGACGGTGAACTCCATATCCTGCATATCGCGATAGTGCTGCTCCAGCTTCTCGCGAACTTTCTCGAGCTGCTGGTAGACCTTGGGCATCTTGCTGGAAAGCTCGCTGAGGTGCATCGGTGTGCGGATTCCGGCGACCACGTCTTCACCCTGCGCATTCAGGAGAAAATCTCCGAAGAAAGTCTTTTCGCCGGTGGAGGGATCGCGCGTGAAGCAGACGCCGGTCCCGGAATCTTCGCCGGTATTGCCGAAGACCATTTGGACTACGTTCACGGCCGTGCCGAGCAAACCCGTAATCTTCTCCACGCGGCGGTAGGTGACGGCTTTTTCGCCCATCCAGGACTCGAATACCGCGCCGATAGCGCCCCAAAGCTGCTCGATGGGATCCTCGGGAAACGCTTTGCCGGTCTTTTCTTGAAAATAGTGCTTATATTCGCCAAGTAGCTTCTTCCAACCCTCGGCAGTGACTTGCGTGTCGTCTTTTACTTGCAGCGATTTCTTCAGGTCGCGTAAGCGCTCTTCCAGGCCTTCCTTCGAAAGGCCAATCACCACGGTCGAATACATTTGAACGAAGCGGCGATAGGCGTCGTAAGCGAACCGCTCGTTATTCGTCGCGTGCGCGAGTCCTTGCACGGATTTTTCGTTCAATCCAAGGTTGAGGATAGTCTCCATCATTCCGGGCATGGAGCGCGCCGAGCCAGAGCGCACGCTGACCAGTAGAGGATCTTTGGCATCGCCGAGTTTTTTTCCGGTTAGCTTCTCCAGCCGCTCGAGATCTTTGTGAACTTGCGAGCGGAGTTCGCTGGGGTGCTTGCGGCCATGCTTCAAGAAGTAGTCGCAAGCCTCGGTGGTGATGGTAAAGCCCGGTGGCACTGGCAGACCGATGCGCGTCATTTCGGCCAGACCGGCGCCTTTGCCGCCCAGCACGTCGCGCATGTCGCCGGCTCCGTCCGCTTTTCCCGCGCCAAAGAAATAAACGTATTTCATTTTCGCCTCGATGAAACTTTAATAGAAACTTTAGGGTTTGCCGCCCGGTGAATTTTGTCGGCTCGCCGATAATTGAAGTAGTAAGTTACCGGCTACTTCGCCTCGTCAGAGCCCAGCTCGGAAAAATCAGCGATCGTTGAAAATTCCTTCAACAATGACGCGAGCAGCGCGATTCGATTTTTCCGCACTGCGCGATCTTCAACCATCACCAGAACGCCGTCGAAAAACTTATCGACCGCCGGTCGAAGTTTTGAAATTTCTTCCAGCGCAACTTTATATTTTCGGTCGCGCTTATTCGCGGCAACTTTTTCGCGAATTCTCTGCGATGTTACGTGAAGTTCTACCTCAGAGCCGTCCGCGAGCAGTTCCGGGTTAACTGCAACTTGACCTTTATCATCTTTGCCGGCCGATTTTTCAAGGATATTGCGGATTCGCTTGAAGCTTGCCGCCAGCGGCGCGAAATCCTTCGAGTAACGGATTGCCTTCACTGCGGCAACACGATCAGCGGCGTCGCACAGGTCGTCGGCGCCCGAGGCAAACACGGCGTTAATCTCGTCGTACGAGAACCCGCCCTTTTCGCGGAGATAGAATCGCGCCCGCTCCAGAAGGAACGCGACGGTCTGAGCCTCTGTTTCGGCGCTTAGGTTGATGCGCGGCGGGTTTTCCTTGAGCGCCTTGGCGGCCGCGGAGATCATCGCCGAAATTGAGACTGGCAAGCGCCGCTCTAAAATGATTTTCACGATGCCCATCGCCGCCCGGCGAAGAGCGAAAGGATCGCTTGAGCCGGTTGGCACGATTCCCACCCCGAAGCACGCCACCAGGGAATCGAGCTTGTCGGCCAGCGCCACGGTGCATCCGGTCAAATTTCGTGGCAGCGGATCGTCCATCCCGAGCGGCTTATAGTGGTCGTACACAGCCCAGGCAATCGAGTCCGGCTCACCCTGCGCTCGGGCGTAAAGGCCGCCGACGGCACCTTGCAGCTCGGGAAATTCGCGGACCATTTCGGTGACTAGATCGCACTTGGCGAGTTCCGCGGCGCGATCGGATCCAGTTACGTCAGCCTGCGTCATACCCCGGTTGAACCACTGCTCGGCCAGCCAGCGCGCGAGCGTTCGCACGCGTTCCACTTTATCGCCGTAACTGCCGAGGCGCCGCTCGTAAGTAACGGTAGCAAGCTTCGGAACGTACGCGTCCAGCGGAACTTTTTGGTCCGAATCCCAGAAGAAGCGCGCATCGGCGAATCGCGCGCGCAACACGCGCTCGTGTCCCGCACGAACTAACCCTTTTGGATCGCTCGGTAAATTGATCACCGCCAGAAAATGCGGCGCCAGTTCCCCGGCGCGCTTTTCCACCGCGAAATACTTTTGGTGGCCGCGCATCACGGTAATAAGGATCTCGTCCGGCAGCGCCAGGAACGCTGAATCAAAATCGCCGGAAATGACGGTCGGGTATTCGTTCAAGTAAGTTACGAGGTTCAGAAGTTCGGCGTCTTCATGGATGCGCAGCGAACGCCGCGAAGTGAGCGCACGAATTTCGCTTTCGATCTTCTTCTGCCGCGTGTCCGGCCGGCACAGCACGAAATTCTTCTTGAGCTTGGATTCGTAGTCGCTCGCCGCGGTGACAGCAATTCCCTTTTTGCCGAGAAAGCGGTGGCCATCGGTGCGATTGCCGCTGCGAATATCCGCGTACGCGAACGGAATCACCGCGCCATCGAGTACTGCAACGATCCAGCGGATTGGCCGAATGAAGCGCGGGGTATCGGCTGTGGTCCAGTACATCGACCGGGGCCACGACAATTCTCGAATGCATTCCGGGAGCGCTCGCGCTAAAACGGCGCGGGCGGGCTCGCCTGCGATTGATTGCCTGGCGGCCAGGTATTCGCCTTTGGGCGTGCTGATCAGCAAAAGCTTCTCGACCGGAAGCGACTGCTTCTCTGAAAAGCTCATCGCCGCGCGCGTAGGCTTGCCTTCAGAATCATAAGCTATTGCTTTAGGTGGGCCGACCACCTCGCGGGTAACATCTTCCTGTTTTAGTCGAACGTTTCGCGCGATGGCCACCAGCCTTCGCGGCGCGCCAAAAGTTTCAATCGAATTCTCAACTGTCGGCTCGTCGACGAGACGCGCTGCCGTCAGATGCTTCGCAAGCAGAGCTTTAAGTTCCTGCTCCGCCATTTGAATCATTCCCGCAGGGATTTCTTCGCAGCCGATTTCCAGAAGAAGTTCGCCTTTTACTTTTACATTCGCCTTCATGCGCGCACCCCGGCCGCGGCCTGCACCATTTCACGTTGCGCGAGCCAATCCTGCGCAACTTGGATCGCCAGCTTTCGAATGCGGGCGATCATGCCGGCGCGTTCGGTTACGGAGATCGCGCCGCGCGCATCCAGCACATTAAAGAGGTGCGAGCACTTCAAGCAAAGGTCGTAAGCCCCGAGGATCGGAAAGCGCTCGATCGCGTCACCCTTTAGCTTGGCGAATTCCGAGAGCAGGCGGGACGCCTCCGCTTCGTTCAAATCAAATTGCTTGCGCGTGGATGCCGCGTCGGCATAATCAAAACTGTAGGCGGAAAATTGCTGCTCCTCGGGCAGGCGCACTTGCCGATACGTCATCGACTTGGACCACCGGACGTCAAAGACGTTGTCCACGCCCTGCAGGTAGGCTGCGATCCGATCGAGACCGTAGGTCAATTCCACGGAAACGGGATTGAGATCCAATCCACCGCACTGCTGAAAGTAAGTGAACTGCGTAATCTCCAGCCCATCCAGCAGCACCTGCCAGCCAATTCCCCACGCGCCGAGCGTGGGCGCTTCCCAGTTATCTTCCTCGAAGCGCACGTCGTGCTCCTTCAAATTAATTCCCACGGCTGCGAGGCTGCTTAGATAGAGGTCCTGCACGTTGGCAGGCGAGGGCTTCAGGATCACCTGCAGCTGCGTGTGCTTATAAAGACGGTTGGGATTTTCTCCGTAGCGCCCATCCGCGGGACGCCGGCTTGGCTGCGCGTAGACGACCCGGTAAGGATCAGGGCCAAGCACGCGCAGAAAGGTTTCTGGATGCATCGTCCCCGCGCCCACTTCCACGTCGTATGGCTGCTGCAATACGCAGTCGCGCTTGGTCCAATACTCTTCAAGTGTTAGTAGAAGATCCTGAAACGTAAGCCCTTTTACTTTCGGTGGGTTCAACTTTTTCTTCTCGTTCTTCTCAGTTCGCGCCATCACGCGGTTGGCTCCAGAAGTTCTCTTGATGTAAGTTTGCGATCGATTTGCTGCTCGATTACGTCGAGCATGATTGCCGTAATTTCCTTCGTCTCGCGAAGGCCGCTCGATTTTGTATCACCTTCGACAAGCGAGTCGAGCCGCTCGCGCAGCATCTTTCTCGCCAGCGCCAGTGCCGCGGGAGAAATCGGTCGCATCCCCGCTCGCCGGCATTTCCCGCACGCCACAGCCGAAGCGCCCCGAGCAATGTACGCCGAAGCGCCTTCGGCCAGCGGCGAGCCGCAAAAACCGCAGCGGTCGAGCGCAGGCAGCCAGCCGCCGAGCTTCACCGTCCAGAGCGCGAAGTACGCCAGCGGAAGATCGGCGTTCCCGGTGCGCTTGATCGTCTGCGTGACCACAAGCAGCAGCCGAAAATTCGCGTCGGACGCTTCGTGGTCTGGCAGAACCGCTTCCGTCACTTCGCTTAGGATCGCCAGAGCCACGCTCGAGGCATAATCGCGAAACGCGTCGAGAAACGACTCGATAATTTCGCACTGCCGGATGCGCACCAGCTCGCGATTCTCTTTTTCGAAATACCAGATGCGCACGTACGACAGGCGCTCGAGCGTCGCGCCAAACCGGCTCTTCGGCTTCCTCGAGCCCGCCGCCACTCCGCGCACGCGCCCCTGGGCACGCGACAGAAAACTCACCAGCCTGTCCGCCTCTCCCAGCGAATAGCTTTGCAGGATGATTGCTTCGGACTCGTGAAGTGCCATCGGGTTGTCGGCGCGCCGATCCTTCAAGCAAACATTTCAGATATTCTGAGATGTTCGCCCCAACTTCGTGGGCTACTGCAACGTCTACTTGAGCCGCGCGCATCGAAACGAATTTTTCTATCATAGCAAATTGGGCCGCGCAATTGATAAACCGTTGCGGCGCTTGGCCGTTTCAAAATTTTTCGAACTCGTCTACATTGTCGGAAACCATGCGTGCCAGCAACCGGCGTTCAGCGCCCAAAATCGTCGGAGTGGGTATCAACGCGCTCGACACCGTCATTCGCTTGCCGCGATTCCCCGCGCCGGATTCCAAGGTCGAACTGCATTCCGTGCAGGCGATGCCCGGCGGACAAGTAGCGAGCGCAATGGTTGCGTGCCGCCGCTGGGGAGTTCGCGTGCTCTATGTTGGCAAGATCGCAGACGATGCTACTGGGAAACTCCAAGTTGCGGAGATGAAGCGTGAACGCGTCGATGCGCGCTGGATCGTGGCGAAGGGATGCCGGAGCCAGTTTTCATTTATTCTCGTAGATGAAACCACTGGCGACCGCACCGTGCTTTGGAATCGCGATCCCAAAATCGCCTTGCGGGCGAAAGACCTAAAGCGCAATTGGATTCGCGGCGCCAACGCGCTGCTCGTGGATGGTCACGACACCGAAGCTGCGGCGCAAGCCGCCCGATGGGCTCGCGCAGATGGCATTCCGGTGGTCGGCGATTTCGACAATCGCTATTTAGGAGTTGAAGCGCTGCTCGAGCATGTCGATTATCCGATCACATCGAAAGATTTCCCTGAGCGATTGACGGGTGAAAGCAACTTGTTAAAGTCACTTCCGAAGATTCATACACAGTTCAAGTGCCGCTTGACCGTCGCAACGCTCGGCTCCGCGGGCGTGATTGCATGGGATGGTAAACAATTTCTTCAATGTCCGGCATTCCAGATAAAGGCCGTCGATACTACCGGCGCTGGCGACATCTTCCACGGTGCATTTCTTTATGGATTGGTTCAAGGTTGGCGCATTGACGAAATACTTGAATTCAGCTGCGCGGCCGCTGCACTGAATTGCCAGGCGATGGGCGCGCGTGGCGGCATCGCCAGCGTCAAGAAAATCGAAGCTCTTCGTCGCAGCGGCTCTCGCCATCCGCTGCCATATTCGGAGTATCAACTGCGTGATGCCGCCCGGGCCGCAATGAGCGCCGAAGAGGCGATGACATGATCCCGCTGAAGGACACTACGCCTCGGAATTCGTTTCCCTTCATCACCGTTCTTTTGATCATTGTAAACTTCGTCGTCTTCTTCCATCAGATTTCGCTTCCGCCACACGCCGCTGACGCATTCATTCGCCTGTACGGACTGGTGCCGTCGCGGATTCAGCTGGCGCTCGCTGGCCGGCATTTCACACTGGCGCAAGCGTTCGTACCTCTATTGACGTGCATGTTCCTGCATGGCGGCTGGCTGCACATTATCGGCAACATGTGGTTTCTGTGGATTTTTGGCGGGAACGTCGAGGACCGCATGGGCTCGGCGGCGTACCTAGCGTTTTATATGATCTGCGGCATCGGCTCGGGAATTTCGCAGGTGGCGTTTTCGTGGGGCTCTGCGATTCCATCGATCGGCGCAAGCGGAGCAATCTGCGGAGTTCTTGGCGCGTACCTTGTTTACTTCCCCACTTCGCGCATTCTTTCGCTGGTGCCGCTGCTGGTGATCTGGTTTATGGCGCGGATTCCCGCGTGGATATTCACCGGATTGTGGTTCATCGTGGAATTCCTGAGCGGACTTGGCTCGCTGGCGACTGCTGCGTCAGGAGGAATCGCCTGGTGGGCGCACGTCGGAGGATTTCTGCTTGGCGCGGTGCTTGCAAAGCCATTTGCGCCATCGTCTCGAAGGGCAGTTTCGGCATGGTAGTGTTTGCCGACTGAGAAGTACGGTCAGCGGTCACTTGTGGGCATGAATTTTTGACGCAAAGTGTTTCTCCAGGCCAGAGTGTCGTCGGCTTGCCGACAGTTCTAGCGCGACATGAGATCGTATTACGCGGCCGTTTCTGGCAGTTAATTAAAGTGGCGCTTCATGGCGCGAGACGATGCTCGACTCGCGTAGCGATTTAGTTAGTTCAAGAATTGCGTGACGCTTGCATGCAGGCGATATGCATGCGGCGCATGGCAACTTTCGGTTTATTTTTTCGGAGAGCTTGCGCACCAAGCCGTCTCCGTAAAGCGAATTTTGTGCTAAGGTTATCGGTTCTGCGGCAGGGCCTCGCCGGCGATTTCTAGGGGAGCGTAGCCCGCTTCGGGGGTGGTCGTACATGAAGAGTTCGTACAACGGTTTGCCAGTACCGGATGGCCAGCTGATCGAGTATATCAACGAGCGATTTCGAGTTCCCGACCGGCCAATCATTCCGTTTATTGAAGGCGACGGGACGGGCCGCGATATCTGGCGCGCATCGCGCCGGGTATTTGACGCGGCCGTCGAGAAAGCTTACGGGGGGAAGCGCCAGATCGCGTGGTTCGAGGTATTGGCCGGCGAAAAAGCCTTCAACCTCTTCAAAAACTGGCTCCCTGACGAGACGGTCGAGGCCATTCGCGACTGCCGCGTAGCCATCAAAGGCCCGCTGACCACTCCGGTCGGCGGCGGAATCCGCTCTCTCAATGTAACTCTGCGCCAGTTGCTGGACTTGTACGCGTGCGTTCGCCCGGTGCGCTATTTCGAGGGCGTCCCTACGCCGATGCTGCACCCCGAGCGGATGAACGTAGTCGTTTATCGCGAGAATACAGAAGATGTTTACGCGGGAGTGGAGTGGAAGTCCGGCACGCCCGAAGTAAAGAGGCTGATCGATTTTCTGAATGACGAGATGCTTAAAGGCACCGGCAAAAAGGTGCGCGAGGATTCGGGCGTCGGCATCAAGCCAATTTCGCCCTTCTGCACCAAGCGCCTGGTGCGCCGCGCCATTCAATACGCCATCGACAACAACTTGAAGGTTGTCACGCTGGTGCACAAGGGCAACATCATGAAGTTCACCGAAGGCGCATTCCGCGAGTGGGGATATGAAGTTGCGACGGACGAGTTTCGTTCGCGGGTCGTCACCGAACGCGAAAGCTACATTCTCGGCAATAGGGATGCGAATCCGAATATCACCATCGAGCAAAATGCTGAGCTGATCGAGCCGGGCTACTCCCACGCGCCCGAAGACTTCAAGAACAAGGTCTGCGAGGAAGTGAAACGAACGCTTCAAACCATCGAGTCAACTCATGGAAACGGCCAATGGAAGAACAAGATACTCATTAACGACCGCATTGCCGATTCCGTGTTCCAGCAGGTTCTTACTCGTGCCGATGAGTATCAAGTGTTCGCCACGCCGAATCTTAATGGCGACTATATTTCCGATGCTTGCGCCGCGCAAGTCGGCGGCCTAGGCATGGCGCCGGGCGCGAATATCGGCGATGGTTACGGAGTTTTCGAGGCGACGCATGGCACGGCGCCCAAGTACGCGGATAAGGACGTGATCAATCCCAGTTCGGTGATGCTTTCGGGCGCCATGATGTTCGATTTCATGGGCTGGAAGGAAGTGGCGAAGCTAATCGAGGCGGGCATCGAACGCACCATTCAGCAAAAGCGCTGCACTTACGATCTGGCGCGGCTGATGACCGGCGCGACGCGCGTGACGACCACGGAATTCGCAACCTCAATCATCGAGAACATGCAAAGCCTCGCGATTGCAGGACGCTAAGAGTTGCCGTCCATCGCCGCGGCGCATTTTCGGAATTTGGCGCCGTCAAATTTTGCTCAGATTTGCAGCTTAAATAGCCGGCCCCTGCCTCTGTAAATTTTCCCAAGCAGTGAGCAGACACCGGAAATTCGGCAGTTCAAGGAGATTTGCGAATGCGGAAGAAAGTAACAGTTGTGGGTGGAGGATTCGTAGGCTCAACCACGGCACAGCGAATTCACGATATGGGCCTCGCGGATGTGGTGCTCACCGATATCGTTGAGGGAGCACCGGCCGGGAAAGCGCTCGACATGGCCGAGTCCGCTCCGATTATTGGCAGCGATGTGCGCGCCATCGGCATATCCACCGCCTCGGGCGATTACAAGGAAACGGCGAACAGCGACGTGGTCGTTATTACCGCGGGATTTCCTCGCAAGCCGGGCATGAGCCGCGACGATTTACTCAAAGCCAACTATGACGTGATTAAAGCGGTGGTTGAAGCGGTCGTCAAACTCTCGCCCAACGCGATTCTGATCATCGTCACGAATCCGCTGGATGCGATGGCGCAGGCGGCTTTCAAAGTCAGCGGCTTTCCGAAGAGCCGGGTGCTGGGAATGGCCGGCGTGCTGGACTCGGCGCGCATGAGCACCTTCGTCGCCGCAGAACTTGGAGTATCGGTTGAGAACGTACACTCGTTCGTGCTGGGCGGCCACGGAGACGACATGGTTCCCCTGCCGCGTTATTCAACCGTTGCTGGAATTCCGATCACCGAACTCATCCCTAAAGAAAAACTCGATGCGATCATCAACCGAACTCGCAAGGGCGGCGCGGAGATCGTGAACCTCTTGAAGACTGGCTCGGCGTATTACGCCCCTTCCGCAGCTGCCGTTCAGATGGTTGAAGCGATACTTAAGGACAAGAAGAAGATCCTTCCTTGCGCGGTTTACCTCGAAGGCGAGTACGGAATCAATGGACTCTTCGTCGGAGTGCCGGTAAAGCTTGGCTCGAACGGTGTCGAGCAGATCATCGAGATTAAACTGACCACTGAAGAAAAGACGGCGCTGGATAAGTCGGCCGCGTCCGTCCGCGAACTGGTTAAAGTAATCGGTGTGTAGTCGACGCGCAGACCAGAGAAGTCGGCGCGCCGAATCCTGAAGATTTGCTTGCGTCTCGCCGCCATATGCATATCGCATTTGGCGGCGAGGCAAAGCAGCTTCATTTCTTCCTCGCTCAGCACTGGAACGCGCTCCATGGTAGCCCGCTGGATTTTCCGCTAGCCTGTTCCATCGTACAGTAAGCCATTGGCTACTCGCCTTTGCACCGGCAGCGGCAGCCTCCCTTTCGATTGATAAACTGCACCCAGAGGGATAACGGAATGCCGAAGGCCACGCCGTTTGCGATTGTCCGCAAGGTTTTCAGCTGGTTCGTTCTCGTGGTCCTGATCTTGACGCTGGTGCTGATCTTGAAGAAATCGCCGGCGCCGAGTGTGACCACCAGCCCGGCGGCCGCTGCATCGGCGGAACAGAAACTCGATGCCGCAGATCGTGCGTCGGCCTCCGGCCAACCCACGCAAGTCCAACTCAATAGCACCGAACTGAACTCATTTCTCGCGCAGAATCTGCAGCTCGCCGGATCATCACAGCCGAGCGTTGTGCCCGCATCAACTGCTGGACAGCCAAGCCGGCCAACCCCACCAGTTGCAGACGTCGCGGGCGCCGACCCGCAGACGGTTGCCGAGGCGGAATCGAACGTGAAAGATGTGAAAATCGATCTTGAGGGCGATGTGGTGACCGCCTACGTCATTTTCAACGTGCATGGCGCGGACCTATCTCTCGAGATTTCCGGCCAGCTGTATACGCAGGACGGTTATATGCGGTTCGATCCGCTTGACGGAAAGATTGGATCTTTTCCGCTGCCGCAGTCGGCGCTCGAAGATGCGGTACAGAGAATGATGAGCTCGCCAGAAAACCGCGAAAAGCTGCGCCTGCCCGACAACGTCAGCAACATCGAAGTTGAAGACGGCCAGGTAGTCGTATCGTACAAATAGCGCGTGTTCGGATGTCGCTGCCGTCGCGGTTTTCGCGAGCCTGCCCGTGTCGGCTGTGACACCGGCGTGGTCCACGATACTCACCCGCTCAACCTTCCGCCAAGTCTACGAA
Organism: Candidatus Dormiibacterota bacterium; assembly: GCA_035534415.1. Taxonomy (GTDB): domain Bacteria; phylum Acidobacteriota; class Terriglobia; order Acidiferrales; family UBA7541; genus Palsa-295. The sequence continues at coordinate 63,077 of DATLSB010000037.1, read as the reverse complement.
GCGCTGCGCAAGTCATAAATCTGTCGAATTTCCGAAGGTTTTGATCGGAATCATCGTGCCAGTTCCCTTCCGGACGCCATTTCTTTAATTGGAGCGGCGAATGCAATCTCCGACGCGCGGGCAATCGACGCGCGAACGAAATCGCATTTCAAGCGCGCGCGAAGGAGATCGCATGAGCGACTCAATAGGCATGAAGCGCGGCGAATTGGTGGCACTGGGATGCTTGATTGCGATCGGGCTGATCGTAGGCGGCTGGGCGCTGGGAGCACAAATCAAGGCTGTGCGCCTCGGCGACCGTTACGTGTCGGTAAGGGGCTTGGCCGAACGCACGGTCAAGTCGGACCTGGCCATCTGGCCAATTAACTACACTGAGACGGGAGACGATCTTCCTGCGCTCTATTCCAAGACTGAGGCGGATGAGAAAACCATCCTGAAATTTCTCGGCCAGCAAGGCATTCAACCGTCGGAAATCGGGATTGGAATCGTCGGCGTCACTGACAATCAGGCCAATGCCTACAGCGGAAACCGGAAGCCTCTCTACCGCTATATCGTTCAACAGCAAATCACCGTGCGCACCACGAGAGTTGATCAAGTGGCATCGGCTGCGCAGAAAGCTAGCGGGCTTTTGCAACAAGGCATCCTGATCAGCCAAAGCCTCACGTATAAGTTTAACGGCTTGAATTCCGTCAAGCCCGATATGATCACCGAGGCGACTCGCAACGCGCGGTCCGCCGCCGAGCGGTTTGCGCAAGACTCAGGCAGTTCGGTTGGAGCCATTCGCCAAGCCAGCCAAGGATTTTTCTCGATTTTGCCTGCCAACTCAGGCGTGGCTTCGGACCCGGACGAGGGCGGAGGCTATGGCGGCGACGCAGACAGCAGTCTGATGAAGACCGTGCGCGTGGTCACCGACGTTCAATATTATCTTGAGAAATGACTTGAGCCGGATTTTGGCGCCGCGAAGCGAAGTACACTGCCGTTAACTCAGGGAGGCATGAAGCAAGCTGAAGCAAGAGTGAATCAAGCTGAAGTGATCCGTGAAGATTCGCCAGCAATCGCGTCAGCTTACGTCGGCCAGATTGGCGTATACGCGACATACAGCAGCCAATACACCACCACGCCAGTGACGGAAACGTAGAGCCACAGCGGGAACGTCCAGCGGGCGATGGCGCGATGCATCACGAAATTTTTGCGCAGGGCGCGCGTTAGCGTTATGAAAATGAGCGGGACGATCACAATGGCCAAGATCGTGTGCGACACGAGGATCGAATAGTACACCGGGCGAATCCAGCCCTGCCCGCTGAAGCGAATCACTCCGGCGACAAAGTGCATGTAGAGGTAAAAGCCTAAAAATATCGCGGAGCAGCCCAGCGCGGTGAACACGCAAAACCGGTGCCACGCGATCTTCTTCTTGCGAATGAAAATGTAGGCGAGAACGAGAAAGAACCCGGCAGCGCCATTCAGGATGGCGATCACGGGAGGAAGCGATCTGACTGAAATTGACATGGGCGATCGGGCGAATCAGCGCACTGCGAACTTAAAGTGCTTCATTAGCACGCCTGCAAGGCACTAAAATCGAGCGAATTCGCGGACCTCAAGCGGCACTTTAACGCACAGCCAGCTTATCGAGCACGAGGCAAATCAAAAGCAGCGGGATATGCGCGACGGTGGCGTGCATAAGCCATTTGGCGCGCGCGTTGGTGCGCGAACGATTGGCCCACAGTCCCACCTGCAGCAGGAGCATGCCCAGAATCAGCGCCAGGAAAAAGTAGTGAATTCCAGCCATTCCCACAACCGAAGGCAGCGCGCTGACCCACACCAGAATGGCCGAGCAACACACGATCTGCCGGAACGTCGAATCGCCTTTTTTATCGACGACCGGCAGCATCTTGATGCCGGCCCGCGCGTAGTCCTCGCGATACATCCAGGCGATGGACATGAAGTGCGGGAATTGCCAGAAGAACAGAATGGCGAAGAGAATCCAGCCGCCTAGTGAGAGCGAGCCATGCGCCGCAGCCCACCCGATCAGCGGAGGCAGCGCGCCGGGAATTGCGCCAACGGCCGTCGATAGCGGCGTGCGCTTCTTCAGCGGCGTGTACAGCCCCAGATAAAGAATCGTGGTAGTAATCGCCACCAGCGCAGCAAGAGTGTTAGCGGCAAAAGCCAGCCACGCAGCGCCGCCGACGATCAGGATGATTCCGAAAAGCAGCACATCGCGCGGCCGCAATTGCCCGGTGGGCAAAGGACGCGCGGCGGTGCGGCGCATCAGCGCATCGGAGTCACGCTCGACGTATTGATTCAACGCTGCCGTGCCGCCCGCCACGAGCATGGTGGCGCACACGGTGCTCAGCATCACCGACCATTCAATGGATCCGCTCGATCCCAGATAAAACCCGGCGAGCGTGGTAATCAAAACGAGGAACGTCACATCCGGCTTGGTCAGCACCACGTAGGCCCAAGGCTTATCGAAACTGGAGATCGCATCGGCGCGCTCGTTCATATCCGGTATGTTAGCCCCCTACCCTTTCCGCAGAGCCTCCGGCGGCGGTTGCCGTCGGCGAAGGCGTCACAGGCGAACCGGCGGCCACATGGGCCGGAGCGGTCAAATGGAAGCACATCAGCATCAATATTGTGGACGAGGCCAGCAGCAGTGCACCGCCCAGAACGTGCGCGACGGTCAGGCTTACGAATACGCCCGTCGGCTGCACGAGATCGTCCGGGCGCGTCATGGTCCACCACGCTGCGAATCCCAGCAAAATCTGAATGCCGAAAAACGCGTGCAAGAATACCACACCCTTGCGCAGAGTGCGGCTCTCGCGGAAGCGCCTTTTGATCACTCGCGCCACCCAAATCACCATGAACGTCACTGCCGCAGCGCCGATCAGGTGCGGGACGATATTCAGAATGCCGTGCCGGTAGGCCGCGCCCAGCAGCACTTGCGCCAGAATCACGCCCATTGTGGCCGAAGCGACGGCCGCCGCGCGCGGCAAGCCGCGATCCTCAAATTGTGGCGGATCGCTCTGCCACCAGGGACTCAAATACACCGTAATTCCAACTAGGGTGATGAAGAAAATTTGCCCCAGCGTCGCGTGTGCCGTAGCGGAGGCGGAGGGATCGCTGCCCAGCACCCGGAAGCCGCCCAGCGCCGCCTGCGCGAGCACCAAGCCGACGGCCGTCCAGCCGAGCTTTTTCGCCAGCGCGCGCTTGTCCACTTTGGTGATCCAAATGGCCAGAATCAACGTGAGCAGCGAGACGATGCCTGCTACCACGCGGTGCGAATATTCGAAGCGGATGCCGCCCACAAAATGCGGAGGAAACAGAGCGTCGTTGTGTGCCAGCGGCCACGTGGGGATGGAATCGCCCGCATCGTTGTTGGTCACCAGCGCTCCGGCCATCAAAAGAAGGATGGTGAAAGAAGTGGTGAAAACAGCGAAGCGGTAGAGGCCGCGAGACGCGCGAGAGATTGGTTTGCTACTGTCTGCCATACTGGTAAAAAGAATCTTCATTGTAAGGATGCCGTGCTGAAAACGCAAAGCCTTCTTGAAGAATTTCCCGCGGCGGCCGGGACCGTTTTTTCGGCGCGAAGCGCGTTCGATCCGGCGCGCGCGAAGCGAAGATTTGGTGAAGAAATTCATGCGCCGGAAGGTTCCGGGTAGAACGATGCGCGATTGAATGTTTTCTATAACTTACGTGCGTTTCTACTCGATTGACTGTTCCGGGTAGCCACCCCAGAACGCCGAGCGTTTTGTCGCTCTCCGCGATTGCAATTTGTTGAGGCGCCGCTAGCATCGCTTCCCTTCCGCGCGAAGACACACGAACCGTGTGTGCCGCCGATGGGCGTTTCCAAACTTCGTTGTCCGCCCTCGGCGGCTTCGGGACGGACAACAAAAACTACTTGAGAGCGCAACTTGCGCTCAATCTATCTTGAGTTCGAACACCGTGCCGAAACTGTGTCTGCCACCGTATTGGGTCATGCCGTAGAAACTGCCATCCTTGCCCTGGATCAGGCTGCCCATCGGCACGCGGCCATCGTTCCCGCCAACAAATGAATAGAGAACGGTCTCTGCGCCGGTGGTCGTGATCTTGAATACCACGCCATCTTCATTCTTATCGCCGCCGTGCGAGGTCAAACCGTAGAGATTGCCATCGCGGCCCAGGATCAGACTCCCGTTCGGGAACTTGCCATCGGCTCCGCCGGAAAATGTGTGCAGCACCGTTTCAACGCCGGCGGTCGTGATCTTGAATACCGTGCCGTTATTCTTATCGCCCACGGGGGAGGCCAAACCGGCGGAGGTCATGCCGTAGAGATTGCCATCGGGGCCCTGGATTAGACGCCCGTTCGGGCCCTTGCCATCGGCCCCGCCAGCAAATGAGTGCAGCACCGTTTCAACCCCAGCCGTTGTGATCTTGAATACCGTGCCACGACCCTTATCGCCGCCCATCGAGGTGGTACCGTAAAGATTGCCATCGCGGCCCTGGATCAGACGGCCCATCGGATTCGCGCCATCGCCCTCGCCACCAAATGAGTGGAGAACTGTTTCAACGCCGGCAGTTGTGATCTTGAATACCACCCCACCATTATTGGCGCCACCGAGTTGGGCTGTGCCGTAGAAATTGCCATCGCTGCCCAGCATCAGACTGCTTGTCGGACGGCCATCGTCTGGGCCAAACGAGTGCAGCACCGTTTCAACCCCGGCAGTTGTGATCTTGAATACCACGCCAAGATTGTGGACACCGCCTTGGTATGTCATGCCGTAGAGATTGCCATCGGGGCCCAAGACCAGACTGCCGTACGGGTACATACCATCGGCTTCGTCAAACGAGTGCAGCACGGTTTCCGCGCCGGCGGTCGTGATCTTGAATATAGTGCCAATATTCTTGACACCGCCTCCCCAGGTCATGCCGTAGAGATTGCCATCAGGGCCCTGGACCAGACTGCCGGTCGGGCCCGCGCCATCAAAAGCTCCCCCGCTCTCGCCGGCAAAGGAGTAGAGAACTCTCTCGATGCCGCCCGTAGTCTTGGCAGGCGTGGAGGCAGGCGCCGAGGTCGATGCAGGGGCGGAACTTGACCCTGTTGCGGCCGTCGAGGACGATGCTGCCACGGGGTGCGCCGGAGCGGTTGAAGCAGCTGGGCGGGTGGAGCTTTGCTGAGTGCCGCTAGCCTTACGACTGCCGCTGTGACATGCGCCCAATGACAGAGCCGTAACACATACCCCGGCAGTCAGAATGCTCCGAATCAACGATTGCTCCATGGTGTGGTGTCTCCAGTATGTAAGTTGAGTCGCGCGGGTGGCCAGGGGGGCAACCCTTCGCGATATGAGAACGCCTGCGTCGCGGCAGAGACACAGGCCGGTCTGTAAACGGCGATCCGGCGTCAGTGTAATTAAGGGGAGCGATTTGAACACCACAACCGAATTCTCGGCGGAGACTATACTGCTGGGGACGGAAATATTCAATCAAGCGGGAAGGGCGCCAAACTTGAGTTTGCGGTCCCCCTGAAAAGCTCTCCTAATTCCAGTAAGTGCCAATCGAAAGAGGCGAGACCCTAAAGGCGCTCTGGGGCGGCACGGCGTGCGTGGCGCCTGCGCGGTCGGCGATGCGCGTAGATCCAATGATCGCGCTGCGGTACGAATAGGGCGATCATCAGGCTGAATGTGGATTACTGCGCGGCGGGTGGCTGCGGTCCCTTACATCTACATCGGATGCGTCGCGGTGGAAGGCGCGGGCCGCGGCTTAGCGGCGGGCGATGCAGGAGCGGCCTGTACTGCCTTCAATCCCGGAATTTTTGCGGCGATGTACGCAGGCGTTCCGGCGGGCAGAGCCGTGCCGTCGTAGACGGTGACATCGCACGAAGACTCGTTTTCGTCGATGCGTGCGCGGACGGTGACTTCCCCCGGCGTCTTGGCAATCAGATACGGCCTGCCTTTCCCGGTTACCAGCGTGGCCACATACGAATTGCTGAGCGACCATTCGGCCCGCGAGGAAACGTCGTGGCCTTTATTGTCAAAAGCGCCAAAATCGGCTCGCTGGCCGCGAATCATGTTGACCACGTCCGGCGAGACGAACAGCGTCTGCGGACCGGAACCCTGGTGATGGAAACTGCCTCCATCTTCCAGGCCCTGCAGATCCGCTTCGAAGGCTTTCTTGCGCGCGGCGGTTTTCGCTGCGGCGGAATCCGTGGACGCGGCCGAGTTGGTGGAATTGGCCGTAGTGGTTGAATTGCCGGAACTGCTGGAATTTGGCTGCGAAGAAGCGCTGGTGGATTGCGCGCGCAAATTCAGCGCAATCACCACCATTGGCGGCAGACAAATCGCCATCATCATCGGAAACGCGAGCGCTGCGGCGCGGCGTGAAAGAATGCGAAGCATCCGGCGACCTCGGAAGCTTGATTTTGCCATCGCGCAGCGCAGGATCAACGGCCGCGTGAAGCTTCTGTGCGAAGCAGTAAATAGCGAATCCCGGGAGAAACAATTCGCGTACATCGGAAACCGCTATTTCCCTGCTGCGTGGCCTCGCCTTCGCGCCTTGCGAGAGTGACGTTGCGATCCCGCTGCGCGACCGGCGCGCGGCGCAGGCGCAACATTCGATTCCATACCGAGCGAAGCTGGCGTTGGTGTTTGCGTGCGGCTGTCGCGAATGATTTGATCGAGAACGGCGAGGAATTCGCTGCCGCGGGCGGCGGGCGCGCCGAAGCAGTACCGTCCGTGGCGAACTACGGGCAGCCACCAGCAGCCATCATCGACCGGGTGGCAATAGAATACGTTCGAGTTCACGTTGCCCAGTTCGGCGATGAACGGTTCAATCTGAGCTGCCGATAGGCTGGTTAGAATCAGGTCGTGGGCACGCCGGCCATCGAGCGACCGAGCATCGATAGGAGAACGCGCAAATTGGCAGTGCCATCCGCGATTTTGAAGCTGTGTGCGAAGGCCAGCCCAGCCGGCTTCGTTTTCGCCGAGCAGTAGAACCCTGAAAGGCGCCTCTTCCATGCTCGTTCGTTCTTGCCTCGATTCCAGAGGGGCGTTCCAATTCACGGCAGAATCGCCGTTATCGCTTCGTTTCCGTTAAGGCCGTCCACAGGACGCGCTCAAGCTCCCCCGGAGTTGGCGGAAAGGCCACCGAGTCGAACGCACCCATGCGGACGGCGGAAAGATAAAAATCCCAGTCGTCGCGCCGGGATACGACCACCACGGGCGAATGCGCTGGGTGACGGCGCATCTCGTTGATAACGGCGCGAAAATCGCCGTCGGGCAAAAGATCCTCGGACACAGCAGCGCTGAATGGCTGCCGCTCCGCCAGCACGCGCGCATCTGCGATCGTCTCGCAGCAAACGGGATCTAAACCAAAATTGAAGACGTGAGCGGCTAACTGCGCGCGATGATCTTGTTCGCCGCTAACGATCAGGACTGGAGAGGTAGGCAGCATGTTGGCTCCCGTGAACGTGAGTGAGCTGATTTCCTGGCATTTCGGGGCCGGCCGCCGGCTGTCCATTTGAGGAACGCCAGCGGGAGAATGCCTTTCGGTAACACGAGTTCGGGTGCTAACTGCCATCGCCGTACATCTACTGCTTCAGGCGCCAAGTTGCTGCGCCCGACGGTGATCGTGTCATCGGCAGGGGTTGAGATCGATCAGGTTTCCTCCTGAAATATCGAGAGTTACAACCCGCAGACATTGCAAGCTGCTGCGGACGGAGTTCCGGAGAAGCGGCTAGACGGCTAACCGGCCGCAAGTAGTGCGGGCCGGCTAGCCGAACTTTTAGATGGCGCGAGCGTTACTGGCCAGCTTGGGGAGTTACATTCAATGCAAGGTTCCGCCCGCCTGTCGGCTCGTACTGTACGAGCGCTTTTGTTCCAACACCGACGCGGCCTTGCACTTGGGTATTGCGGTCGATGTAGAAGTCCATCTTTCTGGCCTTCGACGAACTTTGTTGATCCACATTTAGGGTGAACGACTTTCGGTCGCTGCCGATGGCCGTGACCGTTCCGGCCACCGTCTTCGCCTGCGCCTGTTGCCGCTGATTTTGCGATTGCGGTGCGGGCAATTTCGCGGCGAACGTTGCAGGACAAACCATCACGGCAGCCAGAGCGCTGCTCAAGAGTATCTTTCGAAACATTCGAACTGCTCCTTTTGGCGGGGCCGAAGTGAAGTACGCAAGTTCATCGCCATCGCCGCCAGAAACCGGGGCAAAAGGTAATATCCATCCGCACAGCACGTTGCTATGGAGGGTTGTGGGATGCGGCGAAACGGACCTCGAACGGCCGGCATTTTCGAGCGTTTTTTGCACGGGCGAGGCGGTATCTTCCTCAATGAAAAACCGGACTCGATTGTGCGTGAAAGCCACTACATGGCTGCCGCAAGCGGCTGCGCCGCATTTCGTTGGCGTTACGATTCCGGCGGCGCAACCAGCACCGGGCAGGGCGAGTTGCTCAGCACATCCTGCGACACACTGCCCAGCAGAATTCCCTTCACTTTCCCGCGGCCGCGGCTGCCCATGACGATCAGATCGGCTCCCCATTTCTTGGCCACGCGAACAATCGATTCGGCGGGGCTGCCGGACTCCAAAAATTCTCGCACTTCGGTTTTCGAGACGGGCTTTTGCGGGAGGCCTTCGAGAAACTTGTCCAGCAGGCGCTTGCCTTGCAGTTCGGACATTGCCCTGATACGGTCCGCGGGAAAGCCCCACGCGCCGGCGGGCGTGGCGGACGCGTCAAACACATACACGAAGGCTATCTCGGCCTCGATGGCGTTGGCGAGCTCGACTCCGAGTTCTCGCGCGCGTTTCGATTGCGGACTATCGTCCACGGCGATCAGAATCTTCTTAAGGTTCATTTCCGGCAAGCCTCCGTATCGGAATTGAAATCGCGATGTTAGGAGCGATCGGCCGGGAAATCCCTTTCAACGGCGCAGCGCGCACATCGGCCACTTCCCCACATTGCGCCGGGAGTGTAGTGCGGCGTTTGCAGCGGCACAAGTGCACAGATCACATTCGATTGGGATTGTTTCGAGCTTACCAGCAGCCGGTAAAGGCGATGGGCTCGGCGGTCGTGGTTGTGCCTGGAGCCACCTGCAGCGGCTTGCCCGCTGCATCCCCAGTCACTGATTGAAACGAGGGTATGCACATGCTCGCGCCAACCTCTCCGGGCATATATGAATTTGCGCGAACGGAATACAGCGCGGGTCCGGCGGCGGGCTTGCCATAGTCGATCTTTCCGGCGGTGAAGAACGCTACGCTCGGATTGCTGCCGGGCGCAGTCAGGACGTAATGGGCGCAGTTCACATTCGAGGATGGCGATGCGGGGCAGCCGGAATTCGACCGAACTAAGACATCAACGGATGTGCCGGGCTCTCCAGGAATGGTGATCGGGCGGGTGTTCGAGCCTGCGAGCGTCACCGTCTGCGGGGTGCTAATTGGCAACGAAATGCCGCCCTTCAGATCGATGGTCTGGATTGCCGAAACGGTGGCGCGAATCGACGATGGCCCCGACGCGGACGACGCCGTCACGAAGCCTTCGACCTTCGCCAGCCCAGTAGCTTCCCCCGTTTCGGGGATGAGAGGAATTGCTCCCAGGTTTGAGCCTGCCGGCACGCCCACAACCACCGTGGCGTCGTATGCGACGCCCGAGCCGTTGACGGCAACGACCACCACGTCGAACGGCGTGTCCAGCGGAAGTATGGGAAACGAGAAATGCCCAGAGGCATCCGGCGCCTCCTGCGTAAATACCACGTCCGTGCCGGTTCCGTCCGGCTGCTCCAGCGCGACCGTCACTTGGCCGCCTGAAATCGGGGCGCCCGTTGAGGAATCGACGATTTGTCCAGCAATGCCTTTCGCCGTATCCGTCTGCAAGGCAGCAGACTGCCCGGCTTGCTGGGAGGCTACGAGCGAACGGTGAGTCAGTCTGGCCGCGAGCGGCCGCGATAAGGCACCGCTCAGCATAATTAAAATGGTTGCGATTACGACCGGTGTGAAAGCTCCGAGAGACCGGAGTGCCGAGGTTTTGCTGGGCGAAGGTTCCGAATTTGAGTTGGACATGGGCGCGAAAATTGTATGGGGCGGACCGTGGCGCGTCAAGAAATCAGCTGACAGTCTCCAAACGGATCGATGCTATGTGAACAAATCAGGTTGCGCGGCGACCGCGCCAATTTTGCACGGCCGCAACTCGCGTTCCGCCTTCGAACTCGCATCTTGCGGCGGATAGCCCAGGAGATACGTAACCGGCCCAAAAAAGCCGGGATCCTCACCCACATCCCATTTGTAGCCGGGAGCCGAGATTTTTTCGCAAAGTTCGAGCAGTTCGGCAGGCGAATAGGCGCGGAGGCAGGAAAGAATCCCGTCGACGAACAGCACCGCCGGGACCACCGGCAGCACGTACGTCCAAAAAAGTCTGGAAACTCGAAACGGCCGCATAAACGGCGCGGTAGCCAGCGCCGCAATCAACACAGCGCAGTTAGCCGCAATCGTAACTGGCCGGCGGCGCGCCGCATCGAACACGCCGATCCCCTGCCGATGATCGGCGGCGTCCTGCAAAATCGCAACCACTTCCGCGGGCGAAAAATGGTGGAACGACGTAAACACGGTTCGGAATCCGCACAGCCGCGCGGGAATTCGCGAAGCGTCGACCGGCTTCAGTGAGTAGACGATCGCTCCGCAAGATTTCCGGTGGGCGTTTTTGAAAGCCGCAAGGTTCGGAAACTTGTCGGTTAGCACAATTTTAACGGGATCCGAGCCATCCGCGTACAGGACCGAATGCAGCCAAGGCCAAGGCCCTGCTCCGCCGGAGCACAAATCGATCACCCGCTTTGCGCCCGCCGCTTCGAGAGCCCGGTGCAATCGGCCGGCGACCGGCCGATACACTCGTCCCGTATTGAGGATGAATTGCAGGCCATCGGTAACCAGATTGCGAAGGCTCTGCGGAAACCAGGGGCTTTCGTGAATCTCCGAAATATCAAAACGTCGCATTGGGAATTTTGAACCTAACGAGCCTTGGATGCGGGAGCGCAGCGGCGCGACTGGCCCGATCGTTTCGCGGAACGCATGCCCAGCAGGCGGGTAACAAACTCGAATTCCGCGGCGTGCATTTTCTCTTCAGCCGCATTCACGCTGAAAAACGCGGCGCGGTCAATCTCCGGGAATTCCCGCTGCTTGCCGGAGCGCGGAGGCCATTCCATGGAAAAAGTGTTGCTGGTTAGAGTGGCGGGATCGCAATCACCTTCAAACGCCCAGGCCGTCACGATCTTTCCCGATTTGTGCTGCACGGCGCCGAGCATCAGAAATGGACCGTGCGGCGTCAGGCCGGTTTCCTCGGTAAATTCGCGGATTGCCGCAGCGGCGTCATCTTCTCCGGGAGCCACTTCGCCCTTGGGAATGAACCACGCGCCAGCATCTTTCCTCACCCAGTATGGGCCGCCGGGATGCACCAGAAGAACTTCCAGCTCGCCGCCGCGAATTCGGTACATCAACAAGCCAGCGCTCTTCTTGGCCATGAAACCACTATAGCAGGAGAGCTTGCGCGGAACGCGGCGGGCTGTCAATCAAAGATCAGTCGACACGCAAAAGGTCTGTCAAAACTCAACCGTCAGTCAAAACGTGGGAGGCCGATTCGCAGCAATTCCACGGTTTCACGCGCGCAGAGAATCGCGGCAGATGCTTCGTCGGCATTATTTGCGATATAAATCGTAGAGTGAGCGCGGAAATCCTGTGCGCCAACGGCGCCCGACCCGTCAGCCACGAAGTAAATCGAACGGCCCTGTAGCCGCAGCGACGCGCCCGCCTCCGCGCGATAGAACGTAATTAGCGTGCACCGCTCGGAAAACTCGCCAAGCAGCTTGCAACTCGCGCCCGGCTGATCTTGTATCGGAATCCACGCGAAATTCGCGGGCTCCATGAATACCGGTCGTGTGTAACGGTCCGCCGGATACTTCAATGGCTGGCCGTTGACGCGCTCCCATACCGCTTCATACGCGTCCTTGTTGAGCTTCCGCCCTTCCGGAGTCGTAATCATGTAAACGCCATTCGCAAACGTGCCCAGCGACCCAAGCTCGGCGGCCGCGCGGTCGTACTGCTCGGTCGACATATAGCCATTGCCGCTTGCTCCGCCAAATTGCAGCACGAGCGTAAGGCTTCGCGTGGAACCCGATTGCGGCCCATAGTAAGTCCCTTCGGGGAAATAAGCCACCGTGCCAGGTTTCATCACGCCATCGGCGGCGAAATCAAATTCGCCTTCGATCTGATAGCGCACCTGATCGAAATTGTGGCGGTGGCGCGGTGAAAAATAGGTGTCCGGCGTGAGCGAGAGCTGCAGGGAAAAATTGCCCTGAGTTCCCTGTTCTCCGGCGACGAGGCGGCGCGAACTGAAACCGCCCGCGCGCACGTGGGAGCGCGCCACCATCGGAACGCTCTCCACGTCGATCACGCGAACGCCAGTCGGCATGTGAATCTTCGCTCCCGTAGCCATCACGCGGGTTGCGGCGCGACGTAGAAGTTGCCGGAGCGAACCTTCACCGTCGCCTGTGAAGGATCGTATGAAACGCCCACGGGATCGCCGCCTTCGGCCACCAGTTTGATCTGCGCTTTCAAGATTCGCCGCTGCATGATGATGCCGCGATCGCTGCTGGCCAGGTGCTCTTCGGTGTGCAGCGAGATCGGCCCTTGTCCGGCTTGCGCTTCGTAATCGCCGGGCGTGTCCTGATGCTCGGCGAGCGTCATTTCATGCCACAGTTTGCCATTGAAGCGGAAGCCATCGCGCGCGTTAAAGAAGCCGCCAGAGTTCTTGGGTACGCGCGATGCGGCGGCCATGGTGAAATGCGAATCGTCCACGGGCAGCGCCCAGGCAATCATGTTCGAGCGCACCTGAGTAATATCGATTGGATTTGGCACGGACATAATGTTAGGCATGATCCACGACGAGATGCGGTCGTATTCCCTACCGTCTTCCAGCGTGCGCTTGGCCGAATAGCAAACGCCTTCGTCGGTGGTGAAAAAATCCACCTTGGGCATCACCGCGAACTGCTGCGCGAATTGCACGCCGGTGAACGTGGAATGCAGCACGTAGACGTGAAACGGGTCCATCACATTGTCGTTCATGTGCAGCCAGCTGTAAGGCGCGATGTCCATGCTCACGTCGCCGGTGGCGCCAAACGCGCCCTTGTAGCCGCGGATTTCCTCATCTGGGCCGAGGTCTTCCAGAATGTCGAAACGCGGCAGCACCGGCTTTTTCTCCGGCGGGCCCATGTACGCGAACACCAGCCCGTAGCGCTCTTCGACGGGATACCAGGGCTGGCGCGCCACATCCAGATTGCGCCCACCGTCCGGCTCGCAAGGCTGGCGCAAGCAGCGGCCCTCCACATCGAAAAGCCAGCCGTGATAGCAGCAGGCGATTCCTTCTTCGGTGACCTTGCCGTAAAAGAGCGACGTGCCGCGATGCATGCAGCGCGGATACAGGAGGCCCGCCCGCCCGGACTTGTCGCGAAAAATAATCAAATCCTCGCCGAGAATTCGCACATATTGGGGGCGGCTGGTCACTTCCGACGATACGGCCACCGGCTGCCAATAGCGGCGCATCAATTCGCCGCAAGGAGTGTGTGGACCTACTCCCGTTAACTCGTGATCGGGATGCTGTTCGGGGCGTCCGTAGGCGCTGCCCTCGGGAACGCGCCTTCGTTGTGCGGCTTCGGCCATGCTCGTCCTCCTATACGGCTCCTACAAGTACATGATTGCGAACGTGGCGAGCGGCCGTGCTTCTGATTTATCGGCCCACCCGCCGAATCCCTGCTCGCTCCGGCTTTTCGCGGCTGCGAGAGCAGTAATAAGCGCAATTCACACCCTGGAGCACGAGTTGTCAAGCAGTAAATTCTATGCGCCGCGGCGAGTTCGGAGTTTCAGGGCCAAGCAGGTTGTCGCCTTTCGGCGCAACAGCTACCAAGGCACAACGCCGGTTCTCTCGGAGTATGTGCCAGTCGCCCCGTCGTCAGGGAGCAGCGCAAGGCGGACGGCTTCGGCCGCTCCTTCGGGAATCGTTTGCGTCCCGCGGAAATCATTGAGAGCAGTGGCCGTGTACCCAGGCGCGGCGGAATTTACTTTGATATTGGTGTCGCTGAGCAAGCGGGCCAGCTGCACCGTCAGCATATTGAGCGCGGCCTTCGAAGCGCTATAGCCAATCCAGTTTGTCGCGGACGGGTTAGAGCCGCCGCCGCGAGTCAGAGAGCCGAGGCCGCTGGACACGTTGACGATTCGCCCAGCCACTGACTTGCGCAGCAGCGGCAGCATCGCTTGCGTCACCGCCAGCGCGCCAAGAAAGTTGGTTCGCAACACGCGCTCAACGGCATCGAGTTGCGCCGTGGGAGCAGGGCCATCGCCCGCATCATTGATTCCGGCGTTGTTGACGAGAATATCCAAGCGCCCGAAATCGCGCGCGATGCCGTCGGCAGCGGCAGCGACGGATGCAAAATCGGTCACATCAATTGGTGCGAAGCGAACATCCAGGCCTTCGGCGATCAGTTTCGCGGCAGCTTCCTTCCCGAGCGTCTGGTTCCGCGCCCCCAGCACCACGACGCAACCTGCCACTCCCAACTCCCGGGCGACCTCCAAGCCGATGCCCTTGTTCGCTCCGGTGACTAGCGCGATTTTCTTCGCAGTGCTTGGCATATCCTTTTTTTCTCCCGTTCGAATTCCTTTGCAGAGATTTTACAAAGCACTCGTAAGATTTGGAACTTCTCAGATCGTGGGTCGAGCCGCGGCCTCGCGCTCCGCAACGATATCGGCGATCAGGCTCGGGCCTTTTGGTTCCCAGCCAAGCAGCTTGCGAGTGCGCTCGCTCGATGCCACGTTGTCCATCGCGGCGAATGGCGCGAGCCAGCCAAAGTGCTTCGCCGCTTTTTCCGCGCTCATGCTCACGACTGGAACGCCCACGCGGCGACCGATTGCCTCCGCGATCTCTCGCATCGGCACGCCCTCTTCGGCGACCCCATGATATCTGGCTCCGGCGGTTCCTTTTTCCAGAACTAGCCTATAAAGATGCGCTGCGTCAAGCCGATGCACCGCTGGCCAGCGGTTCGCGCCGTCACCGACATACGCTGAGACGCCTTTCTCGCGCGCGACAGTAATCGCGTAGGTGACGAGTCCCTGCTTCTCGGGATTGTGTACCTGCGGTAGCCGAACCACCGACACGCGCACGCCGCGTCCGGCCATCGAAGAAGCTGCCAGTTCTGACGCCACACGTGGAACCGCGCCCGAGCCGGTATACGGCTCATCTTCTTCCGTGGCAAGCCGCCCCGGCATGTGTCCCGCCATCCCGGTGCCGGAAGTAACGATCAGAGGACGATCCGACCCGGCGAGCTCGGCGCCGAGAGCCTCGATGGCGCACCGGTCGATCTCGCAATTTTCCTGGAACTTTGAGAAGTCGTGAATGAAGGCGAGGTGGATCACTCCGTCCGAAACCGCCGCTCCGCTGCGCAGGCTGTCCAAGTCTTTCAGGTCCCCTCGTTGCACCTGGGCGCCGGCATCGGCAAGGGATTTTGCCCCCTCATCCGAGCGAGCAAGCCCAAGCACCTGATGGCCCGCGCCGATTAACTCCTGAACCACCGCAGATCCGATGAATCCTGTAGCTCCCGTGACGAATACTCGCATGTGAAAACTCCTTTTCTGAACGTACATCGATAAAAGCGGCCGCGTACGACTTGGTTTTAGTCAGACCACCGGGACGCATGGCATTTCAATCTCGTTGGAACGACACGTTGAGTCGACTTGCAAGTCTTCTCGCAGCATGAATCGTGATCAGCCGCCATTCGCGAGTGGCAACGGGCAAAGCGCTGGTAGTCTCCAACTCCTGCAGCCAATCTTTTGCTGCGAGCTCCGCTTGTTTTGCCCCGAACAACTTCCTCACCGCATTGAAAAACGCGGCCAACTCCCGCTCGGCCATCTTCGTTATGCCGGCGAAACCAGGGTCGTGATTCTGCCACCCTTCACTAAGAGCCATTTGATTCATATTTCCAATCTCCTCTAAATTTGGCGAAAACGACTACGCCGCCTCTTTCCGAGACCCGAAACTCCTATGCGTAAAACTATCGGCGCGCGGAATCAGTGTGCCGGTTGGACTGCCGCCTGCGTGTTTTGGGCGATGGTGTTGAGCTCTCCGACCAGATCCGAAGGAATTTGCAACGCCGCCGCAGCGAGGTTGTCTCGAAGATGCTTTAGGGAAGCGGTGCCTGGGATCAGCAAAATGTTAGCAGACCGCTGAAGAAGCCAAGCAAGTGCCACCTGCATCGGGGTTGTTTGCACCGACGCCGCCGCGCGGTCAAGCACCGACGATTGCAACGGCGTGAATCCTCCCAACGGAAAGAACGGGACATACGCGATGCCTTGCTGCGCGAGAGCGTCGATAAGGGCATCATCTTTCCGGTTTGCCACGTTGTAAAAGTTTTGGACGCAAACGATCTCCGTGATTCTCTGCCCCTCCTGGACTTGCTGCGGAGTGACGTTGCTCAGACCGATGTGACGAATCAGCCCCTCAGTCTTCAACTCGGCAAGCGCCGTCAAAGGCTCCTCGATCGATCCTTCCGCTGGTTCCATCATTCCGCCGACTCGCAGATTGACAATTTCTAGCGCGTCGAGACTGAGATTCCGAAGGTTGTCATGAACCGCGTCGATCAACTCCTGGCGGGAAAGCGCGTGAGTCCATGATTTGTCCGCACCTCGACGCCCGCCCACTTTGGTCACGATCGCAAGCCCAGCCGGATAAGGATGAAGAGCCTTCTTTATAATTTGGTTGGTCACATGCGGGCCGTAGTAGTCGCTCGTGTCGATATGATTCACGCCGGCCGCAACGGCCTCTCGCAGAACCGCGATCGCGGCGTCAACATCCCTCGGAGGTCCCCAAACTCCGGGACCGGCAAGTTGCATCGCGCCGTAGCCCATCCGGTGCAGCTTGGTTAAGCTGCCGGAAAGAGTGAATTCGCCACCTAGTTTCCTTTGTTCCGTCATCGTTATTTTCCTCCCGCCTGCGGATCACTTCATGTAAAATGGAGACTGTCTCCGTATAATGTAGATTACCGGAGAGAGTCTCCGGTTACAAGATTTTTTGAGAATCTCTGGCTATGCCTAAAAAAACCTCCCTATCGGATGGCCGCAAGCCGCGCGCCGATGCGCAGCGCAACCGCGAGCGCATTCTGGAGGTGGCCAAGCGGGAGTTCACGCGCTCGGGCGCGGAGGCAAGCCTGGACGATATCGCCAAGCAGGCCGGCGTCGGTCCTGGAACGTTGTATCGCCACTTCCCTACGCGCGAAGACCTGCTCGTCGCCGTCTATCGCAGCGAGATGGAAAAGCTCGCCGCGGCAGGGACGAAGTTCGCGCAGTCCATGGCCCCGGTCGAGGCGCTGCGGGCATGGTTGTTGCTTTTTGTCGATGCGATCGAGGCGAAACTTCTGATCGCTCCCGCGCTGAATACACTCGTAGGGGACCCTAAGAAGGTGTTTGAATCTTCTTACGCGAAGATTCACCAAGCGCTTCGTGCGCTGGTGAACCGCGCGATCAAAAGCGGCGACATTCGCAAAGATCTCGACCCCATGGATCTGCTTCGCGCCCTGGTGGGAGTCTCCAACGTTGCCGCCGCTCCGGATTGGCAGCCAAGCGCCAAAAGACTGGTCGATATCCTCATCGCCGGCTCACGGCCGATTACCCGGACTAAGTCGAGCGTGTAATTCCACGCGATGATTGCAGCGGCGCGCCGATAGGCGACGCGTGCCGCGGCGCCGAATTCCTACTTAGCGTGGACGGCGGGACGCATTCCGGCACGCTGCGGGAGCGTCGTGTCCTGCTCCAAGAGCAACTGCCAGCCTGCTCCGGTGTGGACCCAAACGTCCGAAATGCGCATGGGCAGAACCATCGGAGCGGCATTGGGGGCTGCATGCGGCGGCGCCATGCCCCAATCGATCACGCTGATGACGATCGCGCCGCCGTGGAACGGCACCACATCCTGCGAATGGCTCTTGAACTCGCTCACCTTCATGGCGCCGCTTGTCAGCATGCCCATGAACTGCTCCTTGGTCTGCTGCATGGCGTTGCCGTGAATGAAGGTGCAATTGCCGGCCATCAGTTTATCGAGCTTAGCCGAGTCGGCAGCCACAACCGCGCTCTGAAAGTCGTCCTGCAATTTCAGAGCTTCCTCTTTAGTGAGCTGCGCACCGTCGGCCGCGCGCACCGCCCCAGAGCCGATCATCGCCGCGGCAATTAGAAACGCGCCGAAGTAAAGAGCCAGCGAATTCTTGCGGTGGATCTTCATGAGTGCCTCCCGAATTGAATGCTTGCCCAGCAATCGCCGCACAAGAAACTACACGTCCCCGTCCGGAAATGCGAGTGGAAATGCGAGCGCAAAGCTAACTGCCGGGCTACTTCGCCGGCAGCGCCTTGAATACGAAATCGATGTGCTTCGTTTCCTTCGGCCCCAGCGTGACGGTCTGATCCTGCACTCCATAATATTCCTGCCGCGCTTCGATCGTATAAGTTCCCGGCGGCACGCCGTTCAGCGTGAAGTCGCCAGTCTTGCTGGTCACCTGGTAATAGGGATTATCGAACACGAAAAGAAACGCGTGCATCCACGGATGCACGTTGCAGCTGATCGGAATCGCCAGCTCGGGATGGTTGAACTTCTCAGTGAAGGGCGGCTCGCCCGGCTCCTCCGAGCGGTTCCACGAGTGGTTCATGCTGGCCATCACGTGGATATTGTGGACCGTCTGATCCTCGTTGTGCACTTCGAGAGGCTGTCCCACGCGCAGCGCCAGCACGCGTGGCTCGTACATGCAGCCCTTCTGATTCAGCACCACCGGCGTTTGCGGCACGTCGTATTTGTAGCGCCCCAGTCCAGATTTGACGTAGACCGCCACGTTCGCGAGCGCGCCGTGCTCGCCGGTCACCACGATCGGCGGATACACAGGTTTGGGATTCGCCTTCACGCACGCGGGCTCGGCGCTCATATCGATGGGATGAAACTTCGGCGGATCGCCTTCCAAACGCACCGTGCCGATGATGGTACCCGTCGTGGCCGGGTTCACCAGCGCCGTCGGTGGAGGGGGTTGCGGAGATCCTTCGCTGGCTTTTTTGCCGCATCCGAAAATGGCAAGCGCGCAAACAACCGAAATTGCAATCCAAACAGGCCGGGTTTTCAAGGTATGATGATTCCCCTCTTCGTTAAAAATGCTCGCAATAAACTGCTTAGTTTAGCAAACGCGGGAAAAACTATGAAACGCAAAGCGCGCGAAGAATTACGTCAGAGCGGACTTTTAACACGCTTGGGCCTAATCTAGCGTTTTTCGCAAAGTTGGACGATCCTCACGCGGACCAATGCTCCGCTTAGCCCACTTCATTGCGCAGTTATTTTGAGCCTTCGCGCCGCCAGGAATAATAGGTGCCGAGCACCTTCAATCGATCGAGGTGCGGTATCGGAGCTGGGCCGGGCTTTACTCCGAAGCGCATCACCAGCGGCGCGGAGTCGGTGAATGCCGGCCACTGCGGCAGGCCCGGGCCGTTGGGATTGTCTTTGATCGCGAAGTTGACCCAGTAGCTCTGCATCTCCTTCGAGATTGCCCGATCTTCCTCGGTCGGCGCGGGGCGGCCAGGGCCCCCGAGATTGCCGAACACGTAGGCGACCTCTTGGCCGTGGCTAGAGCCGTTGGGATCTCTCGCAGTGGGCCGGTCGAAGTAATACATGTAGGCCTTGTGCTTGCCGTACGACGACTCCAGGCGAGCCCATGTGTACTGGCCCCAATCGAAGATAGTGTCGCTCCTCAGTTGCGTGGCTGACCGCGTCGCTTCCGCGTCGGTGGCATGCGGATAAACTGCAAGGATGGCGTCCGCATCCTTCCCATATCCGTGGCGTACCATCTCTTCGAACGCCGCCGGATCGGTCTTGTGCACGCCGAACGCCGCCGCCTCGTCCGAAACGTCACCCACAAGAATCGGCGTGTCATTGAAGTGGCCTTCACGCCATAGCTTGTACTGATCGCCGGTGATGACGTAACCATCGACCGGTGGCCAGAACCGAGGCGCCCCCTTCTCCCGTTGCGCGGCCAACAGCTTCGCGGCGGGCAGCGCCCGCGCCTCCTCCAGCGTCGACGCGCCAAGGCTCTTGAGCCAAGCTTCACCGGCGGCCTCCGCCGTCGGCAATATTTGAATCATGGACCCGGCCCACGGCGAGTTCTGCGGCGGCGTGAAGTTGGAACCGCTTTCGGAGATCACGGCGCGAAAGAGTCCCTTGGCCAACGGCGAAGCGGCCAGCATGCTGACCGAGAAACCTCCCGCTGAATGACCAAGTATTGTGACCTTGGAGGGATCGCCGCCGAACTTAGCGACGTTCCTCTGAATCCACTTGAGCCCGGCGATTTGGTCGAGCAGCCCGTAGTTGCCCGATCCATGACCGCTTTCGCGGCTGAGCTGCGGCGTGGCGAGGAAGCCGAACGAACCGACTCGATAAGAGATGCTGACGAACACCACCCCTTTCTGCGCAAAGTGAGTGCCGTCGTAAAGCGGAGTGCTGGTCATGCCACCAGTGAATCCGCCGCCGTAGATCCAAGCGATCACCGGCAGCTTCTCGCGGGATTTTTTCGCGGGACTCCACACGTTCAGATACAGGCAATCCTCGCTTGCGGAGGTTCCGGGAGGCAGGGGACCGCCTCCGCCTCCGAAGGCGCTCTGCATACACGGGGGACCAAAGGCAGTGGTCTGCCGGACGCCGTGCCAAGGTTTCACCGGCTGAGGCGCCTTCCAGCGCAAGGCGTCGACGGGCGGCGCCGCAAACGGAATGCCCTTGAATTCCGAAACGCCATCCACGACGGTTCCCGCGATCGTGCCGCCTGTGACGTGTGCGCGCTCAATCTGCGCCATCGCCGGCGAGCCGGCAGTAACAAGCGCCAGCGCCATGATTAAAACCGCCCAGAAAGCCTTCATATCTGATCCCTCCCGTTTTGCAACCAGCCAGTCGCCGTTAAGGCGCGCAGCAGCACGTCGCGCACGCCTTCAAGCGCGTCCAATTCGCAAGTGCGCTGCGCGAAAAAGCCTTTCCAAGTCGCTGATCAACAATGTATGCAAGATGCGGCGCAAAGAGTACGCTGCTGCGCGCGCGAACGCAAGACGCGCTTCAGCGCAAATTCAAATTCGTTTTTCCGTGAGGTTATTGCTTGCGCCGGAGACTTGTTCGCGCACAACTGCGCGGGGAAAATGGGGTGTTCAGCGGGGCCAATCGAGCGAATAAGGGGCTCGGAGCTTCGAACATCCGCCCCCAGCACGAAGGAAACAAAGGTCAATTGCCTTTGCCAACTCCCGTTTCTTACCTCGAGAGATGCCCCGGACCGTACGTCGGAGTTTTTTCTAATACCGCGCGCATCGTCGCCACGGCGCGGTCGATGCCGTCTCGATCCACGTCGTAATGCGTGACCATGCGGATGCTGAATTTTGCCGTCGGCCCGCAGAGCACGCCTTGCCGCGCCAGCTCGTTGCAAAGATCTGCCGCCGCGATTCCCGTTTCCGCGACGCTGAAAATCACGATGTTGGTGACGACCGCTTTGACGTCCAGCGCGACGCCCGGAATCTGCGCCAGCTGTGCGGCCAGGTAACGCGCGTTTTCGTGATCGCGATGCAAAATTTTGGGGCCCTCTTCGAGGGCGATCAGCCCCGCCGCGGCCAGCACTCCCACCTGCCGCATTCCGCCGCCGAGCATTTTGCGGCCGATGTGCGCCTTGCGAATGAACTCGCGCGAGCCGGTCAGCATCGATCCCACCGGCGCGCCCAATCCCTTCGACAGGCAAAACATCACCGAATCAAAATGCCGCGTCATTTCGCGAACGTCGCGCCCCAGCGCCACGGCCGCGTTGAAAATCCGCGCTCCGTCCAGATGGACCGGCAGCCCCGCCGCGTGCGCGCGCTCGCAAATTTCCTGCATCGCTTCCGGCGGATACACCGTGCCGCCGTGCATGTTTGACGAGTTTTCCAGCTCAACCAGCCCTGTCTGCGCGTAGTAATACGTTTTCGGCCGAATCAGCGGCTCGATCAAATCCCACGTGAGAATCCCGCCCGGCGCGGGCACGGTGTTCGGCATGCAACCGGCAATCGCGGAAATCGACGCCAACTCGTAATTGGCAATGTGCGCGCGCCGCTCGCAGATGACTTCCGTTCCCGGATGCGTCCAGGTCCTGATCGCCAGCAGGTTGCCCATCGAACCGCTCGGGACGAACAGCGCCGCCTCGCGGCCGAAAATCTCCGCCGCGCGAGCTTCGAGTTTGTTGACCGTCGGATCTTCGCCGTAGACGTCGTCGCCCACTTCCGCTTCCGCCATGGCGCGCCGCATCGCGGGCGTGGGACGCGTCACCGTATCGCTGCGAAGATCGACCACCCAATTGGAATTTGCGCCGGCCATGAAACATTATAGTAGCGCGAAATTTAGCAATTAGAGCGCGGGAGAATCACGGAGACTCGACGCCAGCGAGGATCAACGATGCGTGACGAACCACGGTTTACACGCGCTTGGCGGTGTGCAGCGCCACGCTGCCGACATTCCACGAACTGACGCGCACGTCGCGAAAGCCGCAGCGCTCCATCAGCGCAGCCAACTCACTAGCGGACGGAAACTTCGCGACCGATCCCGGCAAATATCGATACGCCTGGCTATTTCCAGAAATCGCGCCGCCCACCAGCGGCAGAATGCGCCGAAAATAAAAGCGAAAAACTCCCGCGAGCGGGCCGGCGCCCGGCTCGGTAAATTCCAGAATGCCCACTTCCCCGCCGGGCCGCAGCACACGCGCAAATTCGCGCAGACCTTGTTCGTAGTTGGCGAGATTGCGAAATCCAAACGCGCTGGTGAGCAAATCAGCGCTCGCGTCCGCAAACGGCAGCCGCAGCGCATCAGCCGCTGCAAATTCAGCGCGATGGCCCGCGGTGCGAGCTTTGTCCCGCGCGCGCTCCAGCATCGGCTCCACAAAATCGCTGCCAATCACTGGAGCCGCACTGGAAGCGCCAGATGCTCCAATCGCTTGCAGCGCCCGTTTCCGTTCGCGCGCCAGAGCGAACGCCAGATCGCCCGTCCCGCAGCAAACGTCGATGGCGCGCGCTTCGGGACGCCCCAAAATATGCGTGAACCGTTTCGCCGTGCGCCATCGCCAAACGCGATCGAGCGACAGCGACAGCAGATGGTTCAGAAGATCGTAGCGCGGCGCGATCTGGCCAAACATGTCGCGCACTTGCGCGGCCGCTTCGCGTTCGTCGCGCGCGCCCTCCGGACGCGTCCCCGGCAGCGGCGCTGTTTTTGGAGCTATCATCGTGAATGCCATCGTAAAAAAAGATCAGCGCGAATTTGCGACCGCAAATTCCGCCATTAACGCCGCCGTTTGCGGCGCGCAGGTTTCACCGGCCTCGACGCATTCTCCACTTCGGGGGCGTTGCGCGCCTCCGCCATAATTTCCGGAAGCGAACCGAAAACTTTCATCACCAGCGGCCAGGGGACTTCGATTCCCCACTCCGTTTTGCCGATGCGGCTCGGCATCACCCATAGTACGCGGCCTGCTCGTGCTTTTTTATCGCCCAGCAAAATGCGCTTCAGCGTAGCCGTCGGAATCGCCGGCACGTCCGGCAGCGGGCCTACGGAGGCGGTCATCCGCACGATCCGAAATGAGTCCATCAACGGAAGGCGCTCCATCGCCAGCGCCATCAACGACGCCTGAATCATTCCCCAGCCAATCGCCTCGCCGTGCAAAAAGTGAGAATAATTCGTGGCCGTTTCCAGCGCGTGCCCCAGCGTGTGCCCGAAATTCAAAATTTGGCGCAGTCCGCCCTCGCGCTCGTCTTTCGTCACCACGCGCGCCTTGATGGCGATGCTGCGCGAAATGATGAACGCCAGCGCTTCCGGATCGCGCCGCAGCACCGCGCGCATGTTCGTCTCAAGAAATTTGAAAAGCTCCACATCGGCGATGGCGCCGTATTTGATCACCTCGTACACGCCCGAACGAAATTCCCGGTGTGGCAACGTGCCCAGCATTTCCGGATCGACGATCGCCATCTTCGGCGGATAAAACGCGCCCACCAGATTTTTGCCCTCCGGCAGATTCACGCCGGTCTTTCCGCCCACCGAACTATCTACTTGCGCCACCAGCGTGGTAGGAATGTGAACGATCTTCACCCCGCGCAAATAGGAAGCTGCGGCAAATCCCGCCACGTCTCCCACCACGCCGCCGCCGACGGCAACGAGCGTGGCGTGCCGATCCGCGCCGGCGCGCACCAACTCGCGCGTAATCGCTTCCACCGTTTCCAGGCGCTTGGCCGTTTCGCTATCATCGAAAAGAATCGGGTGCCGCGCCGCGCGCCCCGGATTTTTCGCCGCGATGACGCGTCCCCAATGGCGCCACACGCGCGGAGACGAGAGCACGAACGTGCCGCTAGAATCGCCCAACTCCGCCAAAAGCTTCGGCGTCTGCGCAATCGCGCCGCTCGCGCAGTACACATCGTAGGAACCTGCCGAACTATTTACCCGAATCGTTTGCATGAGCGAAGAAAATGTAGCACAGATCGCAGAAGGGCTTTTCGCCAATCATGCCTACCAGCGTGGAAACAAATCGCGGGGTTCGGGCGTATCTTGTTTTAGGGAGGCGGAAGGGCAACGATGATTGCGTTTCTGGTTTGGTGCTTGCTGCTCGTGCTGTGCTGGCCGCTCGCGCTGCTGGCGCTGATTCTCTACCCCATCGTATGGCTGCTTCTGCTGCCATTCAGAATTATGGGAATCGCGGTGGGCGGCGTTCTCGACTTGCTAGCCGCGATTCTGATGCTCCCAGCGCGAGTGCTGCGCGGCCCTCGCCCCCGCCGCGCGTGACGAAAGGCTGAAGTTCAACTTCGTGAGCTTCAATTTCAAAACGATGTCATTCTGAGCCGATCCGGCGAGGACCGGCGGAGAATCTCGGCGCAGTTCCCGGCACAGCGCGCACGGGGATTTATCTAGCGGAACTTCTGCTGCAACTCGCCCACGGACGCCAAAATCACCTGCCCAACAAGGGCAATATTCCGCGGGCTCAGCTTGTCGAGCGTATCCTGCGTCGTATGCCAGTAACCTTCCTGGATGTACCCGTTCAAATCGATCACATCCAGAGCCGGCACTCCGCGCTGCAGAAATGGCTGATGATCGTCGATCACATCGGATTGCTGCGATGTAAATATATTTCCATATCCAAAGCGGTTCGCCGTCTCCCAAACGAGATCCTGAAGCCAGCGAGTTGAATTCGAATCCCGCTCGATCCGCAGATTTTTTTGCCCGATCATATCCGCCAAGATCAGAGCTCTAATGCTTTTAATCTCGCCGGAAAGATCCATGCGCGCGGCAAGTTCGCGGCTTCCAAATGTCGTTTCGTTATCGTTCCACGTGTGCTGCGCCTGGTCGGCCGTGTTGAAATTTTGCTGGTCTTCCTCGCCGTCCAGAAAGGCGATCCACACCGCATCGTGATTCTTTTTATGGCTGCACAGCAGGCTGGCCATTTCCAGCATCAATCCGGTCGACGACCCGCTATCTTCCGCGCCCACGAATCCCGGCAGCCGCAGCGTATCGTAATGCGTCATCAGCAAAATGATGCCGGGGCCAGTGCCGGGAATCTTGGCGACGATGTTTTCCATCGACAGCGTGCCGATTGGCGTCTGCGCGTGAAAATCGTCCACGTCGACGGGACACCCAAAGCTTTTCAGTTGCGAACGGATATAGCTCTGAACCTCGCGAATCGCCGGCGTGTCCGGAGGATGCGGCCCGAAGCTCACCAGCTTCACCACGTAGGAATACGCTTTCGCGCCGTCAAATCCGCCGGTTTGCGACGCGGGAGGCGCGGCATCCGCCGGCGAAATGGCTGGCGGAGTGGTATCGGCCACCACAGCCGCGGCCCCACTCGCTGACGCGCTTGAACTATTTCCACCCGCGCCGCAGCCGAAAAAAAGCAGTATCAGCGGAAGCGCGCCAATGAAAAATCTTATCGCACGAGGACCATTGGTGGCGAACGCTACGCTCCAGCGTCGTGTCATCCCGAACCCAGTTCCGGCTATTGCGTCCGGGCCCTCGGCATGCGCGTTCGGCATCCCCGTGCTCAATTCCCGTGAGGGATCTGCTTTTCGCCTTTGCCATCTTGGACGTGCAAACAGCCAGCCGCGCCGCCGCACGCTAGCTAGCCTGCCCTTCCGCAAGTTGCCGCGCGCGTTTCTTCCGCACCACCATATAGGAAACAAATACTCCGAGGAAATACAACAGGACCATCGGCGCCATGAAGATCAGCATCGTGGTCGCGTCCGGCGTGGGTGTGACCACCGCCGCCACCACGGTGATAATCAGCATCGCGTAGCGAAAATTCTTGAGCATGAATTTCGGCGTGACGATGCCAAAGAGCGAAAGTATGAACACCACCACCGGCAGCTCGAAGATCACTCCCAGGCCCAGCAGCACCGCCAGAATCAAGCTGAAGTATTCATTGATATCGATCCACGGCTTGATCGGGCCGGTATTGGCAAACTCGATGACGAATTTCAACACCTGCGGCAGCATCACCAAGTATCCGAATGCCACTCCGCACATGAACAGAAACATGGACGAAACGATAAAGCTGGCCACCGCTTTTCGTTCGTGCTTGTAAAGCCCGGGCGCGACGAACATCCACACTTGATACAGCACCCACGGCATCGCCAGCGCGATCCCCAAATAAAGGCCCAAATTGATGTACAGGCTGACGTATCCGGCGGGATGCGTGTAGTACACGTGCGGGTCGAGGTGATTGTACTTAAGCGCCTCGATCATCGGCCGCGTGATGAAATTGATGAAGGGCTTGGAGATCGTCAGGCCGACGATCATGCCGATGCCGATCCCCAGCAGCGAATTGATCAGCCGCTTGCGCAGCTCGACCAGGTGATCGAAAAAGGACATCGACCCGCCGGGATCTTCCACCGTGCGCGGCGGCCGTTCTTCTGTCGTCGTGGTTTCAGGGTTTTCCGATGGCGCCATCACTCACTCGTTCTGGCCTTACTTCCAATGCGGCCCCTTCCTCTGCGGCGCGTTCGCGGGCGATTTGCGCTTCGGCTTGGCGGATGAGTTCCTCGGGGTCATCGGTATACATCATGGTGTGGTCCATGCTGCCGGGAGTCGGCTCGGGAGGCTGTCCAAGCGCCACTGCGGCGTTATGCGGTGCGCTGGCAGGCACGGTTCCCGCCGCAGCTGCAATTTCGGGCGTAGTTGCAGGCGCATTTGCCGGGGCGCCAGCCGGAGTTGCAGCGGAGGTAGACGCGCTCGGCGCCGGCCGTGGCGTTTCAATTCGCCGCTCGCTGGTTTCGCGTTCCAAATCACGCATATGCGATTCAAACGTGCCGCGCAGATCGTTCGTGGTGCGGCGAAACTCGGCCATCAATTTGCCCAGGTTCCGGGCCAAATCCGGCAGCTTCTCTGGACCGAAAATCACTAACGCAACAATGAAGATGACGATTAAATGGGGAATGCTTAACATTCAGCTCCCTATGCCGGCCTTTATACCCTATTTTTGCATCATAGAAGAGGCCTGAGGGCCTGTCAAACACGCTTCACCGCTGTGCTATACTTCTCGGAGGATTTTTGGAAGGGACAGCATGCAACCATCGCAATCTTCGCCATCCACGCGGACCAGCAAAATCCGCGGTTCATCGCTGCGCGGAATTGTAATTTTAGCGGCCGTTCTGGCGCTTTCGGCCCTGCTGGGCGGCCACTTTGGGGCGTCCGCTAACGCCACGCCCTCGAACGCCGACGACCTGCAAGACTCGGTCAAAACGTTTACGCGCGTACTGGCGGTCGTGCAGCATAACTACGCCGACCCGATCAATGTCGACAAGGCGATTTACGATGGCGCGATTCCTGGCATGTTGCACGTCCTTGATCCACACTCGCAGTTTTTTGACCCGCAGCAATATGCGCTGTTCGAAGAGGAACAGGAAGGTAAATATTATGGCGTCGGCATGGTGGTCGAGCAGCGCGACAACCAGACCGTCGTGCAGGCGCCCTTCGTCAATTCCCCCGCATATAAGGCCGGCATCCGCCCCGGCGATGTGATTCTAAAGGTAGACGGAAAAAATTGCACCGGCCTCACCACCACGCAAGTGGCTGACCTTCTCAAGGGCCCAAAGGACACTGCTGTACACATTTCGCTTGGCCGCGAAGGCTGGCAAAAGCCCATCGACGTGACCATTATTCGCGCCGAGATTCCCCGCCCTGCCGTGGAATTCGCCACCATGGTCCGCCCCGGAATCGGATATGTCCACGTTACGACGTTCAATGAGACCACCGACAGCGACCTTGAAAACGCGCTCGAAAAGCTCGGTTATCCGAACCTCAGGGGCTTGATCATTGACCTCCGCGACAACGGCGGCGGCTTGCTGAATCAATCGGTCGGCATGGCCGACATGTTCCTCGACAAGGGCCAGCTGGTGGTCTCGCATCGTGGACGCTCGTCACCGGAGCGCCGCTACTACGCCGTCCAGGGCAATCAAGGCTCGGACATCCCGCTCGTTATCCTTATCAACGGCGGCAGCGCTTCCGCTTCCGAAATTTTCGCCGGCGCCATGCAGGATCACGACCGCGCCATGATCGTCGGCACCACGAGCTTCGGCAAGGGATTGGTCGGCACCGAATTTCCACTGAGCTACAATACCGCCCTGCTGCTGATCACCGCTCGTTATTACACTCCGAGCGGACGCTCCATCCAGCGCAATTATAAGAACGAAACTCTCTACGATTACCACTACGATCCCCAGCCGCCGCAGTCGCCGCAAGTGAAGCTGACCGACACCGGCCGCACCGTTTACGGTGGCGGAGGAATCACACCGGATGTTGTCGTTCAAGAACCCAAGCCGGACGATTTTCAGCAGCTACTCGAGCGCCGCGGCGTCCTCTATCCCACTGACTTGCCGCCGCAAGGTGTTGGCGATTTCGCGCGTTTCTATCTGAGCCAGAAGCCGGACGTCACTCAGGATTTCGAGGTGAATGACGCCGTGATCGCGCAGCTCAAGAAATTCCTGGCGCAGCAAAATATCGAAGTCACCGATCAACAAATTCAGCAGAATCTTCCGTACCTGAAGTGGGAGATCAAACGCGAAGTGTTCACCAGCGTGTTCGGTCTCGACGCCGGCTACAAAGTGGCTCTCGAAAACGACCCGC
Source organism: Candidatus Dormiibacterota bacterium (assembly GCA_035534415.1). Taxonomy (GTDB): domain Bacteria; phylum Acidobacteriota; class Terriglobia; order Acidiferrales; family UBA7541; genus Palsa-295. The sequence continues at coordinate 33,915 of DATLSB010000037.1, read as the reverse complement.
AGCTGGATAAAGCCGTCAGCGCCCTTCCCGCGGCCAGGCTTCTCTACGCCAATGCCCGCAAGGTTGATGCCGAACGCGCCGCTGCGGGAAATAGCACCAACAGCAATCAGCGGCCGTAATCAGAATATCGCCACAATGCTCTCGCGCCTCTCCGGGACCGCCAAACTCTAGTTTGGCGTCTCTCGCGGCGACTCGTTTTGCTCGGTCGGCGCGCTGTGCTACTTAAGCAAGTAATCCCGAAGCTCGCTGAGCCGGATTCTCGCCAGCTCCCAGACGGTGTTGTGCGGAGCTGCTTTGATAAACTCGCGCAGTTCCTTCTCTTCCTGAATCGGTTTCCGCTTTACCTCGTAGAGCTTCGCCAGCAGCAAGTGAACGTCGGGAATCCTGTTCCACTTATCGAGCTTCTCCGCGGAAAGCCCATATAGTTCCGCCTGGTCGTAGCGCTTCAGATGGAGGTCGGCCGTCGCTGTGTAAAGAAACGCGTACGGATCGGTAGCCGGATCGAGCGAAAGGGCGTGATCGGCAAGTGAGTACGCCTCGCCCCAATCGTTGGCGCGGGCCGCGAATCCTGCCAGGCACATGTACGGCGGCGCATATTTCGGGTCCACTGCCAGTCCCTGGCGGCAAGCTTCCACCGCCTGATTTTCTTTGTGGTCGGCTTCGAGTATCTGGCCCAAAAGCACCCACGCCGCGGCGTACTGCGGATAAATCTTCACCGCTTCCCGCACGTGACTCTCTGCTTGCTCTAGCTGGTGGTCCTTGAAAGCGCCACACGCTTTTAGGAATTGATGCCTAGCCTTACCCGGAACAGCCAATCGCGCGACGCTCACTGTGGGGCTGTTCACCGACGCCGCCGTCCATGTTCCGCAAGACTCGGCGCTGAGCAGGCGGCTGTTGTCCATCGGCATCATAGGCAGCATGCCGGTGCTTTCATCGATCGACGCGAGCGTGGTCGACGGATCGCCGACACCACTGTCATCAGCAGAAATCTGTGGCCAGCCGGATTTCTGCGGGAAGCCGAATTGACTCATGTCGGGCCACGGCTGCTCCTGTCCCGACTGGGCAAAAAGCGGCGCGGCGAAAATTAGCTGCAGGATTGCAAACGCGCAAACAAGAGGCACAGCGCGACTGCGCTCGCGTGGGCAGCGCTTGGCGCGGATTTCGGCGTCGCGAGCGGCGGAAGGAGTCCCGGACTGGCGGCCGGTGGTCTCCATAACAATCGCATCTTACGCCCAAATATTTTCGCCGGCGCGAACTTTAATGCCTTAGGGAATCACACCGAGTGCGCGGAATACCGAAGATATACTGCGGCAAACAGCGATATAGAAGGCTTAAATCTGGTGGACGTGGGGGGGCTCGAACCCCCGACCTCCTCGTTGCGAACGAGGCGCTCTCCCAGCTGAGCTACACGCCCACGGGGCGACCCATTTTAGCAAACGCGGCGCGGACAGCCACCGTCAAAATGCGCCTGCGTTTTGGGGCGCCGGCTACTTGCCCTTGATGGAGAGCAACTCCACGTCAAATACCAGTGTCTGGTTCGGGCCGATCACACCGCCCGCGCCTTTTTCTCCATACGCCAGCTGCGGAGGGATGAACAGCTGCCACTTCGATCCCACCGGCATGAGTTGCAACGCCTCCGTCCAGCCCTTGATCACTCCGCCCACCGGAAAAGTGGCCGGCTGGCCGCGCTTGTACGAGCTGTCGAACTCCTTGCCATCAAGGAAGGTGCCGCGGTAGTTGCACACCACCGTATCGGCGGCCGTGGGCTTTGGGCCCATGCCTGCCTTTTCGATTTTGTACTGCAGACCGCTGGGCAACGCCACCACGCCCGGTTTGGCCTTGTTGGCGGCTAGAAATGTCTCGCCTTCCTTCATGTTCGCCTCCGCGGCTACTTGTGCCTTCTGTTGGTCCTTGGCGTCCACTTCGGCCGAAAGCTGCTTCAGTGCGGCCACGGCTTGCTCATCTGTGAGCTGCGCCTTTCCGCCAAGCTCGTCCCTGATTCCCTCCAGAAGCGCGGGGCGATCGATGTCTACCGCGTCGCGCTTCAGGCCGCGCGCGATGTTCATTCCCAAAGCATAGCTTTCTTTCTGTTTCGTGGTGCTCAGCGCGTCGCTGTGCGTCGCCGCATGATGCGCCGCCGTCGCGTGATGCGAAGCGGTCGCCGGCTTGTGTTGCGTTGTTGATGTTTGGCGAGCTACGGCAACCGCGCCAAATACCAGCGCCGCCACAGCCACACCCGTTGCCGTAAGGAAATTCTTGCGAGTGATATGCATTTCCCGATTCTCCCATCCCTCGCGCGAAGAAGCAAATCGGCGATTCGTGAGTGGTGAGTAGTAATTGGTGAGTAGTGATTTGTGATTGGTGACTCGTGACCCGTGATTCGTGGCTCGTGTTTCGCACCGCATTCCGAGCGCTGTCATCCCGACAGAGGCCGCCTTGTGGCCGACGAGGAATCTGCTTTGGGCGCGTACAAGCGCCCTGCCGGAGCAATGGTGATTCGTAACTGGCGTGTCGCTCCGGATTCCGAACGCTTCTATCTTGTGGCGCTGGCGGACCGCCGGCGCTTTGTCTTCGCGCCCGTCTGGCAATCGCGAGCGCTCGCGCGAACAAAACTCGAAAATAACCGTGCGCCGGGACGTTCCGGGTAGACGCATGTGCGGTTGTTTGTTTTCTATGACTTAGGTGCGTTTCTACTCGAGTGACTGTGTAGGGTAGAAATGGCCGGCCCCTTCGCAAAATGCGCGGCAAAAGGCGCGCCAAAAACGGAAAAAGAAAATGCACCGGGAAGTTCCGGCCTTGCATGTGCGCGATCATTTGTTTTCTGCAACTTACGTGTGTGCGAGGTCGATTGACCGTTCCGCCCCTTGCGACGCGGGGAGAGCGAGCAAAAGGCGAAAGCCTCGCGCGGGTGAGGCAGCGCGGGCGGGAGCGCGCCCCTGCGCGCGTCTTTTCGGCGGGACTGAAGTCCCGCCCTCCTAAAATGCACGGTACGGCTGCGGCGCGAAGGCTATCGGCGAGGTTCCCTTCGGCTTCGCTCAGGGGGAGAAAACCGCGCCCTTCCACGTTCTGCCGGCCGGCGCCTAGAAATTGGAAGCTGGAAGGCAGAACCGGAGCCAACGCGCGCGGACGGGCGCGGAAATGCGTTGGCCGTTTGGCTTCGGCCGCTGCTCGCTCGAAATTTTCGTCCGTAAACATGCCTCCACATCGACGGTAGCAAATGTGGTGGTACAGGTTTCTACTGGTCGCCGGTACAGGGGACTAGAACTGGCCTCGGCGCCCAGGACTTCATCAGCCAAGTTTCGCGCCCTGAGAACTACGCCATTCGAATATTTGTATGCGCGGAGTATACTCAGGCGTACCTAGAGCAGCGAGATATGGGACAGCGGCGCGGACGCCCGCCAGCCATGCGTCACTCGCTGCCTGCAGTTGCAGAAGGAGGCATTATGCGAAACCCTGCGATCGCAACGATTGTGCTGTGCGCGTTGTACGCCGCGATCCCCGCGATGGCGCAGCAGGCGCCCGCTGGACCTGCCAATCCGAAAGCCCAGAAAACCTACAAAGAGGCGGTAGGTTTCGCGCAGCGCGACATGGACGAGCAGGCGTTCGATGCCTTCAAAAAAGCCGACAAGCAGGACGCCGGCCAGTGCGCGGCTTGCCAGACAATGGTCGTTAAGTACGGGATGGAATTCCAGGACTGGAACGCGGCCGCTCAGGCCGCGCAAGAAGAGCTCGCGGAAGCGCACGGAAACCGCGCTTTGGCTCTGGCGCATTTCGACGTCGGCATAGTGCTGTTCGAAGAAGCGCTGACGAAGCACAAAGCCAAGCTGTTCACGGAATCGCACGCGGAGCTCGCCAAGGCGCTCACGGCGGCCCCGAATTTCCCCGATGCGTGGTTTCTCGACGGGCGCGCGCTGGCCAATTTGAAAGCAGACGATGCCGCGAAAGCTGAATTCGCGCAGTTTTTGAAGATCGCTCCCGCCAACGACATCGACCGCGGGCGCGTCGAGCGATATCTTGGCGACATCGCTCTGGCCCGCGAACGAATGGCTCCGGCCTTTGCGGTGACCACGCTCGACGGCCAGCGCGTTTCTCTCGACGGCTTGCACGGCAAGGTGGTGTTAATCGATTTCTGGGCCACGTGGTGCGAGCCCTGCCGCGAAGCTCTGCCCAACATCAAGAAAATCGCTCAGAAGTTTCAGGGACAGCCGCTGGTGATCCTCAGCGTGAGCCTCGACCCGGATCCGCAGAAGTGGAAAGATTTCGTAGCAAAGAATGAAATGACTTGGCTGCAGTATCGCGACGGCGGCTTCAGTGGACCCATTGCGAAACTGTTTGGCGTGCAGGAGATTCCCCACACATTCACAATTGACGCGGACGGAGTGCTTCGCGACGAAAACATCGGCGACGCCTCCATCGAAGGCCGCCTGAAAAAGCTAGTAGCGCAAGCTGAGCGCGAGGATGCGCAGCAAACTCCCGAGGCGCAGTAGCGTAGTTGCGTCGGTGCCGCACCCCTCTCTTGTGAACGGTGCGGATTCTCTACTCGAACCCGGGGTCGCGCGCATTCTTAAGCGACGATTGTCATCCCGACAGAGGCCGTAGTCCGGCCGACGAGGGATCTGCTTTTGCTGCGTAGAAGCGCCCCGCCGGAGCAGTTGTGATTCGTGGCTCGCGTGTTGCGCCGCATTCGGAACGCTTCTCTCCTGTAGCGCTGGCGGCCGCCGGCGCTTTGTCTTCGCGCGCGCCTGGCAAATCGCGTGCACTCCGTGAATAAAAATCGGAGATTGCCTTGCAATTCGTTAAGGAGAGATTTGCCTGTTCTGCGCTGAGAAACAGACGAACGACGGTGAAAATCGAAGCGGGGACGTGCCTAGCCGAAGGCTTGCTTTCCGACACACGGCACGAGTTAAGCTGACGCGCTGATGGCAGACCGAAGCGGGAGGCAAAGACGCCAAAGTGGGGTTTGGCGCTCCCGGGAAAGCGCTGGCGGACCGCCAGCACTACGGGAGGAAAGCAGATCCCTCGTCGGCCGGGAGTCGGCGTTGCTCGGGACGGCAGGCCGCTGTCAGCCGTACCTACGCCGCTTTAACGGTGAGCTTTAGGCGAAGCGCGCGGGTAACAGCGACGAGCGTTGAGAGGCGCGGATTGCCCCTCGGCGAAAGCGCGCGGTAGAGGCTTTCGCGCTCGACGCCGGCAGCCTTGGCGACCGTTGCGATCCCCTGCGCCTGAGCCACATGCCGCAAAGCGATTAGCAGTGCCTGCGGCCCGTCGTCTTCCTCCAGGGCGGCTTCCAGGTAAGCGGCGGCGAATTTCGGTTCTCTACGCAGCCTGCGGATCATTGACTCATCGTGGCTGACGCTGGCTTTGGCTTTCATTCTTTCGTGTCCTTTCCCGGTAATCTCTTAGATATTCAACCGCCCGGTCGATGTCACGCGACTGATTCCGCTTGTCACCACCGCACAGAAGCACGATGCAAGCGCGATCGAGCATCGCGTAATAAACGCGGTAGCCTGGTCACCAATCAATTCGCAATTCCCATACGCCTTGACGCAACGGCTTACAGTCGCCGAAATTTTCAGCAACGAGGCGGTTGATCCGAGCGGCGACTTTGGCCTTCGCGCGGGCGTCCGGCAATCGAGACAGCCACTCGTCAAAAACGTCTTTCCCGGCGCGAGTGACGAAATGCAAAATCTCGATCACTTGCATATTGTAACTTATAGATCACACATCGAACAAAAGAAAAATCCACTCAGGCGGCGCATCGCGCCAACCCGTTTCGCGACCACAGCCAGGTGGGCCCGACCTGTACAAAACCTGTGCTTGCGACCAGTAGAAATGCCCGATGTTCCTCTTGTACCGTCGATCTGCGGACATGCGCGCGGACGCAAAACTCGCCAATGCGGTGACGTCCGGTTTTCGGACTCCGGCCCCGGCTTGCCGGAACCTCCTAACCCCGCGAGGTTGCCACGGTTGCGCGCAGCGCAGCCGCCGCGACGCATTGCAGGAGGGCGGGGTTTCAGCCCCGCCGATAGCACGCGCACAGGAGCGCGCTTCCGCTCGCGCCGGTTCACCCGCGCGAAGTCGTCGTTTTTTTGCTTCCACCAATCACCAATCACTGCTTACGAATCACGCAGTTCTACCCGGAACAGTCACTCGAGTAGAAATGCACCTAAGTCGCACAAAACAAACGGTCGCGTATGCGTCTACCCGGAACGTCCCGGCGCATGGTTTTTGCGAGTTTTCTTCGCGCGAGTGCCCGCTCTCACGGGGCGAGCGCGAAGACAAAGCGCCGGCGGGCCGCCAGCGCTACAAGAGAAAAGCAGATCCCTCGTCGGCCACAAGGCGGCCTCTGTCGGGATGACAGCTTTGAGAACCGGCGCCGGGACGCTAGAGGAATGCGTAGACAGAACGCCAATCGAGAGATCGGCGCACCAAGAATTCGGCGCGAATTATTGGGTTTTGTCTTTCACCAGGTCGCCGAATTCCAATTTGGTGGCTACGGCGGTTTTGCGGAGGACAGCCGGCTCGTTTTGCGGGAGGGTTGCGTCTTTGCGCGGCTGCGGGACGCGCTTGCGCTTGCGCTCGTACATGGCGCGGTCGGCTTGCTCCATCAATTCGCCCAGGCTGACCGGCTGCTGCGGATCGAACCAGGCGGCGCCGACGCTGAGGCCGAGTTCGTAGCGCGTTTCGTCGCGCGAAGCTTTATTGAGGATCTTTTGCAAGCGCGCGAGGACGGTTTGCTGGTGGTGCGGCGGCAGGTCCATGGCCAGCACGGCGAATTCGTCGCCGCCGAGCCGCGCCAGAATGTCGGAGTCGCGAAAAACCTCTTCCAGGGCATCGGCGGCGCGAACGATGGCGAGATCGCCTTCGCGGTGGCCGAACGAGTCGTTAATCGCTTTCAATCCATCGAGATCGCAGAAAAGCAGCAGCGCCGGCTTCTGGTTGCGGCGCGCCATTTTCAACTGCTGGGTGGCGGCGGCGAAAAATCCGCGGCGATTGTAGAGGCAGGTTAGATCGTCGCAAAGGGCCAAGTGGCGGAGTTCGCGTTCGAGCAGCGCATGCTTCACCGCGTACCAGACGGCGGGATGCACGGCGACGCGCAGGACTTCCGATTCGGGCTTGCCCGACTTCAAAGCGTTGGAGATTTCGTCCAGATCGTGCAGGACGTGGCCAAGTTCCTTGTCCGCGGCGACCACTGCGGAGAGAAGCGTGCCTTCCAGGTCTCTGTCCGCGGCACCGCGGCGCGACTTGAATGCGAGAGTTTTGCGATGAGATGCAGCACCGTTGCGAGGGATTTTACCGTCTTCCGCATCGGAGTGGTCTGTGACGAACGGCGTGCTTTGCAGGGACATTTGTGTCTCCTCGGGCTAAACCTGCGCAACGATCAATTACAGATGCATGGTTCCATTACGCCGGGGTGTCGCACAAGCGGGCAGACACCCGAGAGTAGGTGCTGGTGATTCCCTTACAGTTATTTCGAGGCCGCAACCGCAGCGCGCCAACGAAACGGTTTCGACTAAGGTATTCACTTCATATCGGATAGATGCAAATTCATGCGCCTCCGTTGGCATCAATTTCAAAACTGCACACTCGTGCACCGAGCGCCGTGGGATGTACGGGCAGGAAGGAACCCAGGAGATACTAAGGGTCCGGAATTCGAGAAAAGGCTAGTGAACGCTCAGAGTGACGTTGAATTTGGCGCTGCAGTTGGTGGTGGGGTCATCTTCCACGGTCTTCGAGACTGTCCCGCTGGAGATCACAAATTTCAGCGGCTTCTTGGAGAAATTCGGAAGACCGGTGAAGCGCGCTTCGCCGTTGGTATTGGTGGGCGCTTCGAGCTGCGCTTTGTGCAGGTTCATGAAGCCGTACTTTATGGTGATATTGATCTTGGCGTTGTAAACCGGCTTCCCGGTGCCGTCCTTCACGGTGAAATCCGCGCTGCACGTGCCAATGTCTGCATTTACGTTAGGCACGTCGGGCTGATTAGCGGCGCGCGCATTTCGCGCACAGAAGATCGCCATTCCCGTCAAAATCAGCACACACGCGAATCGCGACGACCAGCGTTTCCGCAGTCTCATCGGGGTGATACCTCGAAGAAAAGATACGCCCTCCGAGAGGCGTCTGCAATTCCCTTGTGTGTAGACGCGTACACCTATCACCGGACATTCGGCAACCGCGCAAAGGCGAAGTCATCTAAATAATTAAGGCGCAGCGATGGACTAAACTCGACGTTTCTCCGGGGCAGGCGCTGCCGCTCGGGTGTAGTTTTGCGGTGGGCCGACGGGGCTATACGACATTTTGGGTCGTGGTATCATCGAAGTTAAGAACATCCCATGAAACGGCGGCCGGAACTCGACGCAGCCCGCGGGTTGATGCTGGTCTGGATCGCCCTCACTCACCTTCCGACTGTAATCAGCACCTATAGCAATCAGCCGTTCGGATTTGTGTCTGCGTCGGAGGGCTTCATCATGCTGGCGGCGCTATTCAGCGGACGGAATTACCTGAAGATGGCGCAGCGCCAAGGCTACCCTGCGATGAGCAAGACAGCCGGGATGCGCGGGCTGAAACTCTACGCATATCACGTCCTTCTGCTGTGCCTGGCGTTTGGGGTGCTGGCACCGCTGGCGGTAAGCGGAAGGCGTCCTGGCGTGTACAACTTGCTGGACTTTTATTTTGCGGCGCCGCATCGCGCGCTGCTGGACGCGGCGCTGCTGATCTACCGCCCTCCTCTGCTGGACATTTTGCCGATGTACATCCTGTTCCTGGTAGTGCTGACGCCACTGGCGCTGAGGCTGGGGGAAAAATTCGGATGGAAATACGTGCTGGGCGTGAGCTTTGCACTGTGGGTGGGGGCGCAATGCGGACTGAAAGAGGCGGTTTATCTGCTGCTTACGCACGTGATGGGCATGAAGATCCCGCTGAAGAACATGGGCGCGTTCAACCTATGGGCTTGGCAATTCTTGTGGGTCGGCGGGTTGTGGCTCGGAGCGCGATGGGCGCGCAACGATCTGCCCATCGAAAAATGGGCTCGAAAAATCGTGTGGCCTGCGGCGGCGATTGCGCTGAGCTTTTTTGTGATGAGGTACGCGGTATTTCCCAACGTGCAGCCGACGATTTTAGGCGTGCTTTTCGATAAGTGGCACTTGGGCGTGGTGCGGATCGTCGATTTCGCGGCCGTGGCGGCAGTGCTGATTCGCTTCAATAGCAAGCTGAAATGGACTGCCATTCGACCGCTGGTGATGCTGGGTCAGGCATCGTTACAGGTGTTCTGCGCGCATCTGCTGTTTTGTTTCGGCGGGCTGGCGCTCATGGGCACTGCCGCGGTGGTTACTGGCTGGACGGAAGGCGCATTGATGGCCGCGACGCTTGCAGGCATGCTGCTGACGGCAAAGATATTCGAGAAGCGCGCGTCGGGCGGCGAAGGACGACCGCAGCCGCGAGTGCAGCCGCTCGCTGTGGGCAATGAATCAGCGCAGAGCTGATCCGGGAGCGCCTTCGCGCAGCGGCACACTGAGAACAGTGGGAGGTTGTTCTCGATCCGCGCCGCGGAGCTTCCGCCGAAATTCAGTAACCCAGACTGGTAATAGAGTAGAAACAGCGGCGGAAGGCCGCCGCACTCCACATGCGTGCGGAGTTCAACGGCGCGGTTGCCTTGCGCGGGTCGCGTACCCCATAAATGCTGCCGCGCTGAAGACCGCGGCGCTACGGTTAAACCTACTGCCACCCCGAGAGACTCCGCTAAGGTTTTAGGCAGACTATGGTGAATTGCGGGACGCGGAAGTAGAGCTTGCCATCTACGATTTCGATGCGCAGAGCTTGCGCCAGCGCCGGCGAGGCGGTGCGGAACAGGCGGTCGACTTCGGCGGCTGCGTCGGGCGGAGTATTGATGCGGCGAATCCACGCGGAGAAATCCATCGGGCCGCCTTTTTCGGAGGCGGCGCCTACTTCTTCGGCGACGATTTTCAAACCAACGGACGCTACGAATTCGCGCCATTCGCTCGGACGATAATTTTGGACGTGCGATGGATCGCGCAGCTTTTCGATATGATTCCATTCGCGCGCTAGGGATTCGTCTTCGGGCGCGGTGCTGTCGATGATGATGACGCGCGCGCCGGAACGCGCGACGCGAGCCATTTCGCGGACCGCCGCGCGAACATCGGCGAAATGATGCGGCGCTTGTCGGACGGTGATGATGTCGAAACTCGCGTCCTTGAACGGCAGCGATTCGGCGGGGCCCTGGCGCGTGGTCACGTTGTTCAGCCCACGGCTGGCGGCATTGCGCGCGGTTTCGGCGAGCATGGGCTCCGTCAAATCATAGGCGACCACTTGCGCCACGTGAGGCGCTAAGGCGAGCGCCGTGTGGCCCGCGCCGGTGGCGACATCGAGCGCGACATCCGTGGGCTTCGGCCGAGCGAGCGAGACTACGCGCGCCAGCGCGGCGGGGTCGCTGTGCGTGAGGCTAACGGTGTAGGCGCTGGCGGCGGCGCCGAATTGCGCGGCTACGCGGCCGTGGATTTCGGCGGATGATTCTGCGTCGTCGGTGTGATGTTTCGTTGGCATCGAATGGCTCCTGCGAGAAGGCTACAAGGCGCGCGCCGAGGTGTCCAATTTTCTCTGTTTATGTAATATTTGCCGCGTTTATATCGGCATAATTCCGAGGCGGCCGCCGTTCCGGCGCCGAGATTCTTCATCCTCGCCACGGCGCACGATTTCCGCGCGAGCTGAGGCCACGTGGCGCGGAAATCGAGCTGCTCGTCTTCAGAATGACACGTAGGCTGGAGTATGCCGCTGACATGCGAGGATCCGCTGCGGATGAGGTGGCTCCGTTCCGACGGCGAGATTTCGATACGCAGCGCGCGTTACTTGTTGACCCATACGCCTAGCGGTATATACTTCCGGCGGCCTGACTTGCCTCTCACCCTGCCAGAATTGGGCCGGGGAGCCCGGGAGTGCTGCGTAGGTTTACTCCTGTACCGGCGGAATCGGTGAATCTACGGGCGCGTTTTGCCCCAGCGCGGACGACCGCGCCGGGAAACCCGGATTAAACGGCAGCGCGGCACGATGAATTTGCAATCAAGGTAAAGGTAAGCGAGAAATCGTAGAACCGAAGCAGTTGCAAAAGCAAGGAATCCTAAGGAGGCGGCAGATGAAGAAGTGGCTGGTGGTTATGGGGCTGGCGGCAGCAATGGCATTGCCCGCATTGGCGGACACGACTACGTGGCAGATCGACCCGAATCACGCGAACGCGCAGTTTTTCGTGAAGCACCTGGGAATTTCGACGGTGCAGGGCGAATTCACCAAAGTGACGGGCACGGTCACCGTCGATAACTCCGACATTACAAAGTCCACGGTGGATGTGACGATCCCCACGGACACCGTCTACACGCGCGTGGCCATGCGCGATAACGACCTGAAGAGCGAGCATTTTCTTGACGTGGCGAAATACCCGGACATCACGTTCAAATCGACCAGCATCAGCAAGACCGGCGACGATACGTACGACGTAAACGGCGATTTGACCATCCGCGGCGTCACCAAGCCAGAGACGCTTAAGGTGACCGAGCTGAGCAAGCCGATCGACGTGAAAATGATGGGCGGATGGCGGCAAGGCGCTTCGGCCACGTTGACCATCAACCGGCAGGATTTCGGCGTTGCCGCCGATCCGGGAATGGTTGGGAATGACATTCGCATCCTGATCGACATCGAAATGACGCACAAGTAAGCGCCGGAACTTTATCCGGCCACTCTATCCGGCACGATTAGCAGCAAGCGTTTGGCTTCGGGTGCGGGGCTTCTGATGAGGCCCCACACCTTTGTATTCACGGCGTAAGTGGGCCGTTTTCGCCCGCCGTTTGGTCCCGCTTGGGTCCGTTCACCGCTACGAATTTGCCGCAGCTTCCCTTCTCCGCCTGACGTGTTCGGCCATGTAGACGCCGAGCAGCACGAGCGCGCTGCCAGCGATGAAATTGCGCGTTGGGTGCTCGCCGAGAATGGGAATCGAGAGTAAAACCACGAGGACGGGCTGGCAGTAGTTCAGCACGACGACGCGGGACGCGTCCATGTAACGCAGAATCCAGTAGAAAATCATGTAGGCGACGGTGGAGCTGAGCGTAGCCATGTAGAGCATGCCGGCCCAGCCGACCCAGCCAACTTTAGCCCAATCGAGATGCAGCGCTTGATGAACGGCCAGCGGCGAAACCAGAATCGCGGCGACGACGATGTTGAAGGCGGTCATCGAGATGGCATCGTAATCATGGGCGACGCGCTTGCCGAGGACGGTGTAGGTGGCGAAGCCGGTGACGCCGCCGAGGGTGATTAAATCTCCGAGCAGCAGCGGCGAATGCAACGATGCGCCGCGCCCGGTTTCGAGGAGCATGATTCCGGCGATGGAAATGGCCATGCCGACGCATTTGCCTACGGTGAGCTTTTCGAGTTTGAGCAGCGCCGCGAAGAGCAGCACCAACAAGGGGCCGAGCGCGACCACGATCACCGAATGCTCCGAACTTGTGAAGCTGAGGCCGATGGTGAAGCAGCCCTGATTGATCAGGATGCCGAAGAAGCCGAGGTAGATGAAGGTCCAGAGATCGCGCAGGCGCGGGCGGACGCGATTTTTACGCGAGAAGTAGATGGAAAGCGCCACTGCTGCCGCCACCGGGAAACGGAATGAGACGAGGGTGAACGCGTCGAGATGGCGCAGAGTGATTTTGCCGACGATGTAGTTGCACGACCAGATCAGCAGGGCGAGGACCAGCGCTGCTGCAATTACGACTGGGCGGGGCCGGTGGCTTGCTGAGTAGAGATTAGCGGACGTGATTTCTTGCTGCGGGGCGCTCAAGATTCCATGCTTTCCACTTTTCGGGACGCGCGGCTCCTATTCCAAAATCTCGCGGCGAACGGTGAGCGATTCGATGCGGTCGAGGCGCGGAGTGTAGCCGATACCGGGCGCGGTGGGCACGCGAATCGCGCCCTCGCTGGAAACTTCCACTTCGGGCTCGATGATATCCTGATCCCAATAACGCTTGCTGGCGGAAACGTCGCCAGGCAGCGAGAAGTTCGAGAGCGAAGACATGGCGATATTGTGGGCGCGGCCGATGCCGGATTCGAGCATGCCTCCGCACCACACGGGAACTGAGTTCGCTTCGCAGATATCGTGCACTTGGCGGGCGGGAATGTGGCCGCCGACGCGCCCGAGCTTGATGTTGATGATGCGGCAGGCGCGCAGTTCGATGGCGGCGCGGGCGTTTTCCACGTCGTGAATGCATTCGTCGAGGCAGATGGGCGTGTCGAGTTGGCGTTGCAGCGGGGCATGGGAGTAGATGTCGTCATGGCCGAGCGGCTGCTCGATCATCATCAAGTGAAATTGGTCGAGCTGTTTGAGTAGCGGCGCGTCTTCCATGCGATAGGCGGAGTTCGCATCCACCATCAGGCGAAGTTGAGGAAAGCGCTGGCGCAGCGCGCGGACGAGGTCGAGATCGACGCCCGGCTTGATTTTGATCTTGATGCGCTGGTATCCGGCGGCGAGTTCCTTCTGCACTTTCGAGATTAGTGCATCGATTGACGGCTGGATGCCGATGGAAACGCCGCAGGGAATTTCGGCGCGCGTGCCGCCGAGCAATTTCGCGAGCGGCATATTTTTCTGTTTGGCTTCCGCGTCCCAAACGGCGGTTTCGAGCGCGGCCTTGGCCATGTTGTGGCCGCGAATGGGCGCGAGCAGATCCCACACGTCCGCAGCCGAGGCAAATTCCCTGCCCTTCATGATGCGCCAGGCGTGGTCGCGCAAGATGTGCCACGCGGTTTCGACCGTTTCGTAGGAATAGAATGGGCCTTCGCCGGCAGTCGATTCACCCCAGCCGATTACACCATCGACATCAGCTTCCAAAAGCACGATGCGGCGAATATCGGTCTTGCCGAAGCTGGTCTCGAAAGGCGAAAGCAGGCGCATATGAATTTCGCGCAGCGTGATTCTACGAAGTTTCATTCCATCCCTTTCGGCGCGGCTAGCGGAGGAAGGTGCAAGCCGGCGATGGCGTCCGCAGGTTCGAGAATGTAGTCCACGGTCGCGCCGCGGTTTTCGACGGAGGTGACCGCGTAGCCCTGCGAGAGCCAATTTTGAAATTGGGCGCTAGCCTCGGATTGGACGCGGATCGCCGCGTCACGATCTTGTGATTTGCGCGCGGAAATATCCGCGGGAAGCGAGATGCGCACGGCATTTTCTGAAGTCGGGCGTGGATCATTGGCGAGAATCGATTTCACGCGCTCGGACGCGAGCCACCATTCGGCGAGCAGGCGATCGGTGGGAATCCCGGCGTGCAGCGGACTGCCGGTGATGCCGTAGGCGTCCGGAATATAGCGGCGAACGATGGCGCCGAGCTTCACGAGATTGAAGTGTGCGTTCTTCACTTCCAAGGGATCGAAGGTCCACTCGACCAGGTCGATGCCGCGTTTGAGTGCGTCCTGGCGCTGAAAAAGTTTGAGGCGGCGCCCCACGCCACGGTCGCGATATTCGGGAAGTACTGCGGTCATGTGCGAGTAAATGAATGGCGAATCGACGCGCTGCGCCGAACCGGACCGCGCCGGCAGAGTGTGGAGTCCGACGAGCCCCTGCGTGAAGCCGACCAATTTTTCGCCTTCGAACGCGCCGAGAATCTGCCCACCGGCATGGCGAACGGCGACGAACATCGGAACGGGCACGCTGATTTCGCGGCCCCATACGATGTCCTGAATGCGAACGCATTCTTCGATCTCTTTCAGTTCGTAACAGCGACGGACTTGAATTTCCTGGGGAGCGCCCCGCGGGGTCATGGGGGCGCGCCGCCGTTCGTAGTGGTGCTGGGTTGCGCGGGTTTCGCTCCTCCGAAGAGCGTCAGCTCGCGCCATTTCCAGTGGCAATCCACGTCCGCGAAGCCAAGTTCGCGCAACCAGCGAAGTTGGGTGTCGAGATCGAGCAGCTTGTTGGAAGGATCTTCGTCCTCCCAGCCGATGGCCTTCAAGAACGCGCGATGAAGCGATGGAGTAGGCGAATCGACGTGCTCAAGATTGACGAATACGCCGCCGGGTTCGAGAGCGCGAAAGGCTTCGGCGTAGAGAGAGCGCTTGCGTTCGTGATGTACGTGATGAATGGCGAAGCTGGAAACGATGGCATCGAAACGGCCGAGATCGGGCAGGGGCTGATCAAAATCGTGGGCGACGATTTTTACGGCGGGATCGGCGTCGAAGAGACGATGCAATTCGTCCAGCATGGTGGCCGAAAAATCCAGGGCAACGAAGTGAGCGTGCGGTCGGGCGGCTTTGACGAGGGCGAGCAGGCGTCCAGCGCCGCTGCCGAGGTCGAGGATGCGGCGCGGATTTTCGGGAAGCAGCTCTAGCAGCGTGGACTCGCCTTCAACGCGGTGCGGGATCGAGTCCGCGCGGCGCAGATATTCGAGCGCGTGGCCGGCGGTAGACCAGAGATTGATGTCAGATGATGTGTTCACGGCTTCGATGTCTCCGGAAAGCATTAAGCGCTGCCGGGAGCTATAAGTCCAATTTCTAATTCTTGCGGGCGGCATAACAATGGCTTATGCACGTCAGACCGCGGACTTGGACTCGTTCCATAATTCTTCCATGCGCTCGCGCGGCAGATCGGCGAGGCGATGGCCTTCGCGCGCGGCGGCGGATTCCATCCACTCGAAGCGGCGCTTGAATTTGCGATTGGCTTTCTTCAGCGCGCTTTCTGGATCGATGCCGATGAAGCGAGCGACGTTGACGCCCGCGAAGAGCAGGTCGCCGACTTCCTCTTCGACTTCCGGCGTAAGGCGCATTGCGTGAGACTTCGCATCGGAGTGCTCGGCGGTGGCGTCGCCGCTAGGCAGCGTAGCCAGCAGCTCGCGCCGCTCTTCGTCCATTTTGTCGAACACGCCTTCGAGGCTGTCCCAGTCGAAGCCGATGCGCGAAGCGCGGCGCGTGAGTTGGTACGCTTCCAGCACTCCGGGCAGCGAGCGCGGCACTCCAGCGAGTATCGATTCCGGTTCGTCCCGTTTGGCTTTCGCGCTTTGTTTTCCGTCGGCGCCCTGCTCGGCTTTTTCGGCGGCCCGTTCAGCAACACGTTCGGCGGCTTTGATCTGCTCCCAGTTTTTCAGCACTGCGCCGGGAGTTTCGGCGACCACGTTGCCGAACACGTGCGGATGACGGCGAACCATTTTGGCGTAGACGGATTCGATCACATCGGAGATGTCGAAGCGGCGATCGGCTTCGGCAATGTTCGCGTGGAAGACGACCTGAAGAAGCAGATCGCCAAGCTCGGAAGCAAATTTCCGCGGATCGGTCGAATCCATGGCGTCGAGGACCTCATACGCTTCCTCGACCAAGTATTTGCGCAGGGACGCGTGCGTTTGTTCGCGGTCCCAAGGGCAGCCGTTCGGCGAGCGCAGACGCGCCTGCAGCGCCACGAGCCTGGCGAACCATTCGCCGGCGGCTTTGTCGCGACTGTTGACACGGACTTCCGCTCCTGGCTTACTGCTGCGCTTCGGCTGGCGTTTTGCTGGGGCGCGCTTGGGTGCGGCTTTTCGTTTGGCGGGCAATGGTAACTCTCTTTCCGAGTCGCAATAAAATCTACGGGAGTGCGCGAAAATTCACAAGGCCCGCGACGGGATCGCGGTGCCCCGCAAGCAAATTGGCGCCCGCGAGCCGCGACGCGAGGCGATTTAGCGCGTTCCCAACGCGCGGCGGCATCTGTTATGCTGACGCTTCGCGCCTTTTGCTTCCACGTGACTGACGCGGCAAATCACTCAAACGGGAGAATTGTCACTGTGAGTTCGACAACGATTGCCAGCAAACCTACGAAACGGGCGTTCAACTTCAACGCCGGACCGGCCGCTATGCCGCTGCCGGTGCTCGAAAAGATGCGGGACGAGATGCTCGACTACGGCGGCACGGGAATGTCCGTGATGGAGTTGAGCCACCGGTCGGCGGAATTCGAGGCGATCAACGACAAGACGGAACAGTCGCTGCGGCGGCTGCTGGCAATTCCGGACGACTACGCGGTGGTATTTTTGCAAGGCGGCGCGAGCCTGCAATTCGCCATGGTGCCAATGAATTTCTGCACGCCCGGCAAGCCCGTGGACGTGCTGCACACAGGCGCGTGGACGGCCAAGGCCATCGAGGAACTGAAAAAAGTGGCGGAGTGCCGGTTGGCGGCATCGGGCGAGGCACAGAAATTTGCGCGGCTGCCGAAGGCCAGCGAGATCTCGTTGGACGCGAACGCGTCGTACGTCCACATTTGCACCAACAACACCATTGAAGGCACGCAGTGGCACTCGATTCCGGACGCCGGAAGCGTGCCGATGGTCGCGGATATGTCTTCGGACATTATGTCGCGGCCGGTGGACGTGAAACGCTTTGGAATGATTTTCGCCGGGGCGCAGAAAAATATGGGGCCCTCGGGCGTGACGGTGGCGATCCTCCGCAAGGATCTGGCGGAGCGCGGCAGCGACAAAATCTCAAAAATTCTGCAATACCGCACGTTCATCAAAGACCGCTCGCTTTATAACACTCCGCCCACGTTCGGCATCTACGCGATGGGCCTGGTGCTGGATTGGATTGACGCGCAGGGCGGGCTGGCGGGGATCGAAAAGCGCAACGAAGCCAAGGCCAAGCTGCTTTACGACGCGCTCGATGCCAGCAGCTACTACAAGTGCCCAGTAGAGAAGGATTCCCGCTCGCGGATGAACATCGTGTTCCGCGTGGCTGGCGGCGACGAAGCCGTCGAGAAGAAATTTGCGAAGGAAGCTACCGCTGCCGGATTGGTAGGCATCAAGGGACACCGGTCGGTCGGCGGGATGCGCGCTTCGCTTTACAACGCGGTGAGCATCGAGGCGGTCGAAGCTTTGATCAGCTTCATGCGCGAATTCGAAAAGAAAAACGGCTGATCGCGGCTTTCGCGGGCTGACGGTTCACTCCGCGCGTCAATCGCCACGCCGCGCCGGCACGCGCCAAATCTCGCGGAATCCATTACGCCCGCCGGTCAGCGCGATGCGTAGGAAGTGAAAACATAATCGCGCGTTTTCACGATCGTATGGCAGGTGAACCCGCAGGTGGCGTTGTGCCCCTGCGGCGGCTTGTCAGCCATGGTACTCGGCTTGAACCTACCGGACGCAGCATCGTAATCGAATGAGGCCCAGCCCCATCCGCCGCTCGCCGCGAATCTCTTGCTGTCCTTCAACATGAAATCGGCGTTCAGCTGCGCGCCAGGAACTGTTGCGGACGGAAATGTCTGCATCTTGGTCGGGTCCCAATGGATTTTCGCCAATTTGGAGCCGTCCGGAAAAGGCTTGCCGTTACCTGGAAACCCCTGCTGGTAGGCCTTAATCATTTCAGGATTTGCCAGGATCGCCGCAAAATGGCCCTGGTTCAGACTCAGGGAGACGAACTGCCAGGACTCGTACCCTCTGAATTCGGAGAATGCCAGGCCATTCGGCACTTTCAAAGTGTACTTGTCCTGAGCCGTGCGAGCGGCGCCAGCAAGGGCTGTGAGCACCATCCCGACGACGAAAACGATGCGGATGATCTTCGTGTGCTTCATTGTCTCTCCTCCCAGTTCGTGCACGCTCGTCGAACACGAAAAGCAGCAGCGGATATCAGCGGCGGCTTGAAAGCGATGGAAAGGTTCGTCGTATGGAGGGTCATGAAGGGAGCCGGCGCTCGCCGGTACGGTTACGGTTGATGTTGCGCTCGGAAAGCCGTCACAGATTTCGAAAGCGAAAATGAGCCAGTCAGATCGCATTGTCAAGGGGCCAAATTAGCCTGCTCTTTGGGCGCATCCCTACAGTTGCTGAATCGCGTGCGGCGCGGAAACCACACGGTGTTGTCAAATGGCCACGCGGTGCCTTGACTTGTGAGTGAGCCGCCGCTATCGTGGCAACGTGACCAGCGCGGTCGCTTCACCTGAAACAAGTTTGCGCGAATCAGGGTCGAGTGAGGGAGATAGCGGGCAGCTCTCCGCGGTCTTTCCGCTCGCGAGTACCCATCGCGGCGCGGCGCCGGTGCGTGCGTCCGCGATCAGTTCCCCACCGCTCGACGAATATTACAACGCGCTTTTTACCCACTTTGGGCCGCAGCACTGGTGGCCGGGTAAGACTCCCTTCGAAATAATCGTTGGCGCGATCCTGACGCAGAACACGTCGTGGACAAACGTCGAGAAAGCCATCGAGAATTTGCGCGCTGCGAAACTGCTGAGCCCCGCCGCAATAGATAAAGTTCCGCAGAGGAAGCTTCAACGGCTGGTACGCCCATCGGGATACTTCCGGCAGAAGGCGCGCAAGCTGAAGGCATTCTGCGCGTTTCTGCGCGCGGAATATCGCGGGTCGCTGAAGAGAATGTTTGCGACCCCGACGATTGTGCTGCGGCAGAAGCTGCTCGGGGTGTTCGGCATCGGCCCGGAAACCGCGGACTCGATACTGCTATATGCGGCGGGGCATCCGGTATTCGTGGTGGACGCGTACGCGAAGCGCATGCTGACGCGGCATGGCTGGGCGCACGGGAAGTCAAAGTACGAGGACATCCGCTGGGCGGTTGAGCGGCAATTTCCAGGAAATGCGCGGCGTTTCAACGAATTGCACGCGCTGATCGTCAGCACCGGTAAAAAGTTTTGCCGGCGCGGCGAACCGCTGTGCGACCAGTGTCCCCTCGGGCGTTACCGCGAGGAAGGCCGATGAACGCGGCGCGGCCACACGGAAAGAACACATGGTGGCTGATCGTTGGCGGGATCGTGGTGGTGCTGCTCTCCACGATTGTAATCGCGCTGGGGTCATTCAACCCGCCGTATCGGCCGGAACAGGGCGCTCAGTTCGCAGTTTCAGTTCCGCTCATCTTCTTTATCGTAATAGCCCTTCTGATTTTCGGACTGATCCTAACGCGGACCGTGCTCCGCACATTGGCCGAGAGCCGGGCCGGCAAAATCGGTTCGCGATTTAAGGCCAAGATGGTTTTGGGCGCCATGGGCGTATCGCTGCTGCCCGTCGTTTTTTTGTTTTTCTTCAGCTACGCGCTGGTGAATCGCACGCTGAACAACTGGTTTCCTCGCCCGCTGGAAATTGCCAACGAGCAGAGCCGCGCGCTTTTGAATGAGTTTACCAGCCGCGGGTATTCGCGCATGTCCGCGCAAGCGGCGGCGATTTGCCAGTTGGTCGGGCAGAAGCATCTGGACTGGGCGGACGCGGCGCACAACGCAGCTCCCGATGCGGACGCGGTGTGGCGCGTGACCGCGACGGGCGCGATCGACAAAGAATTTCCGGAATCGCTCGGCTCGGCGGACCAGATTCACCGGCACGCAAGTCCTGCAGGGACGCTTCCCACGGGCGCGGAGATATGGACCGGCAAGAGCGGCTCGTACCTCGCGGGCCGCGCGGCGTGCGGAACGGGGACGATTGTGGTCGCGCGGCAAGTTCCCAGCGACTTTTTGACGCGGTACGACCAGATCGAGTCGCAAACGCTGGTCTACCAGCAGCAGAAAGAACACCTTCGCCTTTACAAACGGGAGATTTTGCTGGCGCTTTTTTTAATCACTCTACTGCTGGTTTTCAGCACCACTTGGGTCGCTCTGTTTCTTTCCAAGCAGGTGACCGTGCCGATCCAATCACTCGCGGAAGCGACGCGTGAGCTCTCGCGAGGGAACTTCGAGCATCGCATCGACGTGCAAGCGCAAGACGAGTTGGGCACGCTGGTGCGCTCGTTTAACCGCATGGCCGAGCAACTGGGCGAGGGCCGGCGGCAGATCAACGAGTTCACACACAGCCTGGAGCAGGCGGTGGAAGAGCGCGAGCGGCGCCGCAAGCTGATGGAAGCGATTCTGGAGAATATTCCCACGGGCGTGGTTTCGCTCGATCCCGCTGGAGCCGTGGCGCAAGTGAACAGCGCGGTAAGCACGATTCTGGGCGAATACGCGCGCGATGCGCGGACGTTGCCGGAATTGCTCGGCGAGGATGCGGCGCGCTCGGTGCAGCATTTGATGCGCAGGTCGCTGCGGATGGGCGCGGCATCGCGGGAGCTCGAGATCGCGACGCGCGGGCGGCTGGTGCGAATGGCCGTCACGGTGAGTTCGCTGGGGCCGCGGCGCTCGAACCCCGGATTCGTGGTGGTGATCGACGATTTGACCGATCTGCTGCGAGCGCAGAAAGCGGCAGCGTGGCAGGAAGTAGCGCAACGAATCGCGCACGAAATCAAGAATCCGCTGACGCCCATACAGCTTTCGGCGCAGAGGATTTTGCGATATCTGGACCGAACGGCGGCCACGAAGGAGGCTGCCGCGCGCAGCGACTTCGAAAAGCTAACCGCGGAATGCGCGTCGTTGATCGAGCGCGAGGTGCAGACGCTCGAGTCTCTGGTGGGCGAATTCTCGCGATTCGCGCGTTTCCCGGCGGCGCGGCTGGCGCCTTCGGAGATCAATCCGGTGGTGCAGAGCGCGATTGCCCTTTTTCAGGACCGCCTTGAAGGCATCACCGTGCGGACGGATTTGTCCGATTCGCTGCCGGCAGTGAAGATGGATTCGGAGCTGATGCGGCAAGTGCTGGCGAACTTAATCGACAATGCCGCCGAGGCAATGGAAGGCTCGCGCATGCGCCAATTGCGATTGGCGACGCGCACTGTGGGCGACGGCGATGCGGTTGAAATTGAAGTCTCAGATAGCGGGCACGGAATTTCTCCCGCCGACAAAGACAAGCTGTTTCTGCCGCATTTTTCAACCAAGGATCGCGGAACGGGACTGGGGCTTGCCATCGCCAGCCGCATCATCGCGGAACACAACGGCACGATCCGCGTAGAGGACAATCTTCCGGCAGGCACGCGCATTCTGATTCGCTTCCCCGCCGTCGACGCGGTGGCGTCCACGCCGGCTGGTTAAGGGCTCACGAAATGTCTACCCGCATACTGATCGTTGACGACGAAAGCGGCATTCGCGAATCACTGGGTGCGCTTTTGCGCGACGAGGGCTATCAGGTGGACGCGGTTTCATCTGGAGAGGAATGCATCGAGCGCGTCGAGCACGAAGAGTTTGACCTTGTGGTGCTCGACGTGTGGCTTACAGGAATCGATGGGCTGGAAACGCTCGAACGGCTGCAAGCGCGCGAGGGCGCGCCGATGGTGGTGATGATTTCCGGGCACGGGAACGTCGAAACCGCGGTGCGAGCCACGAAGCTGGGAGCTTTCGATTTTCTGGAAAAGCCGCTTTCGATCGAGAAAGTGGTGCTGGTGATGCGCAACGCTCTCGACTTCATGCGTCTCGATAAGGAAAATCAACGGCTGCGCGCGGAATTGGAGGAACGGTATCAAATTCTCGGCTCCAGCGTGCCAATGAAGGCGCTGCGGCAACAGATCGCTTTGACGGCGCCGACCGCCGGCCGCGTGCTAATTTTTGGCGAAAGCGGCACCGGCAAGGAACTGGTGGCGCGGGCGCTGCACGCCAATAGCCCGCGACGCGGCATGCCGTTCGTGGAAGTAAATTGCGCCGCGATTCCGGAAGAGCTGATCGAGTCGGAAATGTTTGGACATCGCAAGGGCAGCTTTACCGGCGCGTCGGAAGATAAGCCTGGAAAGTTTCAAAAGGCGGACGGCGGCACGCTGTTTCTCGACGAAGTTGGCGACATGAGCCTGAAGACGCAGTCGAAAGTTCTGCGCATTCTGGAACAGCAGAGCGTGGAACCGCTGGGCTCGAACCAGTCCGTGAAAGTGGACGTCCGCGTTCTTGCCGCGACCAACAAAAAGCTTGAAGATGAAATCGCGCGCGGCAATTTCCGCGAGGATCTGTTCTACCGGCTCAACGTAATTCCCTTCTACGTGCCCGCACTCCGCCAGCGAACCGAGGACATTCCGATTTTGGCGGCCGCGTTTCTGGCTAGTTTTTGCGAGGCGTACGGCAAAAAACAGAAGGAGTTCAGCCAGGCTGCGATGGAAATCCTGCTGGCGTATCCATGGCCGGGAAACGTGCGCGAGCTGAAGAATCTGGTGGAGCGGCTGGTGATCATGGCTCCTTCGAATCGCATCGAGCCGCACCATTTACCGCCGGAGGTATTTCGCGGAGCACCTAAGGACGCGGAGAAAGCCTACGAAACGCTGCACGAAGCGCGCGAGGCGTACGAGCGCGAGTTTGTATTGCGCAAGCTGCAAGAAAATCGCTGGAACATGACGAATACGGCAGCGGCGCTGGGCCTGGAGCGCAGCCATCTGTACCGCAAAATGCGCGCGCTGAAGATCGCTCCCTCCAAAGCGTCTTAGATTTGCCAGACGGCAGTCGCGAAAGCATGGCGCTGTATTCGGTAAAGGCGAAGAGCGTTACGGAAAAGCGATCATGAATCGGTTCGGTGTTTTTGCGCTTGCCTCGTTTTCGCTGCTGACGTGTCTTCCACCCCCGGTCGCAAAAGCTCAGGGCGCGCCGCCGCTCCCGAACGACTTATCCGAAAGCGTCATCAGCCGTGCGCCGCTCAACCCTCCGCTGGAAAGCCGTCTGATCGAGCTTCGATTCAGCCGCGATGGCAGTGAGCTCTTGTTTCAGGATCAATCGCTTATTGACGTCATCAGCCTGAAGCCGCCGCGCATCGAGTTGACGATTCCCGCCGCGCAGGTGCTGCCGGCGCGCTTCTCAGCGGATTCGCAAGACGTGGTGTTGGCGACTTCGGACATGAGCGCTTCGATCTGGAGCATCGCGCAAGGCAAGGTGGTCCAGAGCCGAACGCTGGGTACGGGAGACGCGTGTCTCGCGGCGACATTGTCATCTGACGGCCGGTACTACGCGTGTCTGGATCGCGATTCCACCCTGCACGTTTTCGAAAGCTTCACGGGAAGCGCGGTTCTGAATGCGCCGATTGGAGAGACTGCGGACATGAATGGCCGGGCGTTCCTGGTGCCGTATCATCGACAACTGGCCCGCTCGCAGCCGTTCGGATACGCGATGACCAGCGAACTACCGCTTTCGCGTGAATCTTTCGATACTCAATCGATTCTTCAATTCTCGCCCGACGGCAATTATGTGTTCGCGCGCAATCGGTATGGGCACGCCGCTGTAGTCTCCATTCAAACAAAGAAGAGGATCCACCTTTCGAGAGCCTTGCGGGACGCATTTGAACACGACTCCTTTGCGTTCGCCGGACCCAGCCGAATCATAGCGGCCAGCGCTGGGAAAAAAGGCACGGCTGAGCTGATTTCATTTCCGGCTGGGTCGAAAATCAAGACGCTGGCGATCACCGGCGCCTTTCGCTCGACTAGTAGTCCAACGTATGCCATCGATCTTCCGGACGGCGCGAAGTCAGCGAACGTGATCGACGTGGAAACCGGCGCTGCAGCCGCGAGGATCACGACCAATCCCGCGGACGTGCTGGATGGACGCCTGGTCTACTGCACGTACGACGGGATGATTTCTTTTGCCAGGATCGGCTCCGGGCACCTGGGCCTGGGACTGCGAATGCCAATTTCGCTGCTGCCGGTGCTGCGCGCGGTTGCCGTCTCTCCTTCGCTGCAAACGCTGGCGGTGGGAATAACCGGCCAGGGCGGTGTTTATCACGTCCAGAGCGGCAAGCGGATCACCAGTTTCGACGAACTCCGCGGCGGGTGGTGCGATAGCGATCAGAATTGCTACCTACAACTGCCGGGCGAAAAGCCGCTGGATTCAACGGTTGTCAAGTTCGATGCGGCAACATCCACGCAAACGAATGCGTGGTCCTTCGAGAACCACCCCATTCAAAACGAAAACATCTTTTCGGGACCGGTAATGCTCGCGCACTACCTTAAAGAGATGATTTTTCCATTTGGCCAAACGCGTTTCCCATACGAGCTACACGGCCTGGACGCGACGAATGGAAAGCTGCTGTGGACGAAAGCATTCGGCGGCGATGTGTACCGCATTGGGCAGCAGACCGATGTACCTCTTGTTTTCACCGATCCGCAGGGTGATCGCGTTGTACTGGGTTGGCCCGCAGAGAGCAAGGGCGCTCGTGACGCGGCCGAGCATTTCGATCCTCTGAAGCGCAGACTGGATCAGGTAAAAGTTTCCGACCGCGACACGGTATTTGAAGTGCTGGACGCGCGCACCGGAAGGGAAATCGGGGCGGCGCTCGTCCAGCTGGGCGCGGGGCCGGACAGCTTCGACGAGGCGTTTTCCGAAGGCAACTGGTTGATTCTGGTCCGAGAAGGAAGGGATTTCACAACCGTGTCGCTTCCGACGCAGGCGGCAACGGAAGTGCAAGACGACGTCTACGACGCATCGCTTTCAGGTGAGAAAGGGCTGCTTAGCGTGGCCGTTGCTAGCGGGCGCTTGCTTTTGTACGACCTGAACGCGAACGCGGCGAGGAATGATTTCTCATTTCACTCGAACGTTATCTACACGCATTTTTCGCAGGATGGCAAACGGCTCCTGGTGCTGACCCAGGAACAGATTGTCTACATTCTCGACGTGACGCATCCTTCGGAGGTCCACCCATCGGTCTCGGGCGCAACGCCCCCCGCCCAGCCCGCTACCCCCGGAGATATCGTGTTGCGGCGAAGGTAGTCGCGCTGCATCGCGACTGCTGAATACCTTTGCGATTTACGACGTGCTGCCCTCCGGTTCCTCGTCATCGAACACTTGAGGCTCGTCTGGTTCGTCTTCTTCGCGTGGGCTCATTAATTCGAGTTGGCGGTGCCAATCGAGTTTGCGGACGATGGCGCGATTACTGCGCCAGTTGGGCTGGACTTTCACCATCAGCTCCAACAGGACATGCGAGTCGAGCATCGTTTCGATTTCCTTGCGCGCCAGCGTGCCTATCTTCTTGATGGCTTCGCCGCCTTTGCCGATCAGAATTCCCTTTTGTCCCTCACGCTCGACGTAGATCGTAGCCATGATTTTGATTAGGTCTTTTTTCTGTTCGAAGCGGTCGATGAAGACGGCCACTGCGTGCGGCACTTCCTCCGTGGTAGCGCGAAGCGCTTGCTCGCGGACCAGTTCCGCGACCAAGAAGCGTTCCGGCTGGTCGGTGAATTGGTCCTGCGGAAAATGTGGCGGCGATTCGGGCAGACGCGCGATCCAGACTTCCACCAGACCGGCGCAGCCTTCTCCGGTTAACGCGGAAACCGGGAAAATTTCAGCGAACTCGAATTCCCGGCGCCAGCGGTCGATCATTGGCAGCAGCAGCGCTTTGCGAACGCGGTCCACTTTGTTCAGCAGCAAAAACACCGGGCCGTGAAATTTGCGCAGCCATTTCGCCGAAAAGCGGTCGCCTCCGCCGAATTCCGCGGTCGCATCCACGATCAATGAGACGATATCGACATCTTCCAACGCATGCTCGGTTTCGCCCATCATCTGGCGGCTCAGAATGTCGCCAGCCTTGTGAATTCCGGGCGTATCGACAAGCACGATTTGCGCATCGTCGCGATTCAGAATGCCTTGGATGCGGTTGCGAGTGGTTTGCGGCCGCGGCGAAACGATAGCGACCTTCCGGCCGACGAGACTATTTACCAGCGTTGACTTGCCAGCGTTGGGACGGCCTACGATGGCCACGAATCCTGATTTGAAGGCGATGCCAGTATCCTCGGCCACAGATTCTAACGTAAACGGATGAAGAGCGGGCGCTGGATGGCGAGCGAAAAGTCTGTACGTCACCATCTGAAGCCACATCAGTATCGGATTCTGTTAGGCGCGGTTCATACCGTGCCGTGACGAAAGGCTCGTCATCATAAACTCAAGAAGCGACTGCGTCATCGGCAATGATTTTCACGCGCAGTTCGCGGGTGCGCGGGCCATCGAACTCCGCAAAGAATATCGATTGCCACCGGCCGAGCGCCAAGCCGCCGTTTTCGATATACACCGATTCGGACGAGCCAACGATGGCGGTCTTAATGTGGGAATCGGCATTTCCTTCGGCATGCGTGTAACCGGCGTCGCGCGGAACAAGGCGATCGAAGGCGGCTTCGATATCGCGCGCCACCGCCGGATCGTCGCCTTCGTTGATGACCACGCCAGCAGTGGTGTGCGGCACGTACAAAATGCACGTGCCATTTGCACAACCTGAATCGCGCACGGCGGCTTCAATTTCGGCGGTTATGTCTTTCAACTCTGTACGGCGCGACGTGCGGATGGTCAGGGTTCGCGTAAAGGCGCGCCCGGCTTTGCCAGTGCTCGAAGGCATCATCATCGAAGATGCCATTCGGGGCAGAGAAGATCAACAGTCTCGATCGTCGGCGCGCCTGCGCGCTAGTAAGCGCGGGGCGCCCTGACGATGATGTGCGTGGGATGCGGCCGCATTGATGATGTTTGCGTTGCCGCCGGAAGCTGCAAACGCATTTCGGGATCGCCAAAGAGCGTCCAGGTGCGGCGAACATCGGGGTCCGTAATTCCTGACTTGGCGGACAGAATCGCCGCTCCAATCGGCAAGTTGGGATTAGCTGCCCACGCGCTTAGGAACGCCTGATCCATGGTGGCTTGCGGAGGCGCGTCGGTGAATCCCGACGAGGCCCACACCGCTACGGCGCCGCCATTGGGAGCGAGCATCAGCGACGTGGAAAGGCTGGTGGCGTACACATCGTGGAAGAAGCCGTTCAAGCAGTCCATAAGCACAAACATGGGCAGGCGGTTGCCGTTGGTCAGGGCAGTGGCGCTGGTATCGTCGAAGAAATCAGAGAACGACCACTG
This sequence comes from Candidatus Dormiibacterota bacterium, assembly GCA_035534415.1. Lineage (GTDB taxonomy): Bacteria > Acidobacteriota > Terriglobia > Acidiferrales > UBA7541 > Palsa-295. Next base: position 6,290 of record DATLSB010000037.1, on the reverse strand, counting down.
CTCTTCCGATCCGTGGCCGGTGTAATTCACCAGCAGCGCACCGCTATTTAACGCGTTGAGGATCTGCTGGGTGACAGTGCTCCCAGCTAGGCCGTTGGCCAGAATTTTCGTGACTTGAAGCGATGACGGCAGAACCGCGGCGGCGGCATTGGCTTCGGATGTGAAATCTGTATCGATGTTCTGGTCCGCGATCACCACGGCCTGATCGTTCCAACTGCCATTGGATTGGCCGCTCTCGTAGTTCACGATTTTGGAGACTACCAGCGCCGCCTCAGCAGGCGTACGGACGGGCAGACGCCCAGTGGGAATGGTGGCAAAGCCAGTTTGATTGAAGTCGGTGAACCAATCGTCCGAAGCGGTCTTGAACGCCGCGGTCTCGATCATGCGCGTGGGCACAAAGTCCAAGTCGCCGAAGCCCAAATAATTCCGCGGGTCAAACGACGCATCGCCCACAAGCAGCATGGCGCTGGGATGCACGCGCCACTGCGTGGCGGCAAACTGCAGGTAATCGCGCAGCGCAAACGGGCTGCTTTCGCCGTAATTATAGGCGTCGTAAATCTGGTCGGTGGTAACTACCGCGACGGTTTCTCCGGCTTGCTCGTGCAGCTTTACGAGCGGCGCCACGCTCGACAGGAAGTCTGGATGCGTGATGACGATGTAGTTTGCGCCCGAGAGGTCGGTGCCGATCGAGCTGGGCGCGTGGAACGTAAGCGCATCGGGCGCGGAAATCTGATCGCCCGCAAACGCCAGCAGCGTGCGCTGCGATCCGGCCGGGCCATCCACATCGACGGTCACTCCGTAGCTCGATCCGTCGCTGGTCACCGGTACGTTCAACTGCTTGATCGAAGTTGGATCGGTGATATCGAACACCTCGACGGAGGGCTGCGTGAAGCCATCAATTCGAATGTTCGAGCCGGCTTGCGCGGTGGCCTTCAGCCAGTCCGCGTCCGCCGTGTAGGTGTGGGCGTAGGTCAACTGAATCGATTGCACCAGGCTCACGTCGTTATCGCCATTGAGAGCCGTCAGCGTCACGGTGTTGGTGCCGTCTTGAACGACGCCGGCATTCACCGGGAACGTGGAGCTGGTATTTGCTTCACCGGTGAAGTCCATTTCGCCGAGCGGCATTCCGTTGAGCGTGACGGCTACGCGGTGCTCCTGCCCATCCGTGACACCTTGCAGGGTAACGTCCAGCGTGGTCGGAATCGTTGAGTTCGGATCCACATGCGCGGTGGTGAGCAGTTGATCGACCGGAGCGGAGGTGACGATCGCGCCAAAGAAGTTGTCTTTATCCTCGCCGTTGAGCAGTGCGGCAAAGTAAGTGGTTCTTTGCTGCAGGATCACGGTGAATGGGAAGCTTTGCGCGTTCGACGGGCCGTGGCCCTCCCCTGGAACCTTCGAAATTCGATCTCCCCAACCCATATCGCTGACCAGCCAGTAGACACGAGTCCCGGAGAACGGAGTGTCGATTCCCGTTCCATAAAATTCGATGGCGTCGTTTGGCGCAATCGTTCGCCCCTGCGGGCCGGCGATCAACATCGGCTGCTGCACACCTTCGGCATACAGCTGCAGGCTTCGTACGCTCACGTTCGTTGGGAATCCGGCCGCCGCGAGCTGCGCTCCGGTTACGGAATACCATCCTTCGGCGGAGACAGTTATCTCCACAGCAGCGCGGTTATCGAGCGAGACCGGATTTGCGCTGGCGGGAATTGGAGCAATGGGCGGCCGTGGAGTAGAAAGCCTTGCCATGATTTTCGCGGGTGAATTCGCCGCTGTGGCAGCCATGGCTTGATTCAGTTGAGTCATCAGGCGCGCCTGCACGACCGGCGCAGAGGACTGCGAGCCAGACTCCGGATAGATCGGGCCGTGGAGCGTGCTGGTGCCATTCAGGTCCAGGTCTTCCAGCCAGTAGGACGAGCCGCTGCCGCCCTGCGGATCAATCCACGCGTAGGTATGCGCGCGATGCTGCGGAAGTCCTCCGCGGAAGAACAGAGCCGAGCCGGCGATCAGCGAAGGATCGAGACGGTGCCGTCCGGTGGCGTCTTCGCGATAGACGTGGAAACCCAGATTGCGGGTCTCTTCACGAGTGCTCCACTGGAGCAGCACGCCTCCGCCAGCGCGCACTTGCGCCGTGAATGACTCGAGTTCCACGGCCGTGGGCGAAAGGATCGTCGTAGTAACCGATGACGAATTGTTCGCCGGATTGGGGTCGCTCGTTGTCGTGCTCACCGTTGCCGTGTTGGTGGTGGTCGTAGCCGAGCTGAAGGTGTCCGCAGTGGTGTTGATGGTGATGATCGCAACTCCGCCAACGCTTAGCGACGAAATCGTGCAAGTAACCGTCCCGGCGGACTGCGTACAAGTGCCCTGGTTCGCCGGAATCGAAGCAGAAACGAAAGTCACTTGCGTTGGCAGCGGATCCGTGACGGTCAGGTTTTGCGCAACGGCGGGGCCGTTGTTGGTGACTTGGAGCGTGTAGGTCAAATTCGTTTGTTGCTCCACCGGATTCGGCGATGCCGACTTTACGATGGCGACGTCCGCCTGGGTGGGTGACGCGACAACTGACGTGGCACTCGCGGTGTTGTTAGGGCTGTACGGATCGGACTGCGTCGCCGATACAACGGCACTGTTAGTGATGACCGTGCCAGGCGCAGTTCCGGCTACCACTTTCATCAGCATGGTGAACGTGGTAGTGCCTGGAGCCCCGGAGACCAAAGACGCGTTGGTGCACGTTTCTTTGAGTGGCGTTCCCGTCGGAGTGCCGCAAACCCACGTGCCGACAGGCGAAGCGGTAATCGATGTGAACGTGGCGGCGGCCGGCAGCGTATCCACCAGGGACACTCCGGTAGCGGTCGCAGGGCCGTTGTTTGTAACGGTGATCGTATACGTAATGGTGTTGCCCGCGAGCACCGGGTTCGGGGTTCCGGTTTTCGTTACCGCCATATCTGCTTGGCCCGCAGTAGCGACCACGACGATCGCGGTCGCGCTGTTACTTCCAGGATTCGGATCGGTGGTGCTGGAGGACACGTTCGCGGTGTCGGTGATCAGCGTTCCAGCAGGCGTGGCCGCGTTCACTTTCACGATAGCTGTGAACGTGGTGCTGGATCCCGCCGGAAGCGTTCCAATGGTGCAGGAGATTGACGTGGGCGAGCAGGTCCATCCGACAGTGCCTGACGTGTAAGCCACAGAAACGAACGCGGTGTTTGCTGGGAGCGTCGAATTCCACACAACAGTGCTGGCGCTGGCGGGGCCTGCATTCGTTACCGTAACGGTATAGGTGATGTTGTTGCTGGGTTGCACCGGATTTGGCGCCGCCGAATTGGAGATCGTCAGATCGGCGGAATTTGCGGCAGCCACGATCACGACGGCGGTCGCGGAATTGTTTGTCAGGTTCGGATCGTTCGTTCCGGAGGCGACCGAAATCGTGTCGGCGATCTGCGTTCCGCTGACGGTGCCCGGATTTACGGCGACCATTACCGTGAGAGTCGCTGCCCCGGCCGATCCGGAGGGAACGTCGGGATTCGTGCAGCTGATTGTGCCGGTGCCGCCCACCACGGGCGTCGTGCAGCTCCATCCAGTGGCGTCGGCCCCGGAAAGGCTGATCGACTGGAACGTCGTATTCGCGGGAATCGGCTCGCTGATGGTCGCGTTGAGGGCGTCCTGCGGCCCATTACTCGTAACGTTCTGAGTGTAGGTGATGCTGGCGCCAGCCGTTACGGGATTCGGAGTAGCCGAATTCGTGACGGCGAGATCCGCGCCCGCGCAATACGCGCCGGACTGCGTGCCGGGAGTTTCCGTGATGGTTTCGCCGGGAGCAACGATTCCAGGCTGCCCACTAGCCGCGCCGTAAGCGTCATCAGCGAGCGTGGTATAGCCGGGCTGGCCGCCGCTGACGTCCGCGCTGCCAGGCGCTGACGACGTGAGGATGATGCCGCCTCCGCCACCTCCGCCGGGACCATGCCGATTCCCGGGGAAGGTCGCTCCCGGCGTCTGCTCCGGCCAGGTACTTCCTCCGTTGCCGCCATCCGCTATTGCCGTAAGTCCAGTGAGCGCGCCGCTATTCGCGAAGACGAGTATCGATCCGCCTGCACCGCCTCCGCCACCGCCATCGTTCTCCTCGTCCAGCGCGTTTTGACCGTTTGAAGTGATCATGCCGGTGCCGGTGACTGAACCGGCGCGGATGATTACGATTCCTCCGCCGGCGGTGCCGCTCGAAAACACGCCAGTACAGTCCGCGCCGCAGTCTGCGCTGCCGGAATTGGTGACCGGGTTCCACCACGCGCCGTTGTTCGAAGTGCCTGCGCCGCCGCCTCCGCCCAAAACCAACGCGCCAGTATTTGCGGGAAAATAAAGTCCGCCAAAGCCACCGACGGTGTTGGCGCTGTTCCAGGCAAATCCTCCCTGGCCGCCTGTTCCGCCGTTTCCGCCTCCACCGCCGCCATCGTTCTGATCGTTCGCAGATGGATCGGCATCCGTCGCGCCGCCACCGGCGTTTCCCGGCGCGCCGCGCGAAAAGCTGCCGTTGGGCAAGCCTTCGACATAGGCTTGTCCAGTGCTGACGGCCGTTGCGTTACCTCCGAAACTGATCGAGCTAAGCGCTGGCGCGATCCAGTGAGGCGTGCCGGCGATTCCTTCGCCCTTCGAACCGTTGGCGCCGCTATGCGCAGGCGGGTCCGGAGTTAACGTGGGCAAAGCAGCGGGAGAAGTGGTTACCGTGTCGGTGCTCGCGCCAGTCGTCGAGCCTCCGAGGGTGATACCACCGCCGCCTCGGAATCCGTCGCCGTCCAGGGCCACCGTGCCGCCGAGGGTCAGCTGCGAGGCCACGTCCAGCGCCAAAACTCCGCCTACCGAGCCGTTCCATGAATACGCCGCGAGAGAACTGCTGGTCGTCGCCGAGGCATACTGCGGAACGCGGATTACTTGGAACGTCTGCGCGCCTTGCGTGGCGCTTGCAACTGCTTCGGTGTACGAATTCAGCAGTCCACCGCCAGCGCCGCTGCCTACGATCGTCAGCGTGTCTGTTCCAGAGTTCGTGACGACATTCGAAACGGTGACGAATTCGAACTCGCCTGAGCTGCCCAGGCTGAGCCAACCTGCCGCTGGGTAGCCGGGATTCCCGTTGCCATATGAACTTGTGTTGGTGGAATTGACGGTCGCGCCCTGCATCTGAATCACCAGCAGCAAATCGCCCACTCCAACTTGCGTGGCCGCTCCTGATGAGGGCGTAGCTACCGTGATGGTGGTCGATCCGGCGCTCGCTGTGCCCACGCCAGCATAGTAGGTGTTTACGTATCCGCTGAGCGGCGAACCAGGTGTTCCGTCTTTTCCTGGCGTGGCGCACACCAAAGGTTGCACCACCGTCAGCACGGTTGCGGTGTTGTTCGACGAAACTGGATCTGTGCTGGTCGTCGATACCGTCGCGGAATTGGTCAGCGTTGTGGCCGTGCCGGGAGTCGTGCCCGAAATAGTGATAGTGATCGGCGAAGTCTGCGGGTACGCCACGGTTCCGAGGGTGCAAACGATCTGCCCGCCTGCAGGCGCTCCGCAAGTCCCCTGGGTTGTGGTTGCCGTCGCACCCACCAGCGTCGCCGGCAGCGTGTCCGTCACTGTTACGGCGGTTGCCGATGTAAGGCCGAGGTTTTGCACTTGAATGTTGTACGAGAGCGACGATGAAACGAATACAGGCGTGGGCGCGGCGTTCATCGACACGGACATGTCCGCGCCGGTGGCGCTCTCGACCAGCACCGACGATGTGGTCGTATTATTCGATGGCTGTGAATCCGTGGTTTGCGCGGTTACGTCGGCGGAATTGATGATTGTGGTACCTGCCGCCGTGCCTGCGGCTACGGTGACAACAAAGGTGAAGATATAGCAGTTGTTACTGCCGCAGGTATTCGGTCCGCTATTCGGCGCAACGCTTCCGTCCGTGCAAATCACCTGCCCCGTGCCGCCAATCGCAGGTGTGGTCCCGCACGTCCATCCCGATGGCGCAGCGATCGACGAGAAAATCGTGTTCGCCGGAGTCTGTTGGTACAGCACCGCGTTGAGGGCCGCATCGGGACCGTTGTTCATCACCGTTTCGGTGTACGTTATCTGACTACCGGGCGCGATAGCGGTCGGCGAAGGGGTCTGCGTCATTCCCAAATCAGCGCCGTTAACAGTGGTCGTTGTGGTCGTCGTGTTGTTTCCGGGATTCGGGTCCGTTCCGGTTTCAGTTACGGTCGCGGTGTTGGTGATTGTCGACCCGACGGGCGCGGCGGCCATGACCGTGACAACGATGGCGAAATTTCCACTGG
>DATLSB010000036.1:0-22458 GCA_035534415.1 Candidatus Dormiibacterota bacterium | reverse complement strand
CCGGAGTCACCTGGAAGTCTAGTTGGCCAGTGCATCGAGCTTAGGAGCCGTACAACGTGAATTGTAGGCAGATGCCCAGATTACCTAGAATACTTAACAGATTTGCCGGGAATCGTTCGCACTGCGCCGGAACATCGCGCTCTTGAATACCGAAATCCGCCGAGACGTTTTCTACCCCCGGAAATCCGACTAGGCGCACAAGTTCGTTTCGATTCAATTCGCAAAATTGAATGGCGTCCCCGATTTGGCCCTGGAGGTCTGAGAAATCCGCCGCACTAACGTCCGCGCAAAATCCTGAAGCAGTCATAGATCGTGATCTTGGCGACTGCTTTTCTCCTCGATGAAAAACGGTAAGCGGCTGCAACGAAGACGAAGCCAAAAAATCATCAACAGCGAAGTTGGAGCCGCTCGCGCGAAGAACACATGGCATTATTGATTCCCTTCAGTCGCAGGCAACCACAAGAATATCCCTCAGATAGTCTCAAGGAACACTGCTCGTTGAAAAACTTGTTGCCTTTGAGATATCTGCCAGGGGCAGGTAACAACCAAATCCAGTAGCTCGACGTGCTTCTTCCGCCCGCGGGCTCATTCCGCTGTGTGCTAAATTCTTGCGATGCCAATCACCCAATCCTGCCGCCCCGTTCGCATCCTCACACGGAAAAAATATATGCTCGACGGCCTCTGGTTCGGCGCGGCTCGCCCTGAAACCGGAATAATCTTCGTCCACGGCCTCGGCGGCAACGCTTTTTCGCATCACGATTATCTCGAAAAACTCGCCAATCGCCATACCGCCGTCCTCTATTTCAGCAATCGCGGCCACGACACCATCGCCGGCTTAAAGCGCCTCAAGCCCAGTGCCCGCAAAGGCTACGTCTACGAAAGCGCCGGTGTCGCCCACGAAGTTTTCACCGATTGCGCCGACGATCTCCAGGGCGCGGTCGATCTCCTGCGCAAACACGGCGCGAAACGCATCTTCCTCGTCGGCCATTCCACCGGCTGCCAGAAAATCGCCTACTACCTCAGCCGCGCCGGCAAGCAAGCGCGCATCGCCCATCGGATCGCGGCTCAGATAAGGGGCGCCGTCCTGCTTTGCCCCATCAGCGACTATGCCAGCGCCACGCACGACGACGAACGCAAGCGCCGCAAAGCCGAAATCGCCGCGAGAAAATTAGTGCGTCGCGCCAAGCCGCACGATCTGCTTCCCGCGAATCTCTGGCGCGGCCCCATTGACGCCCAGCGTTTCCTAAGCCTCTACACGCCCAATAGCAAAGAGGAAATCTTCACCTACGCGCAGCCCAAAAAAATCCCGCGCGCGCTGCGCAAAGTGAAGATCCCGATGCTGGTAGTATTCGCTGCCGACGACGAATACCGCGACCGCCCCACCGAGGAAATCGCCGCCTGGTTCCGCAAAAATCTCCGCTCGCCCCGCGCCGCCATCGAAATCATCCCCGGCGCCTCGCACAGCTTCAACGGCCAGGAATCCCAGCTCGCCGCCTCCATCCGCCGCTGGCTTCGGACGATCGGACGATCGGCTACCCTTCTACCCGGAACATCGCGTAACATAGTTCGGCTTCCGATTTAACATCCCGGCAGCCTGCTCGAATTTTGGAAAAGACGACCCAAATGGCCTCCATTCAAATCACATTGCCTGACGGCGCAACCCGCGAAGTTGCGCAGGGCGCCACACCCGCGCAGATTGCCGCGCAAATTTCGCCGCGCTTGGCCAAGGAAGCTCTGGTCGCGCGCGCCGATGGCGAACTCGTCGATCTCTCGAAGCCTCTCGATCATGATGTGAAACTCTCGATCCTCACCGCGAAGGATCCCGACGCGGTGCAGGTGTTCCGGCATTCCGCCGCTCACCTGCTGGCGGCTGCGGTCCTCGAACTGTATCCCAACGTGAAGCTGGGCATCGGCCCGCCCATCGAAAACGGCTTCTTCTACGAATTCGTGCGCGACGAGCCTTTCACTCCCGAAGACCTCGAGAACATCGAGGCCAAGATGCACGAACTCGCCTCAAAAGACATTCCCAACGAGCGCAAGCTGATCCCCAGGCCTGAAGCGATCGAGCTCTACCGCAAGTCCAACCAGCAATTCAAATGCGAGCTGGTCGAGGAAAAAGCCGTCGAGCCGATGGTGTCCTTTTACACCACCGGGAAATTCATCGACTTCTGCCGCGGCCCGCACATTCCCTCCACCGGACGCATCAAGGCGTTCAAGCTGATGAACGTCGCCGGCGCTTACTGGAAAGGCGACGAAAAAAATCCGCAGATGCAGCGCATCTATGGCGCCTGCTTCATCGACCAAAAGCAGCTCGATGAATATCTGCATCGCCTGGAAGAGGCCAAGCGCCGCGACCATCGCCGGCTCGGCCAGGAGCTCGACCTTTTCAGCATCGAGGAAGCGGCCGGTCCCGGCCTGATTTTCTGGCACCCCAAGGGCGGCACAATTCGCCGCATTATGGAAGATTGGCTGCGCGACGCGCTCGTCCGCCGCGGCTACGATCTGGTTTACACGCCGCATATCATGCTGCTCGATCTTTGGAAGACCAGCGGCCACGCCAATTTTTATCGCGAGAATATGTTCGGTCCAATCGAAGTCGAAAAGGCCGAATACCAGCTCAAGCCCATGAACTGTCCGGGCCACGTGCTGATCTACAAATCGGGACTGCGCAGCTATCGCGAGCTTCCCGTGCGCCTCGCGGAACTCGGCACCGTCTATCGCTATGAACGCTCCGGCGTGTTGCATGGCCTCATGCGCGTGCGCGGTTTCACTCAGGACGACGCGCACATTTTCTGCATGCCCGAGCAGATCGAAAAGGAAATTCAGGATTGCGTCGAGTTTGCCTGGGAAGTCTTGCGCGTTTTCGGCTTCGATAGTTACGTAGTCGAGCTTTCCGGCGGTGATCCCGCGCATCCGGAAATTTACGCCGGAACTCCCGAGGAATGGCAGCGCGCAGAGCGTGCGTTGAAAGACACGCTCAATCGCATGAACGTCCCGTTCAAATACATTTCCGGCGAAGCCGCCTTCTATGGGCCGAAAATTGATGTGAAGCTGGTCGATGCCATCGGCCGCCCCTGGCAGCTCTCCACCGTGCAGTTCGATTTCAACCTGCCGAGCCGGTTCCAGCTCGAATACGTCGGCGAAGACGGCAACCGCCATACGCCGCTGATGGTCCATCGCGCCTTGTGGGGCTCCGTCGAGCGCTTTTTCGGAGTGCTGATCGAGCACTACGCCGGAGCGTTTCCCGGGTGGCTTGCGCCGGTGCAGGCTTCCGTGCTTCCCCTCAGCGAAAAGTTCATGGACTACGCGCGCACTGTGACGCAGCGGCTGAAAGACGCCGGCTTCCGCGTCCATCTCGACGACCGCAACGAAAAGCTGCAAGCCAAAATTCGCGACGCGCAGATGCAGAAAATTCCGTATATGCTGATTCTCGGCGGCAAGGAAGCCGAAGCTGGCACGGTCTCCGTGCGCCATCGCTCGCGCGGCGATCTCGGCCCGCGCCCGTTGGATCAATTCATCGCCGACCTTCGCCAGGAAATCGACTCGCGCGCTATAGACGCTCCGAACCCAGCGGCAAAATGAAATTCCGCTTCGCGTTCGCAGGCGCAGCCGTACTTTCAGCTGCGCTGGCGATTTGTTCGTTTTCAGCGTGGCCGCAAAACCCGCCGCGCGACGCATGGGCGTCGAAATATTTTCCGCAGGCGTTCGATAAGCTTTTCCCCATCAAGCGCGCCGAGGGCGATTTCATCGCAGTGCGCGCCCATCGCAGCAATCTGAACGATCTTCGCGAATATTCCATCGTGTTCGAAAACGCGCAGGACTCGAAATCCCTCCGCGCCGTCGTTCGCGAGGCCGAAGCTTCGTCGCTCTATCAGCAACTCGCCGCCCTGCACGCCGCGCATCCCGAAGCGTCCTACGATCAGCTAAAAAGCGACTTGAAAGTCGAGGTGTGGACGCTAACGCCGGAGCGCTGCCCTGCAGTGTCCACTCAATTCAAAGCGTTCGAAAATGTCCAGTTCACGCGCCCGCGCGATGATGACGAGCCCGAAGCAAATCCCGTCCTCTACGAATTCAACGAATCGCTCGCCGGTGGCGGCTCGGTCCTCGAATACGTGGAAAATCGCAGCCTTCCTCGCTGGACCCGCGCCACCCACGCCGCTTTCGACGCCTGCATCGCATCCGGCCACACTACTGCCGCAAAATGATCCGATGCGGTTTTAGTCCGCTTCCGGTCGCCGCCAGTCGCGCCGAGAAAAATCTCTCTGCACCCTTGCGGTACTACCGAAAAAGTTATAGCTTCCAGCCCTCGGGGGTGGATTCACATGAAGACCAGCCGCATTTGCGGTCCCGTGCTTTGTATGCTCGCTTTCGCGCTGTTTGGCGCCAGCATCTGCCCGGCGCAAAAGCTTCCTTTCGCGCCCGATCCTGCGCCGGAGTGGAGTCCTTCGATCGTGAAGCCGTGCGATCGCGCTTGTCTCGTCAACATCATGAACGGCTACATGAACGCCATCTTCGCGCACGATCCTTCGCAGTTGCCCACGCTCGCGCGCGACGTGCGCTTCACCGAAAATTCCGCGCAGCTCAATATCGGCGAAGGAATGCTATGGCGCTCGAAAGTGGAACCGACCAGCTTCAAGATCATCGTGGCCGATCCGGTTTTCGGCCAGGTCGCTGAGCAGGCGCGCGTGAAAATTAATGGCCAGGATTCGCTCGTCGCTATCCGTCTGAGAGTCGATCGCGACCAGATCCAGCAGATCGAGCACTTGTATACGCGCGGCGTCGACAAAACCGCGCTGCCGCTGCTGCAAACTCCGCGCCCAGAGCTCGTTGATGACGTGCCCCCTTCCCAGCGCACGCCGCGCGACGTGATGATCTGGGCCGCGAACTCCTATTTCGATGCGCTCGAAGGAGACGACGGGAAAATCGGCGCGTTCGCCGACGATTGCGTGCGCCACGAAAACGGCTATCAGACCGTCAACAATCCTCCGCCGGGCGGCCGCATGATGCCGTCGCCAATGCTGCCGAACCCCAACACCACGCAGGGCCAGTATCAGCTGAAGATGAGCATGATGACCTGCTCGGATCAAATTTCCACAAAAGTGCTCAACTTCATAAAAATGATTCGTCCGCGCAGAGTGCTGGTGGTGGACGAGCAGACCGGCGTGGTCGCCACATTCCCGCTGTTCGTGGAAGATGGCACCCGCCGCGGGGCTCCTCCGAATGCGCCGCCCGCGATGATGCTCAATCTGGATACCATGGAAACTTTCGGCATCCGCGGCGGCCTGATCCATGATGTCGAAGCGTTCCCATTCGTCACTCTCCCGTACGGCCTCGGCAATGGCTGGACGGAAGGCTCGGGCCACTAGCCACGCCGATCATCGGCATCGGAAGGAGAAGCTCATGCGAATAAAATTCGTTGTAGCGATCACGGCATGCTGCATGGCGCTGGCAATGCTCGCGGGAGGTTTCGCTCCGCAGGCGTATGCCGCGGGCCCGATCCCGGTTGATTGCAATCGCGCCTGTCTCGAAGGCCTCGCCACGTCCTATCTCAACGCGCTCGTCGCCCACGATCCGAGCCGATTGCCTTTGGCGAAAGATGTGAAGTACTCGGAAAACGATCAGCTGATGCAGGTCGGCGACGGCTTCTGGGGCACAGCCTCGTCCGTCGGCCATTTCCGCCTGTGCTTCTCCGATCTGGTGATGGAAGAAATTGGCTGCATGGTCACCATGCATGAAAGCGATCATATGCTGATCATGGGCATGCGACTCCGCGTGCAGCTCGGACGCATCACCGAAATAGAGACCACATATTATCGGCAGGGAGGTGGCGGACCTTCCGGCATCGCGGCGCTCGACGCCAGCACGCCCGATCCCATTTTTCTCAAAACCGTCCCGGAATCACAGCGCGTTTCGCGCGCGCGCATGATCGCCACCGCCAACAAGTATTTTGCCAGCCTTGAAAACGACAGCGGCAAGGGCGACTACTCGTTTTTCGCGGACGATTGCAATCGCGTGGAAAACGGCATGCAGACCACTAACAATCCCACGCTATCGCCGAAAGCCGCTTTTAACGCCTTCGCGCTCGGATGCAAAGCGCAATTCGCCAGCGGCTACTACGCCGTGGTCACCCGCATTTGGGAGCGCCGCTTTCCGATCGTCGATCAGGAACGCGGCGTCGTCTGGGCCAATTTCGTCTTCGACCAGAACGGCACGGTGCACACGATCCATCTGACCAACGGTCAGACCGTCACCATGCCGGGACTTTTCAATCGCCCCTCCAGCATCGAGGGCACCGAGGCGTTCAAGGTTCAGAATGGCCAGATTCATCGCATCGAGATGGTTGGCTCCGGTTTGCCGTATCATCTGAATTCGCCATGGGGCGGCATCAGCGACAAATGAGTCTTCATCAGGAAGGAACGCACCGTATATGACGCGACTTCTCCGCATCACCGCAGCGGCTGCTGCTGCACTTTTTACCAGCTTCGGCTTATCCGGCGCTGCTCGCGCGCAGGGCGTTAGAAGCATGGGCGGCACGGAATCCGGCATCGGCCTCTTCGAGCAGCACTGCATGATGTGCCACGGCAATCCCAACGTTCCGCGCGCGCCACAGCCCTCGGTGATTCGCCAAATGTCTCCCGAACGCATTTACACAGCGCTTAGCACCGGCCTGATGAAGGCGCAGGGCGCCACTCTCACCGAAGATCAGCGCAAGATGCTGGCTACGTTTCTCAGCGGACGTCCGCTAGGCAGCCTCGAGCAGGGCGCGGCGAAAGATATGCCCAATCAGTGCGCCTCGAATCCTCCACTGGTGCCGCCCGAATCCGAACCTGCATGGAACGGATGGGGCGTCACGCCCGCCAACACGCGCTTTGAGCCAGCCGATGCCGCCGGACTCACGCCCGAGCAGGTTCCGCACCTAAAAGTGAAGTGGGCGTTCGGAATCCCCAACGGCCTTTCCGCTTACGGCCAGCCCAGCATCGTCTCCGGGCGCGTTTTCCTTCCCACCGATATCGGCTACGTCTATTCGCTCAACGCGCAGACCGGTTGCGTGTATTGGTCCTATAAAACCGAGGGGTACACGCGCACGGCGATCACGATTCGCCCTGTAAAGGGCATGGGCGACACGCATTACGCCGCCTATTTTGGCGACGGTCACTCCTTCGCCTACGCAGTGGACGCGCGCACCGGCAAGCAGCTTTGGAAAACAAAAGTCGACGACGATTTCATCTCCCGAATTACCGCCGCGCCCGCCGTCTATGACGGTGTCGTCTACGTTCCAGTCTCCTCTTCCGAGGAGTTTTCCGCATCCGCTCCCGATTATCCCTGCTGCACCATGCGCGGCAACGTCGTCGCCCTGAACGCCAAAACCGGCAAACTGATTTGGAGAACGTATCTGGTCGGCGTCCCCAAGCCCACGGTGAAAAATGCCGCGGGCGTGCAGCTCTACGCGCCCTCCGGCGGCGATGTTTGGGATTCGCCCACCATTGACGCAAAACGCCACGCCATCTATTTCGGCACCGGCGACGCGCAGGCCCGCCCCGTTCCGATTACCACGGACGCAGTGGTGGCGCTCGACATGAAGACCGGCAAAATAATTTGGCATTACCAGGCCGAGAAAAATGACGCGTTCGTCGGCGGCTGCGGCCCTAAGAATGAATCCGCCGCGTGCCCCAAGCCGAACGGCCCGGATCAGGACATCGGCAACTCGCCCATTCTCCGCACACTTTCGAACGGCAAGCGCGTGCTCGTTTTCGGCACGAAAAATGGCCGCGTCATCGCCCTCGATCCCGACGACAAAGGCAAAGTGCTGTGGGCAACCAAAGTCGCTCCACCGGCCGCCAATCCTAACCCCTTCTATAACCTTCTCAATGGAGTGGTATGGGGCGGAGCGGCCGACGATCAGCGCGTCTATTACGGATTGCACGCGGGCGGCATGGTCGCCGTCGATCTCGCCACCGGCAAAATCGATTGGTACACCCCCTTCGCGCCAACGCCCGGTACAGTCGCTAGTTCCGCGGCCACTTCGGCCATTGCGGGAGTCGCCTTCGTGGGCGACGGTAACGGCGTGATTCACGCGCTCTCCACCACCGACGGCCACGAGCTGTGGTCGTATGAAACCAACCACACCTATGACACCGTCAACAAAGTCCCGGCGCATGGCGGCGCGATCGACGGAGCAGGCGCGGCCATCGTGAACGGGATGCTGTATATCGGATCGGGCTATGCCGTCGTCGGCTCCAAGACGGGTAATGTCCTGATCGCCTTTTCGGCCAATTGACGGGCTTGTGGCTTGGCGACCGGTGCGTGCTATACTTAAAAGCTCGTCCCTCAGCCACGTTGCGGCAATGGGGCGGGCGGGAAGCGGGCCGCTAGCCGCAAGTTGCGAGCCCGGGAGGTGGTTTTATCGCTGAACGAGGTGGAGTTGGAGGCCTTCGCGTAAACGAGCGCATTCGCGCCCGCGAAGTCCGCTTAATTGATGACGCCGGGAATCAGCTCGGCGTGGTTTCCCTGTTCGACGCCATGAAAAAGGCGCGCGAAGCTGGCTTGGACGTGGTGGAAATCTCACCCAGCGCAGTGCCGCCGGTTTGCAAGCTCGTCGATTATGGCAAGTTTCTCTACGAGCAGAGCAAAAAGGCGCACGAAGCCAAGAAGCATCAGAAAAGTTCTCATATTAAGGAAGTGAAGTTTCGCCCTTCGACCGCCGAGCACGATTTTCAGGTTCGCAAGAACCAGATCATTCGGTTCCTGGGGGAAGGCTACAAGGTAAAGGCCATGATATTTCATCGTGGCCGCGAGATGGCTCATCAGGACGTGGGCCGCTCCAAGATGGAGCGCTTGCTAAAGGAAATTGCCGATCAGGCGCTGGTCGAGTTCGGTCCGCGCATGGAAGCGAATATCCTGCTCGCGCTGCTGGCCCCCAAAAAGGGCGCTGCCGCCCCGCCGCCGTCGCGCTCGTCGCAATCAGCGGCCGAGGGCGCGGCCTGAAATTTATTCTCCGAGGAAATCGTGAAGAAGAACAAGAAAGCTAAGCTGAAGACGCATCGCGGCGCCGCCAAGCGCTTTAAGATTACTTCCACTGGGAAAGTCATGCGCTGGCGTTCCGGAAAACGCCATCTGCTCGGCACCAAAAAGCCGCGCCGCATGCGCCACTTGCTCAACAAGGTCGAAGTGAATCCCGCGGACGTGCCGAACGTCCGCCTCGCTCTGCCTTACGGCATCAAGTAGGTTTTTTGCTTGTTGCGCCGGCGGCTCGCCGGCGGGTTTTGCCTTTAGGGGTGCCGCATTCTTCGCGTAGTTCGCGAAGGGTGCGGATTTTGAGTTAGCGCTAATCGGGCGCATAATCAATCGCCCGAGAGTTTCTTCCGTGTCCGGCAGAGCGTAACGGGTGCCTGCCGACCGGATTTGTGGGCCACCGAACCACGGCCTGCGCGTTTTGAAGTAAAGCTATCAGAGACAAACCCGTCCTGCGATCCGCGACTATTTCTACGGATAGCCGGGCTCATTTTGTCTCCCCGTTCAATTTGGCGAATCACGAATTTGCAGGCGCCACACAGGCGCGCACGAGGAGAAAACTGAAATGGCTCGCGTAAAACGAGGCACCAAGCGCCGCGCCCGGCGCAAAAAACTATTAAAACATGCCAAGGGCTTCTTCCTTACTAAGAGCAAGCTCTTTCGGTCGGCAAAAGAGGCGGTCAACCGCTCGCTGCGTTACAGCTATCGCGACCGCCGCACGCGCAAGCGCGATTTCCGAACGCTGTGGATTCAGCGCATCGGTGCCGCAGCGCGCAACAATGGCCTCAGCTACAGCCAGTTGATCCATGGATTGAAAGCAGGCGGCATCGATCTCGACCGCAAGATACTGGCGGACATGGCCGTCGCCGACGCCGAAGGCTTCGCCGTCCTGGTCGCCTCAGCCAAGCAGCATCTGGCTGCGGCTCCGAAGCAGCCCGCCGCGTAAGGCGCAGCACTCGGCGCCCGCACGGTTTTCGGAAAAACTGGCGTACTCGCGGAAGGCGAAACGGCTTTGTAGCGCCGGCGTCTCGCCGGCGGTCTTGGTTTTCGGCTCGAAGGTGTTGCTCTGCTGCGCGCTCCAGGCTCACGAGCGCAATCCGCAATGGTTCTGTAGCGCCGGCCTTCCAGGCCGGCAGCTTTTCCGATCAATGGCCACCGATATAACAACCCAAACGCTAGCCCAACTCGGCGACTCCGCGCCTGACCAAGTAGCGGCGCGTTTCGCTGAAATCCGCGCGCGATTCGACGACGAAATCGCGCGTCAGTCAACTTCGAGCGATTGGTCCGCGTTCACCGCGCAGTGGACCGGCCGCAAATCCGGGGCGCTCACACGCATTGCCGACAACTGGCTCAAACCCGCGCCACAGCAGCTCAAGAAAATCGTCGGCCAGGAATTTCAGAAGCTCAAAGCCCACGTCGAATCCACGCTCGAATCGAAGCGCAAAGAAATCGAATCCGCCGCCGAGCAGGCCGCCGCCGCGCGCGACCACGTCGACCTATCGCTTCCAGGCGTCGAACGCGCCATCGGCACACAGCACCTGATCCGCCAGACCTACGAAGAGCTGCAGCGCATTTTCCTTTCGATTGGCTTCAGCGTCGTGGAAGGCCCGGAAATCGAGACGCCTTACTACAATTTCGAGGCGCTCAACATTCCCGAGCATCATCCCGCGCGCGATAACATGGACACCTTCTACATCGAAGGCGCTCGCGGCGGCCATCTGCTGCGCACCCACACTTCGCCGATGCAGATTCGCACCATGGAAAAACAGCCGCCGCCGGTGCGCATCATCGTGCCGGGAAAAGTGTATCGCCGTGATAATCCCGACGCGACCCATGGCTACATGTTCCACCAGATTGAGGGCCTCGCCGTCGATACGGACATCACCTTCTGCGATTTCAAGGGAACCGTCGAATATTTCGTGCGCGAATTTTTCGGGCCGAAAGCTAAGACGCGCCTGCGCCCCAGCTATTTCCCGTTCACCGAGCCTTCCGCCGAGGTGGACGCGACCTGCCACGTCTGCGGCGGCAAGGGCTGCCGCGTGTGCAAATTTTCCGGTTGGATTGAGCTGTTCGGCGCCGGCATGGTAAATCCCGCGGTCTACGGCTTCGTGAAAAATGGCTACGACGCGTCAAAACATTCCGGCTTCGCCTTCGGCATGGGCGTCGATCGCCTGGCGATGATGAAATATGGAGTCACCGAACTCCCGCTCCTCTACCAAAACGACGTCCGCTTCCTCCGCCAGTTTCCGTGATCGGCCGTGCCTGCGCCAATCAAGGCCGAACTCGTCGCCCACTCTTCGGAGTGGGGTAATCTAGCGCGTGAAGAAATCACTAGGCTCGCGGCGGCGCTCGGACCCAACGTCGTCGCGATCCACCATATCGGTTCGACCGCCGTCCCGGGAATCTGCGCCAAGCCTATTTTGGATTTGATGCCTCAGGTTTCCGCACTCGTTGAACTCGACGCGGCGAGGCCAATTTTCGAAAGACTTCGCTACGAATGGTGGGGCGAGTACGGCATAGCCGGCCGCCGATACTGCACGCTGAATGATTCGGCCACTGGCCGGCGAATGGTCCAGATGCATTGCTTTGAAACCGGCAACACGGAAATCGAGAGGCACCTCGCGTTCCGCGACTATCTGCGGTCTCAACCTGAGGTAGCCGCCGCATACGATCGAGAAAAGCGGCGCTGCCGCGATTTACATCCAGACGATTCGCACGCGTACACCGATGCGAAATGCGCTTGGATTGAATCCGTCATGCCGCTGGCGCTTTCAGACTACCGGCGCAAACTGCAAACGTCAGCGGTTCGCGAGCGTAGCGATTTTACCTAAACCAAGCAGTCGATCGTCGGCGGTTACCAGCGTCAAACCTAGCACCTCGGTAGTTGCGGCCAAAATCGATCTGCAGGATCGACATCGTCAAACGGCAACAATTGCGCCGCTATCGCGATCTCATGCGTGAGTGGCGCTTCCCGAAATCGCGACGCGGCCTCGTCCAAGGATTCCCGAGGTTCGCTCCGCACTTGGATTCGGCCCTTCGCGTACAGCTGGAGCGCCTCCCACGTGCTGATCGGCGAAAGCCACAATTCGTTTTCACCGTTGGCGAGCTCGCGTCGCACCCGTGACGACAACTTCTCCGGCTCGCTGAGGCTCCACAGCCAGATGTGCGTATCCAGCAGCAGCCTCAATCCCGCAACGCGTCAATATCATCGAGGTCGATTACCGGTGACACGACGTCGCCAGTGATTTCGAACGTGCCGCGCATCGAGCCGAGCCAACTGCGGTCTGCGGATTCCGTAGCAGAAGGCACCACGTCGGCGACCGGTTTTACCCGGCGCGTCACTCGCAGCGCTTTCTTTGTCTTGCGCACTCGCTCCAGTAACGAAGAGGAGTTTTTCTTAAACTCGGAGATCGAGATTTCTTGGAGCCGCGAGCTGTTGCGGCGCTTCATTATCGATCACCTCCAGTCTATCCCTGCGTCCACGGTCGCATATTGTAATCGGCCGTATATCCGCTGCAATTAGACTGCGGCCTATTTCAGCGGGGAAAGCTACAATGTAAGGCTGCCATGTGCGCAATCGATTCCAAAGAGCGCTTCTCAAGCCGCGTGGCGGATTACGTCCGCTACCGGCCTGGCTATCCGCAAGCGATTCTCGATCCGCTGCGCGAGGAATGCGGCCTTACGCCTGAATCTGTGATTGCGGACGTCGGCTCTGGCACAGGTTTGCTCTCCCGCGTTTTTTTGGAGAACGGCAATGTCGTTTACGGCGTCGAGCCCAACGCCGAAATGCGCGCAGCCGGCGAGCAATTTTTAAGCAGCTACCCCAAATTTCACAGTGTCGCGGCGTCGGCCGAAGCTACTGCGTTGCCCGATGCCAGCATTGATTTTGTCGCGGCTGGCCAGGCATTTCACTGGTTCGATCCTGAAGCCACGCACAGAGAATTTGCGCGGATTCTCAAACCCGGTGGCTGGGTCGCCGTGATCTGGAATGAGCGCCGCGTCGAAGCCTCCGCATTGCTCCGCGCCTACGAAGACCTTTTGCGGAAATATTCTCCCGACTACGCGCAAGTGTCGGCCAAATATCCGGAAGCGCTGCGAATGGCGGAGTTTTTCGGCCCGAATCCGCTGCACCAGGAAACGTTCCCCAACGAGCAGGTTTTCGACTTTGAGGGCTTTCGCGGTCGCCTGCTCAGCTCGTCGTACTCGCCGCCACCGGAACATCCCAATCACGGGCCGATCCTTGCCGAGCTCCGCCGCATCTTCGATCAGCACAATCAGAACGGACGCGTCCGCGTGGAATACACCGCGCACCTCTATTACGGCCAGCTAAAAACCTGATCAGCGCGGAATTATTTGCGGGATTCGTGCGACTACTCCGGCGCGTTTACGGCTGCTAAAATCTGCTGGAACTCAGGCGAACTCCGCAGGGAATCGAACGCCGGCTCAATTGCCGCGTACACCAGCCACGACTCGCGCGCGCGTAGCGCTTCCTGCAGCGATTTCAGCGCCTCCCGTTTCCGCCCCGCCACCGCGAAATACCGCGCTTTTTCGTACCAGGTGAGATCGCCCGAATTGGCGTAGGCTAAGAGCTCGGCGCGAAAACGCGCCGCCGGATCACCGCGCTCCGCGGCCGCCAAGGCGCCGTCCGGCAGTTCCTCGTGGTGGTAGAGCCGAAATACGTCCTCAACTTCGTTGGCAGCGTCCTTCGTATCTCCCTGCAGCGCGTAAGCAATCCACAACTTCTCATGCGCTGGCAGAAACATGCCGTCCGACTGCAGCACGCTGCGATAATCCGCGATGGCCGTGGTGTAATCGCGCCGGTAATAGCTCAACCAGCCGAGATTCGTGCGTATGATCAGCGACAACGGATCGAGTCCGCGCGCGATCCGAAGCTGTTGTTCCGCGCCCGCGAAATCCTGCCGGGTCGCCAGAAAAATTCCGTAAAGATGATGCGTATCCGAATCATTCGGGCCCAGTGCCAGGGCTTTCCGAAATTCCGCGTCTGCTTCACTCCAATTCCATTCGTAGCGCCAAAGCGCAAACGCCCGCGTCGCATGCGCTTCCGCAATCGAATCGTCCAGCGCCATGGCGCGTTCCGCCGCCATTTCCGCCTGCGGCCACACCACGCGGTCCGGCAGGACGCTATAGTCTCCCAGGTAGCAATACGCCCGCGCCTCGGCCGCGTATGCCACCGCCATCGTGGGATCAATTGCCGTCGCCTGCTTGAAATAGTCGAGGCTCCTCAGCAGGTCGGCATCCGAATGGTGCGCCAGGTAGGTAATCCCGTGAAGGTACGCTTCGTACGCTTGCGCGTTCACCGGCCGTGCGTTGCGCAGCCGCGCGCGTACCGAAGGATTGATGGCCACTTCCACCCGTTGCGCCACCGCTCGCGCGATATCATCCTGCAGGGCGATAACGTCCTGCTCGTTACGCGTGAAGCTCTCGGCCCAAATCTGGCGGTCGTCGGAAGTGTCCACCAGGCGCGCGTCCACGCGCACGCTTTTCCCCGAACGCACCACCGATCCCTCCACCACTGCATCCACGCCAAGTTCCTCGCGAATCTCGCGAATTGGCTTTTGCGCGCCGCGATAGCGCATCACCGACGCTCGCGACGTCACCCGCAGCGAACCCAATTCGCCCAAATCCGTGATCAATTCTTCCGTCATTCCGTCGGCAAAGTACCTCTGGCTTGCGTCGGTTGAAAAATCGTCGAACGGAAGCACTGCGATCGATTCGATCCGTGCGCCCCCTGCGGTCGAATTGTGTTCGTGCAAAGGCCACCAGAGAAATCCGGCTATAGCGCCCAACACAGCCACGGTCGCAAAACTCGCTCCAATCCATGCGGCCTTTCTGCGGCGGGAAAAAGCGCGGGGCGCGATCAACTTAGCTTCGGCACTCGCTGCCGGAATTCCCAACGCAACGGATGCGGATGCGGTCACTGGCTCGGCGGCTTCTACAGCCGTCTCCGCCTCGACCGGAGCGATGAAACGGTAGCCGCGCCGCGGCACGGTCTCAATGAACCGCGGATTTTCCGCCGAGTCGTCCAGCGCCGCTCGGACTTTATTGATCGCGGTGTTCAGTCCGTCGTTGAATTCTCCGAACTCATCGTCGGGCCAAAGCTCTTCCCGCAGCTCCTGCCGAGTCACCAGCTCGCCGCGGCGCTCCAACAGGACGGTAAGCAGGCGAAACGGCTGGTCCGATAGCCGTACCTTGATTCCATTTTTGCGGAGTTCGCCGGCGCGGAAATCACACTGATAGATACCGAAGCGCACGACGCCTTTCGTGGGGCTCGCCTCTCTGGTCATGGTACCTAGCAAATGCAGTTGCGCAATTTTACCACGCAGACAGCGCGGCGCGAAGGCAATCAGGCGTGATTGCAAGTTATTTCTGAGCAGCAGTTTACGTGTTTAGAAAACTTTTAGGAGAAAAACACGACCCGTTCATTGACGCGCCCTACGATCCGAATAAAATCCACGAATCGTTGCGGCCAGATGCCGCCGCACGCCGACTCCTGGGGAAGAAAACAATGCAAAGTACTCGTGAAACAGGTGACCGATGGTACCCGCCTGCCGAAGAGCAGAGCGCCACGATCTCTTCGGAAGACGAATTCGAGAGCTGGCTGATCGCTGCCCTCGAGTGGGAGCGCCAGCGAACGCAAAAGTCCGCCGCTCCAACTGCCGCAGCCGGCAGCGAACGACTGTAGCCGCTACTCGCAGGGCTTGCAGGGCTTGGAGTGGCTTTCCCGTCGCTTTCTGGGTTTCGAAGCACGGCGGCAGAGTTACGTAGGGGTCTGCGCTTCAGCCTTATCGGCGTTTGCCAGATAGCGCTTAAACCAGTCGGCGGCGAGCCGAGCCACTTCTTCGAGCGTGCCGGGCTCCTCGAAAAGATGCGTGGCGCGCGGCACGATCGCTATTCTTTTCACTTCGCTCCCCAGCTCCGCGAGCGCGCGGCGGTTCATGCCGATCACCGGCTCATCCTCGCCGCCCACAATCAGCAGCGTCGGTGCGGCCACCCGAGCCAACGCGACGCCCGCCAAATCGGGACGTCCTCCGCGCGAAACTACCGCAGCTATTTCGTCGCGCATTTCCGCGGCGGCTACCAGCGCTGCAGCGGCGCCGGTGCTCGCGCCAAAGTAGCCGATCCGCGCGGTGTCCATATCCGGCTGCTGCATCAGCCAGCGCGTCGCATCAGCGAGCCGCTTCGCCAGAAATGGAATATCGAAGCGCAGCGCTCCTCTTGCTTCGTCGACGGATTCTTCATCGGCGGTCAGCAAATCAAATAGCAGCGTACCAACTCCCGCCTCGCGCAACACCCGCGCCACGTAGCGGTTGCGCGGGCTGTGCCGGCTGCTACCGCTACCGTGTGCGAAAAGCACCACCGCTCGCGCGTCTTTCGGGAATCCGAGCGTACCTTCCAGCTTCACTTCGCCGGCTTCGATCGAGGCTTCTTGATCGACGCCGTCATCCGAAATTTGTCTGCCTGGAATCATGACTCTTCCGCTTGTCCGCCTGCTCTGGTCACACACAGCGACTATTCCGGAATCCATCCCGGAGGGTCGCTCGCCGGAAATGATTCGCGCGAGGCTTCGTCCACCTTGCTATCGGCTGCCGCTTGTCCGTCTCCGCCTGGTACTTTTGTCCACGACGCGCCGCGCCGCAGCAAATCGACTACTTCCTCGTCCGGCACCTGCGAAAAATTACCGTAAAATTGCCCGATTGCGTAAAAATGTTCGGGCGTGTGAACGCAGACTAACTCGTCCACCTGCTGGCGCAGCCGCTTGCATGTGGACGCAGGCGCCACGGGCACGGCCAGCACCAGCCGCGCCGGTTTCATCTGCCGCAGCGTCTGAATTGCCGCCAGCGTGCTCGATCCGGTGGCGATGCCGTCGTCCACTAGGAGCACGATTTTTCCGCCTAAGTCGAGCACCGGATGGCCGTCGCGAAATAGGCGCTCGCGCCGGTCGAGTTCGGCCTTTACCGCCTGCGTCATGCGCTCGATCACCTCGCTGGAAATGCCCAGCTCGCGGACCAAGTCCTCGTCCAGCACGCGAATGCCGCCGCTCGCCAGCGCTCCAAACGCCAACTCTTCCTGTCCCGGCGCGCCCAGCTTGCGCGACAGAAATACGTCGAGCGGAGCATCCAGCGCTTTTGCCACTTCGAATGCCACCGCCACGCCGCCGCGAGGGATTCCCAGCACCACCACGTCGCCGCGCCCCGCATAGCCCGCGAGTTTCCTGGCTAATTGCCGTCCCGCATCCGCCCGATCCGCAAAGTCCACGTCCATGCCTCCATTGTAGGAGCGTCGCCGCCCGCATTTCCACCACGCGCAGTTTCGCGCGCGTCGACCCGTGCGACTGTGCGGCACATCACACTTCGCTGTGACTTTGGGTTTCCCAGGGAATGGTCCAGCTGGCGGTCACCATGCCCGATAGGCCAGATCGAGCCACAGCAAATGGATGGACGGCCAGGTTGGCTGGTTCCGGAATGTGCCGCGCGAGACGCTTGCCGCCGACATTAATCGGTATTACATTTCCGGCATTTATCACGCTTGTAGCTGTGGAGGCTTACCAGATGAAGAAAATTCTCGTCGTGGTCGCGTTGTGCTTGGTGTGTGTCGCGCCCTGTTTGGCGCAGGAATCCCAGGATAACCAGCCCGCCTCCGCCGCGGATATCGAGCGCTACGTCGAGGTTATGCACATTCGCGACCAAATGAAAGACATGATGACGGCGATGTCGGCGCAAATGCGCCAGATCATGCACGAACAGCTGCAGAAAACCCCCAATTTGCCTCCGGGCGCGCAACAGCAGATGGACAAGATGTACGACGCGATGTTGCAGAAATTGCCGACCGAAGAGATTCTCCAGGCGATGGTTCCCGTCTACCAGAAATACCTCACCAAAGACGATGTAAATTCGCTGATCGCTTTTTACTCCACTCCCACCGGCCAGAAGGTGCTCGCCGAGATGCCGCAGATCACCAAGGACGGCATACAGGCCGAGTCTGGAATTATGCGCCAGTATATGGACGAAGCGATGAAGGAAGCGCAGGCGCAGATCACGCAGATGCAGAAAAACCAAGAGGCCCAGCGGAAAAACGCCACCTCCAAGGACTAGCGGCAGACTCACAAAGTGAACACTTGATCCCGACGGCTTATGGCGCTAGTAAGCCTACGCGTGGATAACGGGCAATCCAAATACGAGTTCGAATAGATCGAAATCCCGATCGTGGTGCAGCAAGGAATGGCCGTTCTCGATGCAAAACGTGGCGATCAAGCAATCAATCGTTCTTCGGACCGTATGGCCTTGTTCTCTGAGCGTTCGGAAATTCCGGGCCGCTTGGATCGCCAGGGATCTGCCCCCGGTCTCAAATATCTCGAATTTAATCAGTTCGCTTAAGACATTCGCGAATGACGCATCATCGCGGACGCCCTGCAACACCTCGCAGAGGATCAGGTCGATTAGGCCGAATGGCTGGCGGCCCAGTTCGCGGTCCAGGTAATCCGTTTCCGCGCAACGCACTCCGCGAAAGTAGTCGATCCAAATGGTGCTGTCGACAATGACCATGCCCATCTAGCTCGAGACGCGTCCTTGGCGGGATTCCGATAGATCGCCTTCCCACTGGATTTTCCCTCGAAGCTTGCGAATCCCTCTTTGCGCCCGCACCTGCACCAATAAGCGCAGTCCCGACTCGACTGCGGCCTTTTTGGTCCTCGCCCCAGAGCTCTTCATCGCCTTCTTCATCAGGCCATCGTCAATGTCGATATTTGTGCGCATCTGTGTCTACCCTTATGTGTAAGTCTACCGCAATCGTGTGTATAAGTTCCAGTCGCGCGTTGTCGCGCGGGCCTGTACTTCAGGCCAGTAGAGAACTGGCCCAGTGGATGTGCTAACGTCGATCTGTCGCCATGCGCGCAGACGAAAAATTCGGCGAAGGCAAGCGGCCGGATGCCCCGCCCGTGGCATCAGCGGGTAGAATTTCGCGCATCCAATTTGCGTTCCAACTTCCATTTCAGACGCGACGGCTCGGCTCCGATCAATTCGGTTCGCACCTGGGCTTGGGCAAATCGCGGGCTCCCGGTGTGGCCCTCATCTACTCTGAGGCATTCCGAAGGGCTCGTGCTGAGAAATTTCAAACGGCGCGAAAGGGCCCCAGGTCGATACATGTTCGGGTAAAAAGCGCTCTAACTCACTGGAAACAAACGGCGGCGACTCGGCCAGATCGATACACTTTCGGCGCGGTCCAGGGGCGCGAAATCTCGCGTCTATATTTCCCACTCCTTGTCAGGAGTCTTCGGAGCTGCCGTCATTCCACTCGCGAAACGGGATGGGAATACGGGGCAAAGTCCACTATAATTGGGGAATCCGGACATCGCAGATAGGACGGTCTCCAAGAAACATGTTACGAGGCATTCAGCAGCGCGACCTCGATCGCAATCGTTGGATCAAGATCAGCATGGGAGTGATCCTATTGCTGATCTGCGTCAGCATGGTGGTGACGCTGGTTCCCGGCTTAATGAGCGGGCCGAGCACGGACGCGAGCAGTCCCGACGCGATTGCTTCGGTGGCGGGCCACAACATCACCGTCGTCGAATTCCAGCAGCGTTTCGACCAGCTGATGAGCAATCAGCAGATCCCGCAAATGATGCGCGGCATTTACGCCAAGCAGTTGCTGAACGACC
This sequence comes from Candidatus Dormiibacterota bacterium, assembly GCA_035534415.1. Taxonomy (GTDB): domain Bacteria; phylum Acidobacteriota; class Terriglobia; order Acidiferrales; family UBA7541; genus Palsa-295. The sequence continues at coordinate 2,768 of DATLSB010000036.1, read as the reverse complement.
TGGTATTCCAGCAGGCGCTGGCCTACGAAGCGGAGCAGATGGGCATTCAGGTAACGTCGCAGGAAGAAGCCGCGCGCATCCGGGAAATGATTCCGGACGCGTGGGTCAATAACAAGTGGAATCCGACTAAGTACCAGACGGATGTGGAGCAGGGCACCGGCATGAGCGTGCAGCAGTTCGAAACGTCGCTGCATGACGAGATGTTGGCGGATAAGTTCCGCCAACTGGTGACGGACGGAATCACCGTGTCGCCGGCCGAAGTGGAGCAGGAATTCCTCTGGCGCAACGAGCGCGTGAAACTGCAATACGCGCTGATCAAGCCGTCCGATCTGGCGCCCACGATTCAGCCGACCGATGCGCAGTTGCAGAGCTGGTTCGAGCAGAATAAATCGCGCTACCAGATTCCTGAGAAGCGCTCCGCGACATACGCGCTGCTCGATCTCGCTAAGTTGCGCGCGAACACCACGCCGACCGATGCCGAGCTGCAGGCCTATTACCAGGCGCATCTGGCCGACTACAAAGTGGAGAACCGCGTCCACGTGGAGCACATTTTGTTCAAGACCGTCGGCAAGACGGACGCGGAAATTGCCGAGATCAAGAAAAAGGCCAAGGACGTCCTAAAGCAAGTGAAGACCGGCGCGAATTTCGAGGATCTGGCGAAGAAGTATTCCGAGGATGACGGTTCCAAGGCCAAGGGCGGCGATCTGGGCTGGATTCTGCAGGGGCAGACCGTGCCAGCGTTCGAAAAGGCCGCCTTCAGCGTGCCGAAAGGCCAGGTTTCGGACTTGGTGCAGACTCCCTACGGCTTCGAAATCATCAAAGTGATCGACCGCGAAACGGCGCACACTAAAAGCCTCGCCGAGGTAAAAGATGACGTTGAGAAAGACGTTCTCGACCAGAAGGTGAGCGACGAAGCCAATAAGATTGCTGGAGAGATGGCGGACGCGGTGCGCAAATCGGACCGGCAGCCTCTTGCTGCGCTGGCAAAGAAATACGATCTGGAGCTAGGCCAGGTGCCGCCAGTTTCAATGACTGACCCGATTGGGCCGCTGGGCGCGTCGAAGGATCTGAGCCAGATACTGTTCTCGCTGGAGCCCGGGGAATTGAGCCAGCCGGTGCAGACCGGCGGCGGATTTGTGATTTTGACTGTCAATAACATTGTGCCCGCGCACCAGGGGACGCTTCAGGAAGTGCATGCGCAGGCGCTGGCGGATTATCAGCAGGAAAAGTCGGTGGACTTGGCTCGCACGCGCGCCGCGGACCTGGCGCAGAAGGTGAAATCAGGCGAGCCTCTCGACAAAGCGGGCAAAGAGCTGGGCCTCACGGTGGCGACATCCGATTCGTTCGCGCGGAATGGCTCGGTTCCGGCGGTTGGCAGTGGTCGTCAGCTTTCCGCAGCGTTCGATCTGAAGGAAGGGCAGGTTGGCGGCCCGAAGCAGATCGAGGGAAACTGGCTGGTGTACAAAGTGGTGTCGCACGAAGACGCGAACCCGAGCGATTTCGCTACGCAGCAAGCCGGAATCAAGCAACAGCTGCTGCAAACCAGACAAAATGCGGCGTTCGAAGCGTTCCGCACGTCGTTGCTGGACCAATTGCGCAAGCAGGGCAAGCTTACCATCAACAATAACGCGATGACGCAGTTCACGCAGAGCAGCTAGCTGCGGCACTGAAAACGGGTCTGCAGCGCCGGTTGTAACGCACAAAATTACCGTAAGTCGCTGAAAATAAAAGCTATATTATGCGTACGAGTGTGCTTGCCTGCCTTTATTGCCCTCCGGTAAAATAGAGCTTCCCAGGAACCACGCGCCCGACAGCGGAGCTGAACCCGCTGGCGGAAACCTTTCCTGAACCAGCAAGAGCTAAAAGATTCTAATCAGTCCTTCTGAGGAGCACTTCGATGGCGGCAAAAAGGGCAAAGGCCAAAAGGCTAGAGAGAATTTCCGCGTCTGATAACGGCGCGGGCCGCGTGATTCAGTGGGGCACGCCCGCAACTGCAAGCTCGACCATTCATTTGAGGAGCAGCATGATGTCCAGCAAGCACGCATCCCGCGGCAACCGGTATCTTTGCGCGCTGGAGCGCAACCAGAACGGCAAGTACAACGTGCGCGTCCGGGCGTTTTTCGCCTCGGGCGAGCGCGCCGGGGCGAGTGACGGCGGCGGAGCTTCCGCGGAGAAGGCTGGATGGAGCCTGCCGGTCTATTTTCTGGCGTCATCGTTTAACGCGGCAATGAAGAAGCTTGAGGAGTCGCTGCAGACGCTGCAGAAGAATGAAGAGCGGCTGCGGTTCTGGGGACTGGAGCGCTCTGACGATCCCAACGTCGCCGGCGAGTTGCTGCAGGAATTGGGATTGTGGCTCGATCGCCGACAGGATTTCCCGCGCAAGACCGCGGAGATTGCTGCGCCCACCGAGCGGGCGGTCACGGCCTCGGCGTTGGCGTCGATCCGGCGCGTGCTGGCGGATTCGCTGGCTCAGGATCGGCCGATTGGGCGACCTGCGCTGGCCGGCGACTAGAGTACTTTCCCGGAATTGGAGATTGATTTATTTGCCGCGGATAAGGACTTCGCCCTGCGCGACGACGACGTCGTTGAGCGAAAGCTTATAGCGATACGAGCCGGGCTTGATGCCGGGGCGAGCATTGCCGCTCGAAAGCCTGGTACCTGGCGGCGCTTGGAAAACGTTCGCACCGAACGGCGAGCGCTGCGGATCGAACTCGATTTTCAGATTCCCGGCGTTGGAGAACCAGGTCACTTGCTCGCCTGGGTCGATC
>DATLSB010000035.1:0-18224 GCA_035534415.1 Candidatus Dormiibacterota bacterium | reverse complement strand
TTCGAGCAAATCATCCGCCGCAAATCGGGGCGGCAAGCGCAAACGCTCACGCAGGAATCATGAATCAGAGCGCTGCGATCGGTTCAATGCCGGAGCGCGATGCCCACGTGGAAGCCACCCGGATCATCGGCATCTTTCCGGACCTTCTCGGCGTCGGCGGTGTTCAGGAATCCGGGCGCATGACGGCTGCGGCACTCTCGGAAATCGTCCGCGAGCGAAGCGGCGAAGCGGAAGTTTTCGGGCTCAACGATTCGCGGGAAACACACGTGATTGAGATCAACGGCTGCAGCATCCCGCTGCGTGGTTTCGGCCGCTCGAAAGTCCGCTTCATCTCGGCCGGTATCGCGCGCGCTCGCAAACTTGATGGTGCGGCGGGCGGCGTCATTTTCGCCGCGCATCCTCACCTCGCCGTTCCAGCCGCTCTGATGCAGCGATTTGCGCCAAGCCTGAAAGTAATCGTTGTGGCCCACGGGATTGAAGTCTGGACAGCTCTCTCGCCATTCCGCCGCCGAGCGCTGCTTCGCGCCGACATGGTCCTGGCGCCGAGCCGCTTTACTGCGCAAAAGCTCAGCGAAATCCAAGGTGTCTCGCCGAACAAAATTCGTGTGCTGCCCTGGCCGCTCAGCCCTAGTTTTATGCGACTCGCTGACCAGCAGACTGCGTGTCCTCTTCCGCCATCATTTCCAATCGGACGCGTTATTCTTACCATCGCCCGCTGGGATGCATCCGAGCGATACAAAGGCGCCGACGAACTGCTAGGCGCCGTGGCCCAACTGCAAGCCACCATCCCTGATGTGCAACTGGTCGCCGTCGGGGGCGGAAACGACTTGCCGCGCATCGTGCAGCTTGCGAAATCGCTCGGCGTTTCCAATCGCGTACATTTCTTTTCGGCACTTTCTCGCCAGCAAATTGCCGCCTGCTACGCGCGTGCGGACGTCTTCGCTCTTCCCAGCACTGGCGAGGGATTCGGCCTCGTGTTTCTGGAAGCAATGGCCTTCGCAAAACCGGTTGTGGGAGCGGCGATCGGTGGCACGCTAGATGTGATTCAGGACGGCGTAAATGGCTTCCTCGTTCCGCCAAATGATGTGCAGAAACTCGCGGACGCGCTATCGAACTTGCTTCGTGACGAATCGCTTTGCGCGCGCATGGGCGGCGCGGGGGCGGAAATCGTCCGCCGCAAGTATTGTTTTGCGAAGTTTCGCGAACGCCTGCGTGAGATTCTCGACGAGTGTGTGGACGCGCGAGTGGCGCGCTAGCTGACCAGGCCATTGTCGACACGTAGCGTGCGTCGCAAGATTTCTCTTCTCGCCCAATGGTGATCCGACTGTGCGCATTTTGAAGGTCGTGCAATCCTACTATCCATTTCTCGAGGCAGGCGGCCCGGTCGTGAAAGTCCGCGCACTGGCGCGAACACTCGCCAAGCGCGGACATTCCGTCACCGTCCTGACTGCCGACTGGGGCCTCGCTTCTCGCAAAGGTTCCGAACTCAAGCCCGAGCGCTCTGAGTGGGGCTGGCGTGCCGAGGAAGACGGCGTCGAAACCGTTTATCTCTCGTCCCTCGCCCACTATCGCGCTCTCACGCTCAATCCGCGTGTGATACGATTTTGCAGTTCTCGCCTCAAGGGGTTTGAAGTCGTGCACTTCTACGGCCTCTACGATCTTCTAGGCCCGGCAGTCAGCTTCTATCGCCGGCGCGAATCGCTTCCCTACGTGATCGAGCCCATGGGCATGTATCGTCCGATCGACCGCGCCTTTCGCCGAAAATCTCTTTGGCATCGTACTGTTGGCAGCGCGTTTTGCGGCGGCGCTAGATTCTTTGTGGCCACCGCCGATCTGGAACGCCAAACGCTGATGGAAGACGGTATCCCGAGCGATAAAATTGTAGTCCGCTACAACGGAGTTGATTCTGATCTGGCGGACGCAGCCAAAGCCGCGCGCGGCCAGTTCCGCCAAAAGTGGGCCATTCCCGCAGGCGAACCGCTGATCTTGTTTCTCAGCCGCCTAATTCCGCGTAAAGGCGCCGACATTCTGATCGACGCATTCCTCCGCGCCTGCCCCGCATCGGGACGCCTGGTGATTGCCGGTCCGGAGGGTGAGCCGGGTTACCTCGCTTCCTTGCAGGCGCACGCAAAAAACTCCGGCGCAGGTGATCGCGTAATCTTCACCGGCCCGCTCTACGACGATGACAAAGCCGCTGCGCTAGCCGATTCCGATCTATTCGTCCTCCCTTCCCGCTACGAAAATTTCGCCAACGTCGCCGCCGAAGCGATGGTTTGCGGCGTGCCCGTCATTGTGAGCGATGCCTGCGGCATTTCCTCGCTCGTCGAGGGTAAAGCTGGCCTGGTAATTCCGCCGCGTACCGAAGCCATCACCGCGGCGCTTCAGAAAATGCTCTGCGATAAATCCCTCTACGCCCGCCTCCAAGCAGGCTGCCACCAAGTGGCGAATCAACTGAGTTGGGACCGTCTCGCGGCGCAGATGGAAACTTATTACGCTCACGCGCTCGCGACGAACGGCACGCTAAGCTAAGCCATGTGCGGAATCTGCGGCGTCATCGGTATCGAATCAAGAGAAGCCAGCGAACCAGTGGTGCGCCGCATGATGGCTGCCATGGCGCATCGCGGCCCCGATGACGAAGGAGTGCTGGCCGCGCCGCCCGTCGCCGTTGGCATGCGGCGCCTGAGCATTGTCGATTTGCCAGGCGGCGGCCAGCCGGTGTGGAATGAATCCGGCACGCTCGCTGTGGTCTTCAACGGAGAAATTTATAACTTCCGCGAGTTGCGTTCTCAGCTCGAATCCGCCGGTCATCGCTTCACTACGCGATCTGATACGGAAGTGATCGTTCACGCCTACGAAGCGTGGGGCGAGCGATGCGCCGAACGTCTGCGCGGCATGTTTGCCTTTGCCGTTGTGGAAATGCCGCGAGGCCGCGGCAGCGCTCCGGAACGCGTGTTCCTCGCTCGCGATCCGCTCGGCATCAAGCCTCTCTATTACGCGCTGATTGACGGCATGCTCCTGTTCGCCTCCGAGCTGCGCGCGCTGCTCGCCAGTGGCTGCATTCCGGCGCGGCTTTCGCCTGAAGAAATTCCGGCGTATCTGCTCTTTGGCTCCGTATGTGACCCGGGCACGCTAATCGACGGAGTCGCATCTCTTCCGCCCGGCTATTGCACGACGATCGACGCCACGGCGCCCGTTGAAATGCCTCAGCCCGCGCCCTACTGGAATTTCGCTCGCGATACTGGCGCGCAAATCACTCAACGTGATCCGAGCGAGCGGCTAGCGCCCGCTTCCGAACGCGTCCGCGCGCTTCTTGAAGATTCAATCGCGTCGCATCTCGTCGCCGACGTTCCCGTAGGCGTGTTCCTCAGCAGCGGAATCGACTCTACCGTGCTTGCAGCGCTTGCCAGCCGCACGCGCCGAGGCGTGCACACCTTCACCGTCGCTTTTCCCGACCGTGAATTCAGCGAAGCCGATATCGCGCGCCGGACCGCCCAACGCCTCCATGCCGAGCACACCGAGCTAAAGCTATCCGACCGCGAAATGATCGATCGGCTCGACGAGGCGATCGCATCCTTCGATCAGCCCAGCATGGACGGCATCAACACCTATTTCGTCTCGTGGGCCGCTCGCCAAGCGGGACTCAAAGTCGCACTTTCCGGCCTCGGCAGCGACGAGCTTTTCGGCGGCTACGCATCTTTCCGCAACACCGATAAAATTGAACGTCTCGCTAGCATCGCTCGTTTTGTCCCCTCGCCGATCCGCAAGGCTATGGCTGGCGAAATCGCAGGCACAAATCGCGAGCAACGTACTTCTGGCAAGTTCGCCAAAGCCTCCGCCGCGTGGCTCGATCCGGGATCGTTGCCTCATCCCTACTTTTTCACGCGCCTGCTCTTTCCGCCCAAGGCCGCGTTCAACGCCGGGCGGGGCGGCGCGAACGATAGCCGCTCGCAAGCGTCGTGGCGCTGGCTCGCCGATTCCGCGCGGCAATCCGCTTCGCTCGATTCCTTCACAGCCGTTTCCTGGCTCGAGCTGCGGTCCTATCTACTGAACACCTTGTTGCGCGATACAGACGCGATGAGCATGCGCAATTCTCTCGAAGTTCGCGTCCCATTTTTGGACACGCCGCTGGTTGAGTATGTTTTAGCCTTACCCGAGTCTGCTAAACTTGATCGCTCCCGCCCAAAGGCCTTGCTGATTCGAGCGATGGCCGATCTGCTGCCGCAGGAGATCGTCGAGCAACAGAAGCGCACATTCACTTTTCCTTGGGAGCAGTGGCTTCACGGCCAGCTCGGCAAACGCGTGGCAGCCGGCTTGAGCGATTGGTCGCCGGCGCTCGAACCGCACGTCAGCCGTGAATTCGCGACGGGCGTTTGGAAGAGCTTTCTGCGCGGGCACACCACCTGGTCGCGCCCCTGGAGCTTGTACGTGCTGAATGAATGGGTAAAACGCAACGTCACCGCTGCCGAGGCAAGCAGCAGCCAACCAGAATCACGGGCCGGCCTGCCGGCTGCGTGACGTGCGACAAATCGCCGGGAGCTGCGTCTTAACGTCATGATCGTCCTCGGAATCAACGCCTATCACGCCAATGCTTCGGCTGCCATCGTGGTCGACGGCCGTCTGGTCGCGGCCGTTGAAGAAGAGCGTCTGAACCGCGTGAAGTATGCCGCAGGATTCCCAGCGCGCGCCATTCAGTTTTGCCTCGACCGAGCAGGCGCCCGGCTCACCGACGTCGATCACGTCGCCATTCCGCGCGATCCCTGGGCGCGCCTGGGAACCAAGCTCCGCTTCGCCATCCGCATGCCGCGATTCGCGCTGGAGCGCGCCCGCGTGCTAAAGAAATTCGCCGGTATTCAGGAAGAATTGGCCGCCGCTTTCGACCTCGCGCCTGATTCTCTTCGTGCGCAGTTTCATCGTATCGAGCACCACACCGCGCATCTTGCCAGCGCCTTTTTTGTCTCGCCATTCGATCAGGCTGCCGTGCTCTCAGCCGACGGGCTAGGCGATTTTGCCAGCTCCATGTGCGCTTCCGGGCAGGGACCAAAGATGCAAATCCTCGGCGAGGTCGCTTTCCCGCACTCGCTCGGCATGTACTACACCGCGCTCACGCAATACCTCGGCTTCTGGAAATTTGGCGACGAATACAAAGTGATGGGCTTGGCTGCTTACGGCCGGCCGGAGTTCTTGGAAGAGTTCCGTCACATTGTGCGCGCCGACGGGCCTCTCTCCTTCAAGCTGGGGCTCAAATACTTCGTCCATCAAAGCCACGGCGCTGAAATGACTTGGCGCGATGCGAATCGCCCTCCGGAGTTGGGCCGACTTTTCTCGCCCTATCTCGAAACGCGTCTCGGCCCGGCGCGCAAGCCCGAGGAGCCGCTCACCCAGCGCCACTACAACCTCGCCGCGACCATGCAAGCCGCGCTCGAAGAGGTTCTCGTCCAGCACTGGAACGCGCTGGCGAAAAAAACAAAGCAGAAATCTCTCTGCATGGCTGGCGGTGTGGCGTTCAACTGTCTGGCCAACGGAAAAATATTCGACAACAGCCCATTCGAAAATCTCTACGTCCAGCCTGCGGCTGGTGATGCCGGGCTTTCCGTCGGCGCCGCATTCGCCGTGGAGCACCAGGTGCTCGGAAAACCGCGCCAATTCGTGATGGACCACGCGTATTGGGGCCCGCAATTTTCTCCCACGCAGATTCGCGCTGCGGTGAACGGCGCATCCGCTGAAGACGTTGACATTTCCGAACTCGCCGAAGATGAATTGCTGCAATCCACGGCACGGCATATCGCGGAAGGAAAAATCGTTGGCTGGTTCCAGGGCGCTGCCGAATGGGGACCTCGCGCCCTTGGCAACCGCAGCATCCTTGCCGATCCGCGCCGCCCGGAGATGAAAGACATTTTGAACCGGCGCATCAAGCACCGCGAAATATTTCGTCCGTTCGCTCCCTCCATTGTCGAGGAAGCGACCGGCGAATTTTTCGAGCGGACCAATCCTTCGCCCTTCATGACCTTCGCCTATCCCGTGCGGCCCGAAAAGCGCTCCGTGATTCCTGCGCCTACGCACGTGGACGGCACCGCTCGCCTGCAAACCGTGAGCCGCGCGGCCAATCCCCTCTACTGGAAGCTGCTGCGGAAGCTCGGCGATTTAACCGGCGTGCCCGTATCACTCAATACCTCGTTCAACGACAACGAGCCGATCGTCTGCCGCCCCGAAGAAGCGCTCGAGTGCTTCCGCCGCACGCGCATGGACGTCCTCGTTTTGGGCAATTTCGTTCTGGAGCGGAAGTCGCAGGCTGCCGAGAGTGAAACGGCTACCCGGCTGGCAGGCGCCGGAACCTGATCGCGCATGCACATCCTGCTCTTGAATGAATACTATCCGCCGGACACATCCGCCACAGCCAAGATGGCCGAGCAGGTGGCCGAGTCTCTGGCGCAAAAGCATCGTGTTACCGTTTTGGCCGGCCGGCCATCGTATGATCCGAGTGAATTTTATTCCTGGAGCTTGCTGCGCCGCGAAATTCGCAACGGAGCGACCGTAGAGCGAGTCGGCTCGACGGCTTACGCCCGCCATCGCATGCGTCGCCGCGTTGCGAATTACTTGAGCTATCTCGCGCTCGCCGTTCCGCGCGCGTTGTCGATTCGCGCGGACGTCATTTTGGCGATGACCGATCCGCCCATCGAGGGAATTGCCGGAGCAGCGGTTTCGCGCCTTACCGGCATCCCATTCGTTTACAACATTCGCGATCTCTATCCTGACATGGCGCTCGGAGGCGAGATCGTTCAAGCGGGTAAGTGGATCGATCGCTGGGAAGCGCTGCATCGGCGCGCCCTCAAGCATGCGGCGCGCGTGATCGTTCTTGGGGACGACATGCGGGAACGAATCTTGGCGAAAGGCATCGCGCCGGAGCGCGTCGTGGTCGTCCGCGACGGAACACTTCCTCCTGCGTCGGCTCCGGATCCGGCCGATCCTGAAGTGCAGCGCATTCTCTGCGAATTGCGCGACGCGTTTTCCTTCGTGGCCCTGCACGCCGGCAATCTGGGCTTTTATGGCGCGTGGAATACGTTGATCGAAGCCGCGAAAATTCTGCGCGACGAAAATGTCGGTTTGGTGTTTGTAGGAGATGGAGCGCAGAAACGAAAGCTTCAGGAATCGGCTGCGGACTTGCCCAACGTGCGATTTTTGCCGTTTCGCCCAGCCAGCCAGATTCCACTGGTGATGATGGCCGGCGACGTGCACCTGATCACCATCCGCCGCGGCCTCGAGGGCGTGGTCGTCCCGAGCAAGTTGTACTCCACGCTCGCAGCCGGACGCCCGGTGCTTGCAGTCGCCGCGGCCAATAGCGACGCGGCGCGCATCGCCATTGAATCGCACTGTGGCTTTGCCGCCGATCCGGACGATCCGGTGGCCGTCGCCGATGCGATCCACAGGATGCGCGACGACCCTGTTGGGCTTGCTGAAATGGGCGCACGCGCCCGGGTAGTCGCGGAAAAATATGCTAGAGTGAATGAGCTTAAACGCTTTGGGGAAGTGATAGAGCAGGCGGTGTTTGACGGAGGCGTGTCATCTGGAACAATCGGAAAGTCCTGGTAACCGGCGGCGCTTCATTTATAGGCTCGCATCTTGTGGATGCGCTGCTCGCCCGCGGTGCGCGCGTCTGCGTCGTCGATGACCTCAGCAGCGGAAAACTCAGCAACATCGCGGATCACGTGAAAAGCGGACGCGTAAGTTTCACCGAAGCGGACCTGCGTGAACCCGGCGTCACGCGCGCTGCCATGAAAGGTGTTCAAACGGTTTTTCATCTGGCGGCCGACCACGGCGGTCGCGGCTATGTGGACCTGCATCAGGCCGGTCCTGCATCGAACTTGTTTCTTGATGGCGTTGTTTTCTGGGAAGCCGTAAAAGCCGGAGTCGAAAAGATTGTCTACGCCTCTTCCGGCTGCGTCTACCCGAACTACATGCAGACGGACACCAGCAAGGAACTCTATCTTCGCGAACAGGACGTGAAGCCTCCGCACGATGCCGACAACATGTACGGCTGGGCCAAGCTCATGGCCGAGCTGACCTTGCAAGCCTACCATCGCGAGCACGGCATCGGCACGGCATCCTGCCGATACTTCACCGTGTACGGCCCGCGTGGCGTGGAAAATCACGCAGTGATCGCCATGATTGCGCGCGCGTTCGTCGGGCAAAATCCTTTCGACGTTTGGGGCGACGGCCAGCAAATTCGCAATTGGACGCACGTGGACGATATCGTCAGCGGCACTATTTTGGCGGCGGAAAAAATCAACGACGGAACCGCCGTAAATCTGGGCACCATGGAGCGCGTGCGCGTGATCGATGCGGCGCATATGGTTTTGGAATTCTCGGGACACAAAGCCGAAATCCGTTTGCGCCCGGATATGCCCACCGGCCCGCGAAATCGCGTCGCGGATAATCACCTGGCCAAGGAACTGCTGGGCTGGGAACCAAAGACTCCGTTCCGTGTCGGTCTGAAGAAAACCATGGATTGGTATTTCGCGGACCGCAAAAAAGACGAAGTGCGCGGTACGCTGGAGAGCATGCTGACGGCGCGATAGGCGCTTATCGAGACAGACGTTTCGCGGTCGAGCGCGGTAGAGCAATGAACGTCCCTTCCGATTGGATCGCTTTTTTGGTGGCGCTCTTCGCGTCGCTTGGTATCACCATTCCCGTGCGCTGGCTCGCGCTGCGCACCGGAATGGTGGACCATCCCGGTCCTCGCAAAGTGCATGCCAAGCCGATGCCGCTACTCGGCGGCATCGCCATCTATGCTGGATTCGTCATCGCCGTATCGCTGGCGCTGCACAGTGTTCCCGAGCAACAAGTGCTTGGAATTTTGGCAGGAGCCACGCTTGTGGTGCTCGTCGGCGTCCTCGACGATGGCGGATTTTTGCATCACCAGGTGAAACTTTTCGTCGGCATGCCCGTTGCCGCGATGCTACTGATGGCGTCCGGAATCCGCGCGGATTTCTTTTCTGAGTTCGTCCCCGGAAGAATCGGCGGCGCGCTCGACGTTTGTTTCACCATTGTGTGGGTGGTGGGCATCACCGCGGCATTCAGCATTCTCGATCACATGGACGGACTTTGCGCCGGAATCGCGGCGGTGGCTGCAGCATTTTTCACCGTGGCCGCGGCGTTTAGCGGCCAGACGCTGGTGACCACGCTCGGGGCTGCCACGCTGGGCGCTGCACTTGGATTTTTGCGGTGGAATTTCAATCCCGCGAAAATTTTCATGGGCGACGGCGGAGCCATGTTGCTCGGGTTCCTGATGGCCACGCTGGGGTTGAAATTGCGCCCGGCAAGCGTGCATTTTCCGCTTACATGGCTTGTGGTAGCGCTGATTCTAGGCGTGCCGATCTTTGACACCACGCTGATCAGCATTTCGCGATCGCGCCGCGGCCTGCTGCCGTTCACTTCGCCGGGCAAGGATCACACCGCGCACCGGCTCTCGAATCTCGGTCTCGGACATCGCGGCGCCGTTATCACTCTCTACGGCCTGGCGGTTTGCTCCGGAACGCTGGCGCTGCTGGTTTCGCATATCGCCGCAGCCACCGCTTACGCGCTCACTGCCGCATTGGTAGTATGCGGGCTCGTGGCGATCGGCCGGCTGGAAACGGTTCCGTTCGAGCGCCAAGACAAACTCCACAAGCCTTCTCCCGCGCCCTGAAGATCTCGGCGTATTATCTCGGCGAATATCTCCCGGCGATTGATCGGCCGCAAAACAGCAGAAGAGCGCGATGATTTCTGCGCGGTTTGTTTGACCGCGCGCGGCAAAGGCCGCTATAATTTTTCTTTCAGCCTGGCTGCTTGAGCGCGCCGGGTGAAGATCACGGCGGGTGGAAGCGCCCTCCCAGCTAGATCCCCCCAACGGGGAAACCCATGAAGAATTTAGGAGCAGGCCATGAGCATTAAGGCGACACTTTTGCGTTCGGGGATGATCATCAAGCACGAGGGCGATCTGCACATGATTTTCAACGTCGACCATCGCACGCCAGGAAATAAGCGCGCGGCCATGCAGACGCGCATGCGCAACCTGCGCACCGGCTCCATGATCGACTATCGCTTCCGCGCCGAGGATTTCCTCGAAAAGGTGGTGGTGGACGAGCTGGAATTCGAATATCTCTACAGCGACGGCGAAGGCCACCACTTCATGAACACCGAAAACTACGAGCAGATGGCGCTGGGAAACGATATCGTCGGCGATTCCAAGGACTACCTTATTCCCAACATGCCGGTGAAGATCGAGTATTACGACGGCAAAGCGATCGGCGTGCTGCTGCCGGACACCGTCGATCTGACGGTGGTGGAAACGGAGCCGAGCATTCAGAAGGCCACGGCCAGCTCGGTGATGAAGCCCGCCAAGCTGGAAACCGGGCTGGTCGTTAACGTGCCGCCGTTCGTCGGCGAGGGCGACAAGATCAAGGTCGACACTTCCGAAGGCCGCTACATCCAGCGCGTGCAGTAACCGCGAAGCGCTGCGACGCAAACCCATTCACGCCCGAGCCGCGTTGGTTACGCGGCTCTTTTTTTTTTGCCCGTGCTCTCCGACGACGTTTAATTCGCCGCGGAGGTTTTCGCGCCGAAAACGCGCGCGAAAATCGCGTCTACCGCGCGTAATTGCCGCCGCAAATCAAACGTGTGCGCAAGCGCTTTTTCGTCCAGAAACTTTCGAACATTCGCATCGGATGCGATTCGTTCCCGAAAACTTGTCTCGGACTCCCAGGCGGTCATAGCGTGCGCCTGGACCCATTTGTAAGCGTCCTCGCGCGGCGCGCCATGCTCGACCAAATCCTGCAGCAACTGCCCGGAAAACACCAATCCTTGCGTGGCGTTGAGATTGCGCAACATACGCTCGGGAAATACTTTCATGTTTTCGACAATCCAGGCGGTGCGGCTCAGCATGTAATCGACGAGGATGGTCGAGTCCGGAAGAATCACGCGCTCGACGGAACTATGGGAAATGTCGCGTTCGTGCCACAGCGCCACGTCTTCCATGGCCGCGATCGAATTGGCGCGAACGACGCGCGCCAGACCGGAAATCTGTTCGCTCGACACAGGATTGCGCTTGTGCGGCATGGCCGAGCTGCCGCGCTGCTCGCCTCCGAACGGTTCTTCGACCTCGCGAACTTCCGTGCGCTGCAAGTGGCGGACTTCGGTGGCGACGCGCTCGAGTGAGGCGGCGACGATTGCCAGCGAGCTGACGAACTGCGCGTGCCGGTCGCGTTCCAGGACTTGCGAAGTAATGGGCGCGGCGCGCAGGCCTAACTTCGCGCAGATTTTCTGTTCCACGTTGGGACCCAAATGAGTGCAGGTGCCGACAGCGCCTGAAATTTTGCCCACGGCCATGGCGTACGCGGCGGTGGCGAAGCGTTCGTAATCGCGATGGTTTTCCGCGTACCAGTTGGCGATTTTCAGGCCAAAGGTGATCGGTTCGGCGTGAATGCCGTGGGTGCGTCCGATTTCCGGAGTGTCCTTAAATTCCCACGCGCGCTTTTCCAAGATTTGCCCAAAGTGCGCGAGGCCCTTTTCGATGAGCCGCGACGCATCGCGCACCAGCAGCGCCTGCGCGGTATCGACCACGTCATTGGAAGTGAGGCCGTAGTGCAGCCAACGGGCCGCCTCAGGATCGCCGACCGTCTCCTGCACGGCGATGGTGAAGGCGATCACATCGTGGCGAACTTTCGCTTCGATCTCGTTGATGCGCGCCACGTCGATGCGGGCGCGCTCGCGCAGTTTCGCGGCCGCTTCGCGCGGCACGATTCCGGCTTCGGCCAGCGTTTCCGTTGCGGCCAGTTCAACGTCCAGCCACTTCTGGAATTTGTTTTCGTCACTCCAGACACGGCCCATCTCCGAACGCGTGTAACGTGCGATCAATTTCTGCTCCCTGAATTGTGTTCCAGCGGATGAAGTTTCCGGTTCCATGATACCTGAGTTCGCGGGCAGCGGATGAACTGGACGATGCGCGAGACAATCGGGAGCGTCGAGGGGAACGCGAGGCGAAAATTCACGTGCGCCGGGACGTTCCGGGTAGACGGGTGCGCCGTCGTTTGTTTTCTTGGAGATAGGTGCGTTTCTACTCGAGTGACTGTTCCGGGTAACCACCCCAAAACGCGGAGCGTTTTGGGGACCCCGGGTAGAAATGCGTGATTCGTGAGTGGTGAATAGTGATTGGTGTTCCGGCATCGCGTGCAACTCGCGCGCTCCGGTTTGCGGAGTGCGGCAAACTTTGCTGGAGTCCTCACCCGGACCGGAAATACCAGCTCGCGGCCCGCGACGGACGAGCATGCTGGAGACCCGGATGGACGCGCGAAGCGGAAAAGAAAATGCACCGGGAAGTTCCGCCCTTGCATGTGCGCGGTCGTTTGTTTTGTGTAACTTAGATGTGTGCGAGGTCGATTGACCGTTCCGCCCCTTACGGCGTGATTGGTGAGTAGTGATTGGAAATTCGTGAAGGCAAAAAGCGATGAATTCGCGCGGGTAAACCAGCGCGAAAGGAAGCGCGCTCGGGCGCGGTCGTTTACGACGGATTTGAAGCTCCGTCCCCCAACGAACCGTTGGCCACTTGCAGATCGGCTTGGGGTGCAGGAGATCGCGCCGGTGCCTCTCAGGATTGACGAGCCGTCTGGATTCCCTGGTACAGCCGGAAAGCGCAGCGTGGCGGAGAGGGGCCGCAGGCGCGGCGTGAAGAGGAAAGGCTGCTGGCCTGGACGCCAGCTCTACATAAACAGCGGCGGGTGGCCGGCCTCGGTCGAATTTTTCGTTTGCGCGCATTATCACAGATCGACGATAGCAAGATGGGAGGGGGAAAAGGCTACTGGCCGGAAGTACAGTTTTAGTACAGGAGGACAGGACCTGTACCGAGCTGTGCGTTGATCGATGGTGGTTGATCGAATCGGCCCGCACCCCTGATCGGGACCTTGCCGAGTTCCTGCGTTCCCGGGGGCGGTAATTTCCGAGTTGCCGACCAATCAGGAGTTTGCCAGTGTCCTAGGTTGCAGTTCTAGTGAACGACCGACTGGGGATTGCATTTCAGGAACGATCAGCAGAATGTTGTTGGCCAAGCCGGAGTCCAGACGCAAAGCTCCGGCGCATGGATGAGAGGAGAGTGAGTCACGATGGATATGACGCGGCGCGATTGGTTGACGGCGATTTCGGCGGCGGGAGTAGTCGCCGCAGCCGGACCGGTAAACTCGGCTGCTGCGGCTCAGATTTTCGGCACCCCAGAGCAAAAGGCCGAACAACTGGCCTTTGAGAGAACTGTTCCGGAGATGAAAATCAAGGACGAGTGGCTTCGCCTAAGCGTCCCGGGCTACACGATGGGTCAGCCATTGGGAGTTTCCACAAATTCAAAGGGTCATCTGTTTGTGTACTCGCGCACCAATCCACAAGGCATAGCGCGCGGAGGAAAGGCGGCCATGCTTTGGGAATTTGACGAGAACTACAAATTCGTCAAGGAGTGGGGACCCAATAACTATGCCGCGTCGTTCGCGCACTCGGTTCGCGTCGATAAGGATGACAATGTGTGGCAGGTGGACGAAGGCTCGGGAATGATCGTGAAGTACGATCCTACGGGCCAACCCGTCTTTTGGCTTGGCCGCACGCCAGAGGCGATCGATTACCTGGAAACATATCTGGAACGCGATAATGCCTCTGCTTCTCGCCTCCAGTCAAATCCCCCGCCGATCCATCCGGTAGGAAGGATCGGTGAGTTCAACCGGCCGACCGACGTGACGTGGGATTCACAAGGCAACATCTACGTTTCCGACGGCTACGGCAACCATCGCGTCGTCAAGATATCGCCGAGCGGCAAATGGCTGAAGACGGTGGGAACCTGGGGCGAGGGCCGGGATCAGTTCCACACCGTGCACGCGATCTGTAGCGACAGCCATGACAACATTTACGTGGCCGATCGCGAAAACCGGCGCATCCAGGTCTATGACACCGACTTGAATTACAAGAGAACCATCGACCACGTGGCTGCGCCATGGACTGTGTTTTGCAATCCCGGTTCTCCTGAGTATCTGTTCAGCGGCGATGGGATGACAGGTAAACTCTACAAACTGGATCTGAGCGGAAAGGTTCTTGGATGGGCGCAGACCAGCCTTGGCCGCGGCGCCGACGATACTGGCGATATGATCCACCTGATCACTGCACCCGCTCCCGACACTGTCTTCATCGGCTCCGCGAGCCTGTGGGACGTCCAGAAGATTACAATTCTCTAAGTCTGACCGATATTAGGATTCCCATTGGCGTGGCGGTGAATAGGTGCTGCTGCCGCAGACCAATTGTCCGGTTGGGCGACTTACCAACCGGTTGGTCGCACTCAGAGTTCCCATTGGCTTTGACCGATGGCATTCTGCCCAGAAAACTCATTGCCTTGCCTCAGAATGCTGAAATTCCCGCGCGCCGAGGGACTACTGATATGGCACCCCTACCAGCGCTCAGGCCGACTTCAAATGTAGATATACAGCGCATCGAGCCGGATTCACGAGGCGCACTTGGGCCAGGACGCGTGCGAATCTGCGAAACACGGCCGAGGAACGGGGACGATGATTCCGGGCGGCGTGTTCGGAGAAGTCGGCTCCTCTTCTGAGAAAACGTTGGCTTCAACGATCTGAAGCCACGTAATTATCACGTCACACGGTCCCTGCGCTCGCTACTGTTGCCCTATTGTTTTCGTCGATACTATGTAGAGTCGCGCAGTTAGTTAGCCCGGTAGCCCTTTGCCTAGGAGACAAACATTTTCCTCGGATGCCGCAAGATCTTCTGCTCGGGGCTGTTGTTTGTGTTTTCTTTCGCAGCTCAAGCCGCACACGGGCAGCAAAAGCTCGCCGCACCCGGCGTCGTCGAGGTGGCAACGGTCGTTACCGTATTAGGCCGCAAATCGGCGCCTCCGCAATTGATCCAGCAAGAGGACGTGAACGTTTACGAAGGACGAGATCACAAGGACGTACTTTACTGGTTCCCGGCGCGAGGTGAGCGGGCCGACCTACAACTCGCGATAGTTATCGACGACGCCGACGTCAAGATCGGCAACCAGCTCGAACAGTTGCGTAAGTTCATCCTGGCTCAGCCAAAAACCACTAGCATCGGCCTCTATTACGCAAGCAACGGTGCCATTCAAGCCGCGTCGCAACTAAATCCGGACCACAGGCCAGTCGCTAAGTCCCTGCGCCTTCCGATCGGGACGGTCGGAAATTTCTCCAGCGTCTACCAAGCCCTGTCCCTGCTGATGTCGGGCTGGCCTTCCACCGGTGCGCGCCGCGAGATCCTCCTCATCTCCGAAGGTTTTGACGCGTTCAATTCGGGAATGAGCTCGCCCGCCGCAGACGCGGCTACAGATGCGGCGCAGAGCCGTGGAATCATCATCTATCCTCTTTTCGTCAATGCCGTCGGTCGCTTTGCCCCGTACGCCAGCAGCGGCCTCAATTACCTAAGTCAGTTGGCCGGCGCGACTGGCGGCGATCTGCTGTTTCTCGGGATGGATACTCCCCCGAGTTTTGAACCGTACTTATCGCAACTTAGTACGATCCTCCAAAATCAGTACTTCCTGGTCTGGAGGACAACCCCTCCACGAACAAAGAAGGGCCAGCTTCGCTCGTTCAAAGTCCGCCTCGAAGAAACAAATGTTCGCCTCACAGCCGCGGACAAAATCTTCGTTCCCGCGCTGCCCTGATCGCTATCTGACTGGATCCGAGCGAGCGGTTAACGGGCTACTCGGATAGTCCAACCGATGCTTGAAATGGAAGGTTTGCCGACTATACGTCGAGTACACGTCCGAGCGCCAGCAGGGATAACAGTCTGCGCTTGACGGAGCTTGGAGTAGAATCCCCTAAACGTGCGCGACTTTTCCAGATCCGTGCGACTCGGAATTTGTGTTGCCTTCTGTCTCGCGTTTGCCGCACAACAGGTTTCCGCGGCTCAGCAAGAAGTGGTCGTCACACTTCGGCTGATCAACGCGCGATCGGGAAAGCCGCTTCGCCACGTCAGCGTGTCAATGTCGTTGTGGCAACGGAAGCCGCCCTCATCTTCAGGTTCCAGCAGAAACAGCACCGCTGGGGTCACGAACCGGAAAGGGGAAGTTCAGCTTCCTACGCAGCCTCTCTGCCAGTCGTCGCAGGAAACGATTAGCCTCAGACTGTCCGCCCCATTTGGCCGCAGTCAGCGACGCGAAAGTTTGAATGGGGTGAGCCTGGAGGTATCTCCGCTTGCCGCAGAAACCACCGAATCAACTTCGCTCAAACTGACCGCAGATGTCGACGGTGAAATTACGCTGCCCGCCTCGCTCGCATGCAAATCCGGCGGGGCAGCGGTTAAGCTTCGACTGGCAGAGGAACCCTCGGGAAAGCCTCTCCGCCGAATATACGTATATGCTCATGCGGGCGCGGCGAATACGGACCATGAAACGAATCTGACACAACCCGCCGAAATGCTTCCTCCGGTGGGTTCCACCTTGCCTGAGACAGACGCCAAAGGGATCGTTACCTTTAATCTGCCCAAAGAACTTCTTTCCTCTTATGTCAGCTTTGGTCCGTTCTCGCCGCCCAATCTCTGGGGATGTTCTGCGTCTACCTTCCCGCTCGACACGATACTGCGGACGGGCATCGTCGCGGGCTATGACGCGAAACACTGCCGACGGCTGAAGGCCAGGGCAGTTACTCCGATTCCCGGGGAGGTTGTCATTTACGATAGGGTGTTTAGCCGGTGGGACTGGTTTCTACAGGAACTTCCGTGAGAATGCCGTTTCTCGCGGAGCCGTAACCCTCGCGGCGATGTTCACCGCACTCTAATGCTCGACACGGCAGGCGCAGCGAAGCGGGCCGATGAGCGACCGCCCGACTAACGGGGTCACCGAACTTTTCAAGTAAGGGTTGATTGGTCCGGTTAGTCGATCTACTGACCGCTACTTCGAGTCAGAGTGCGGTTCCGTGTCTTCGCGCCCGACCTGATCCCCTAGGTTCAGCCGTAGAAAATCGGCGTCTCCGAATTCGAGCTTGGGTGGAAAGAGGAGATGGAGCATCGAAAACAATCCGGCCCCAAAAACCGGAGTCGCCGCAAGCACAGTCCAGTAGTTTGCTCCCGACATGAAATCCGGAAATAGTGCCGAACACCAAAACAGAATGGGCATTATCAAGAAAACGCTGCCCCACCGAACAAATCGACGGCGGCTATCAGAACTCGTAAGTCGGGCATGGCAGAACGGGCAGAAGAATGACTCGTTAACATCGAATGTGACCTGTCGCAAGTTTAGTGGATTCGAACAAGAAGGACATTTTGTAAACGAACTCCGGCGCATTTCGGTGGGACCTGCGTTTGGCGCGGCAGCCAACACAGCAAGCAGCAGCTGCGTCCGTAAGATCAAGTGCGCGGCAATCGGTACCAGAATCGAGCCACTCCGCAAATAGACTGCTCCCAGGGCTGCGCCGACAACTCCTTCAGAGAGCGCAGGCCCCGTGCCGACGGCCAGGTAGGCCAAGGAATATGCGACCGAAACTACCAGCAATGCCTGCGGACGGGATGCTCCTCCGGAGATAACCGAACTCAAACATGCTGCCCGCCACAACTCTTCCGTGCATACGACGAGCAAGAGCGCAAATGCTCGCACCGCCGGCGAAGAACCAATTCCCGCCAAAACCGGCAAACTGAACTTCCGAGGTTTTGGCTGGAGGGCTAGAAAAACTGGAATGATTCCCGTGATAGTCAGACCAAGCAAAACTCCCAACGTCAGATCGCGGGCGAAGCGAACGGCTAATGACGGTGCATTGATAAACTGTTGAGCTTTCAGCCAGACCACAGTCGCACCGAGTGCGGTGAGATAAACAAGCACGGCGTAAAACGCCCAAGACCGGGCCCCCTCGCCTATTTTCTGCTTTGATCCGGCATTTCGTGCTGCGCGGAGCTTCGAGGCAAAACCACTCTTGGAAACGCTGACATAGATGGCTGACGCCCACACAATACCGGGCAGAATTGTCAGACCGATCAAGCTATACAATTCCATATAGGGGAAATCATAACTCAAAGCCCCGAGTCAACGGAACAGCGCACAAGTTGCGTAACCGCCCGAGTAAGGGGTTACCGGACAAATGCGTTTCTGATACCTTGTGGCGGCGACAGAAAGGAGAATTCATAGTGACGCCGCTACAAGAAGAGATCAGGATTGGCGGACTAGTGATTCGATTCCTTCTTGAAGGCAAGGCTTCGAGAGGATC
>DATLSB010000034.1:0-4307 GCA_035534415.1 Candidatus Dormiibacterota bacterium | reverse complement strand
AACTTCCGACTCTTTCTGGAGTAATTCTCTTTTGCGTTCAGTGCCCCACCGGTAGCCGGTGAGTTTGCCGTCTTGGCTCACCACGCGGTGGCACGGGACGACTACCGCTACTGGGTTGGCGGCGCAGGCGCGCGCCACGGCGCGAACCGCTGAGGGTTTGCCAATCGAGCGAGCGACATCACTGTAGCTTCGCGTGGCGCCGTAGGGGATTTTGCGAAGCTCTTCCCAAACGCGACGCTGAAAGGCCGTGGCGCGCACGTCGGTTGGAAGATCGAGGTGCGGCTCGCGTCCGCGCAGGTGCTTTAGGATATCCGTCACCCACCTTTGAAGCTGAATGGAGCCGGTGCGGCCTCCGCCGTCTGGCAGAAGATCGGCGCGCGGATATTCTTTTCGAAGCGCAGCCGTGAGCTCCGCGTCCGAATCGCTGAGGTACAGCGCGCTCACGCCCCGGCCCGTGGCGGCGACGAGCAATCTGCCGAGCGGCGAATCGACGATAGTGAAGCGAATGCTCATGCCCTGTCCGCCGCGACCATATTCGGCGGGGGTCATGCCCAGCTGCGAAGGAGCGCGTTCATACAAACGGCTGGAAGAGCCGAAACCTGCGTCGTAAAGTGCGGTGGTCACGTCATCCCCCTTTTTCAGCTGCGATTTCAAACGACGCATGCGCTGCGTGTCCGCATACTGGCGCGGCGTGATGCCCAATGCCCCGCGAAACGCGCGGTCAAGTTGATACGGGCTCATTCCCGCAGCAGTGCCAAGGGCCGAAAGTGTGAGCCGGTCACCTTCGAAAGCTTCTGCCGAGCCGTTTACGATGCGCGAGTCGATGAGACGGCAGACTCGCGCGACCGCGTCTAATTTAGGGTCGCGAGGCGGGATGCTGGCGGGCTTGCAGCGCCTGCAAGGGCGGAAACCTTCTCGCTCGGCGGCTTGCGGCAAACGGAAAAACTTCACGTTTGCCGCGCTCGGCCGGCGCGCGGGACACGAAGGCCTGCAGTAAACGCCGGTTGAGCTTACGGCGAAAACGAAAGCTCCGTCGGCTTGGCGATTGCGCGATTTTACGGCTTGCCACAACGAGCGGCGGTCGAAGCGGCGCCAATTTTCGGTATGCGACTTGTTTCGCTTTGTCATCGGCTGTGAATTTCGCCCTGCATTCTCTCGCGCGAACAATCTATCGAAATTCTAGCGAACGCCGCTATCCGAATCTCGCGGCCAAAATGTACGCATGCTCAAACATGGCGCTTGCTTGGTTTCCCGCGCAAGTTGTCACAATTCCGCAACTTGAGGGGGTGTTGCTTTATAGAACACCAGTAAAGCTTGTCCCTTGACCACCGAAACCGGGACGAGCATATTCGGGAAACCTTGTTCGCGTGGGGGTCACTGTCGAACAGGTCTTGGGGGATGTGCCATGGGAGCTGCTCCGGAGTGGATTGGGCGGCAGTCCGCAGTCTCGCCGCTGCATGAGCGCGAAGTAGAAAGCCGAACGGAAACCGTAACAGCGCATTCTGTAAAACCAGGTCCGCGCAAATTCACGCGCGTGCCCACGCACGCCGTGGGCATGCCCGATGAGCGGCGCCGAAATCCGCGCGCTGCGCTGGCGCTGCCGCTGCGGCTGACACGCGTCGGCAACATGCCGGAGCCGACTCCGGTGACGCTGGTGACGCGCAACATCAGTTCGAGCGGCGTCTATTTCCTTGCGCCGCGCGAGATCGAGCCGGGCACGGCCATCGAGCTGGAAGTGGCGCTCGTGGAGCGTCCGCTGGGATTCGGCAGCGTGCGAATGTCCACCGCCGCGCATGTGGTGCGCGCGGAGGAGTGCGACATGCCGGGCTGGCACGGTTACGCGGCGAGCTTTGACGACTTTGCGCTGCGCCGCGACGACGTGATCCCGATTCGATTTAAATCCTGACCCTGGCGCTTTCGAGATTCGATTCCCCTCCGGCCTTGCGCTGGGGCACGGGCGTTCGCAATCCCGAGGGGCCTCGCCAGGCTCTGCTACCATCCTCTTGTCCATATGCCAAAAGCTGCGTGAAGAAAAACTGTTCCTCAGGGGCTGAAGCCCCATTAGGGTGCGCGGCTTAATGTCGGAGCTAAAGCTCCGACCCCCGAAACAACTCGCTGCAAATTTGTGAGTTTCGAAATGCAATCTGTGCATAGCTTGCCGGTGACGCGAGCGCGACGGAAGTTTCACGCGCGTGTGGTGCTGCTGGATTGGGACGGCACGCTGCTCGACTCCTATGCTGCGGACTCGCGAGCGTACATGGCGATGTTTCGCGCGCTGAAAATCAAGTGGGGCGAGGCGGAACTCAAGCAGCATTACTGCCCGAACTGGTACGAAGTTTACCGCGCGGCGCGCGTGCCGAGATCGAAGTGGCGGCTGGCGGACCGGCTGTGGCGCGAGGCTTATAGCGAGGAGCGTCCGAAACTGCTGCCGGGAGCGCGCTCGGTGGTGCGGGCTCTGGCGCGGCGATTTCGGCTGGGATTGGTAACGAGCGGTAGCCGCGACCGCGTCCGCCAGCAGATTGTGGGATTTGGATTTGAGGAGCTTTTCGCGGCGTGCGTATTCAGCGAGGATTGCACGCGCAAGAAGCCGCATCCGGCGGCATTGCATCTGGCGCTGAAGCGGCTGAGCGCTCGCGCTGAAGATTGCGTCTATGTGGGCGACGCGGCGGAAGACATTGAGATGGCGCGGCGAGCCGGAGTGCGTCCGATAGGAGTCCTTGGCCCGTTCCCGACGGCTGAGCGCATTCGGGCCGCGCAGCCTGACCTGCTGCTTGAAACGATCCGCGACCTGCCGCTGCACCTGCGAGCGGCAAACTGCTGAACGAATTTGCCGCGCAATTCGTGCGTTTGAGTATGTGACGGGATGTTCCGCCGTTGCATGTGCTCGGCCGTTTATTTTCAGTGATTTACATGTGCTCAAGCCCAATTGACCGTTCCGCCCTTTAAGAGGTAACTGGTGAGTGGCAAGTAGTGAGTGGTGAAAGGCGATCTGCGCCCCACCGAGAGCTATCGCTGCGAGGCAAGCATTCAGCGCGGTATGCTGCGGCTTCCCGATATAAACGCACCGGGGCGCAGAGATCGCGGAAGGACCCCTTCCTTCGTCAGGGCAGGCCAGCGGTACGTTCAAACTTTTTGTACGCGCATGGCAGTGCGCGCCGAATTTTCGTATCAGCCCCATCCTCCGCAGCTCCTCCGAAGCCTCACTTCTACGCTAGCATGCGATGCAAATCGATACACGTGTTCCGCCCTTTGTAATTGATAGGAGCAGCTGTAGTTATGCGGAGAGAAAGTTCAACTGTTACTTGCGAAATTTAGCGGTTTTTCGCTTGGCGCCGATTCCCATTTTGAAATCGCAGGATGGACCACAAATCGCGGCGGCCTTCGATGGCTTTTGGCGTGGTGACTTGGTTGGCGTATTCGGGGTCGGAGCCGGCGCGGGATGGGCGCAGCGGTGCGGGTCAGGCGGCGCGCTTCTTGCGTGCTGCTTTTTGGCGCTTCGGGACTGGAGTGCTTGCCGGCTCGGCGTGCTTGTAATGCTTCATGGCATGGCGGAGTAGAGCGTTCGCCCGGGTCTGATAACCCGCACCGGCGGACTTGAGCCACTCGATCACGTCGGCATCCAGGCGCAAGGTTACCGGCTTTTTCAGCTGGCGATAGAATTTGCCCATTTCCGCGCCGGTCCAGTCGAGGACCGGAGGCGCGTCCGAAAAATCAATCTCTTCGTCTTTTTGGGCGGCGATGGCGCGAATGTCGCGCAACTGCGCTTTGGTGAGCTTCTTCATATACCTTCCTTTCGTGCGATTCTGCTCTGCGCGCCGAGATAATTCGTATTACCTCTTCCCCGCTTCGCTCAAAATGCGTATGGACGACAAACAGAATCGAGCCTGCTCCAATGGCGCCGATCGTGATCCATCGCTCTTCGTCCGCTCTTCGTCTTCGGAACCCGTATCGCGCACCGTAATCGCATAGGGGTCGTCGAAGACGAGGACGGCCGTCTCGAAACGGATGCGGTGCTTGCGGAGATTCTGGCGGCTTTTGTCGTCATCCCATTCAACTCGCATCAATCTGACGCTAACAGAATAGGAATTCGCGCTGGGATTGTCAATACATTTGTACGTACGTCTAACCGCCACCCGGCTCATAAACGAATGCGCGCGATTGCAAATGGTTAAGCGGAACTACAGATCGCGGCGGCCTTCCATGGCTTTTAGCATGGTGACTTCGTCGGCGTATTCGAGGTCGGAGCCGACGGGGATGCCCATGGCGATGCGGGTGACGCGGACGCCGAGGGGCTTGATGAGCTTGGA
>DATLSB010000033.1:0-4678 GCA_035534415.1 Candidatus Dormiibacterota bacterium | reverse complement strand
CCAGAGTCAGGATCGGAGCGTCCGCGCAAAAGACAAGTTCCTCAGGAATGGGGCCGACCCTTGCGAGAACTCTCTTTCGTACCGTTAATCTGCTCGTCCCGAGAAAGTGCCTTCCGCAGTCGGCAAGTCGGGCCGCAGCGGAGTTTGCCAAATCAATTCGGCAGGCTTGTTGCGGCACGACGATTTCCGCGGGCGCTGCGACGCCACGAACTTCGAAGTAACCGTGTCCGACCGCGCCCAGCTCCGGGTTTTGACCGAAAACTTCGAGGACTGTCGCGAGTTTGTTTTTTGCCCACCAATCGTCGGCGTCGAGGAAAGCGACAATCGGGGCGCGCGTCTCGGGAATCGCCGCGTTGAAGGCCGATGCTTGGCCGCCATTTTCCTTGTGGATGTAGCGGACGCGGGGAGTAAATTTCTGAACGAGTGACGCTGTGCTATCCGTTGAGCCGTCGTCGACGACCACGATCTCCAATTCCGACGGCGACAATCCCTGCTCCAAGACACTCACGAGCGCCTGCTCAAGGAACTGGCCCTGATTGTAGGTATCGATCAGCGCGGAAACGAGTGGCTTAGTCATGGCCTCGTCGTGATAGGCCTGCCTCACGCAAATTAGCGTAGCACGGCGGCGGCGTTTGGCCAAAAGATGACGCGTGCGTTGAGCTGGCCAGGGAAGACATCCCGCCGCCGGGCGGCTCGACAAAATTGGCGGCCTTGGACACCATCAGGACGTGACAAAATTATGGAGCTGAGACAGAATAATCGTATGAAGTTAAGCGTGAGGATCATTACTTATAACCATGAGCGATTCCTCGCGCAAGCGCTCGAGAGCATTCTGGACCAGCGAGTGAATTTTGATTACGAGATCGTCGTCGGAGAAGACTGCTCGACTGACGGAACTCGTAAAATTCTCATGGATTTCTACCGCCGCTTTCCGGACCGAATCGTGCCGCTTCTGAGAAATCATAATCTTGGCGGAGCCCGGAACTTTTGTGACACACTCGCGTCATGCCAGGGACAATATGTGGCCATGCTTGACGGGGACGATTACTGGACGTCCGAAGACAAGCTTCAACAGCAGGTCGATTTTCTCGATCAACATCCGGATTACGCCCTGTGCTGCCATCGTGCCCAACTCCTCGATGAAACGGACGCGGGACGCGCGGGTGTGTGGCCGCCGCTAGCGGCTGGGTCATACAGCATTAAAGAATTACTCCGAGAGAATTTCGTCCTGCCAGCCGCGACAGTATACCGCCGGGACTCGGCTGGTGCGCTTCCTTCCTGGCTTGGTACGATGGAGCATGCCGATTGGGGCCTGTTCGCATTGATTGCAAACCACGGAAAGGTTTTCCTGATGGATGAGGTCATGGCGGTGTATCGCCTGCATTCTGGGGCAGCTTGGTCGGCTCGACCGGGCCTCGATCAGCGGCGCGAGAGTATTCGGATGCTGATGGCCCTCGACAGGCATCTGGACTTCCAATACACGGATACAATTCGGCGAAACATTGCAGAATACTTCCTGGATATGGCTAGGGCGACATTACAGAATCGGGAGGCCGTGAAGACGGGACATCACCTTCTTAACTGCCTGCGATTCGGTGGTTGGCGGGTCCCGGGCAGTCGGCGGATGTTAGCAGCACTTGCGGCATATACTCTCATTGGCTCCCGGTACAAGGTGTTCTCCAGAGCGAAGCAAGCCAGCCGTGGATGAAACGGACTGTTGCTTATGAATTGACCGGACTCGATGGAGCGGCCATGGCTGATCGCTTGGCCGCTTGAGAAGCGGCTGAAGCGGCCAATGCCGCGCGTACTGCGGGCGCGTTGGCGACCGCCGTTTCGATGACCTGGCAGATGGATGCAATCGCTGGTTCGTTAGCGCTGGCGCCATTCGGCAACACCATCACGCGACGGCACAATTTCTCGGTTTCCGGCAGCACGAGCGACGCATGGGGAAAGTAGGAGCGATACGGCTCCATGCGATGGCAGCCAGGGTAAAAGTATCTGCGCGCCAGAACGTTTTCCGCATGGAGCACGCTCACGAGCTCATCGCGAGCGAGCCGCGCCGTAGTTTCATCCACTTCCAGCACGATGTATTGGTAGTTGGTCTTCTCGCCTGCATCGTATTCCATCAAAGTCACGCCGGGAAGTTGCGCTAGTCCGCGCCGATATGCGTGGTGATTGCGGCGATTGATCGCCATGAACTCATCGATACTTTCCAGGGATGTAAGCCCCATGGCCGCACATACTTCCGTCATTTTGCCGTTCGTGCCGATGTAAATGACGTTGTCATTTCCCTGGAAGCCGAAGTTGCGCATCAGGCGCATCTTCCCGGCCAGGGCGTCATCATTCGTCAGAACGGCGCCGCCCTCGAAACTGTTGAAGAACTTGGTCGCGTGGAAGCTGAAGGTCTCGCAGCGCCCGAAGCCACCGATCAGCTTGCCCTTGTAAGAGCATCCGAAGGCATGGGCGGCATCGAACATGAGCTGCAGGTTGCGGCGGCGCGCGAGGGACTCGAGAGCATCGACGTCACAAGACCGTCCCCACGTGTGAACACCGATAATGCCGGTGGTTCGAGGGGTGATCATCCGCTCGATTTGGGCGGGATCGATGTTGTGGGTCCTCGGATCGATATCGCAAAATACGGGAGTGATTTCCTGCCATTGAAGCGCGTGCGCCGTGGCGATAAAAGTGAAGGATGGGACAATCACCTCGCCCGTCAGACCGAGCGCGCGGATGGCGATCTCCAGCGAAATCGTGGCGTTGCACATCGCCACGCAATGGCGCACACCGGTGAACTCCGCGAGCCGCTTTTCGAATTCGCGGACGTACGGGCCATCGTTGGTCAGCCAGTTGCGATCCAGCATGTCCGAGATGCGCTGCATCAGCCGCTCGCGGTTGCCAAGGTTCGGGCGGCCTACGTGCAGTTTTTCGGCGAAGGCCGGTGGCGCGCCTGAGATCGCCAGATCTTCGAGTTTTGGCTTAGAGCAACTCCTAAGAGTCTCGCACATGATATTTGTACCGTCCGTCGACGATTCACGGGGCGGGATCGACGACTCCGCCCCGCCGATATATTATACTGGCATTCATGCGGAAATCGCTTAGACCCAAGATCATCCTTTGAGGGGCTTAGAATTGTGAGACCTGTCTACGACAATAAGCCTAAGCTCTTGCTAATTGGATCATCTGGCCATGCCTCGGTTCTGGTTGACGCGATTGAGTTGGCTAGACATTATCGCGTCATGGGCTATCTCGATGACACTCTTGCGCGTGGAACTGTTCGGCGAGGTTATCCGGTACTTGGCCGGATCGACGAGGCAGCAGCAGTCTGCGCTGATCAGCTGATCACAGCCGCTGTGATTGCTATCGGGGATAATTGGTGGCGTCGGAAGGTCTATTTAGATTTGGCGAGGGAGGGCCTGGAGTTTCCGGTTGTCAAGCATCCGTCGGCGGCCATAGCGAGAACCGCCGAAATCGGGAAAGGAACTGCCATTCTCGCGTGCTCCCACGTCGGACCGGGATCGCAGGTAGGCGAATTCTGCATCCTGAATACGAGAAGTTCGATTGATCACGACTGCTCGATGCGCGACTTCGCCAGCATTGCTCCCGGCGTCTCCACGGGAGGACTCGTACGAATTGGTGAATGTTCAGCGATTGGTGTCGGAGCTAGCGTGTCAGACCGAATCTCCATTGGCAGCCACTCGGTGGTCGGTACGGGCGCCGTGGTCGTTCGCGACATCCCGGATCTTGTTGTTGCCTACGGAAATCCAGCGAAGGCGAAGCGTTCCCGCGAAGAAGGGGAAGCCTACCTAAAAACTTAGCGCCGAGCGTTTGTCACGCCTTCTGATTTCTGGCTGCCGACAGAATTAAATCGTCGGCCTCGATGGCTTCGCTCTTCCATTTTAACTTTGGCCGCACTGCGCCAGGAAGCTTCCCGTACCAGTTCCCCACAGCTTCGCCTTCGGCCACCTCGAAAGCGAGGACATTATTTTGTATCAGAATGGCGACCGACGCGTCTTTTACGACCAGCATATTGACGTAGTAGGAGCCGGCATTCAGAAGGTCGCCAGGTACCTCAAGTGTATGGCGGATCAGCCCAGCAGGCCGAGGTTCAAAATCCGAAGCAAGATTAAAAACGCATATTTCCTCGAGGCTGTTGAGAAACATCGACACGTTTAGAACGGCGCCCGGCACGTAATTCCAATAAGTGAATTCAATTCGAAGCGGAGTATGCACCGTGATGTGGTCAGAGGAATCACTTTGTGGAATCAGCCGTACGCTTCGCAGGCGCACGCGGTGATCGCCCGGAGCCGTCCGCTCGTCTGACCAAACGGATTCGAGATTGGCCACTGTGTTCTTCTGAAGGTAACAACGAACGACTTCCCCTACATCACCATTTTCCACCAGATGTCCGTCGTCGAGCCACACAGCGCGCGTGCAAAGCCGCTGCAGCGCGGTCATATTGTGGCTGACAAAAATGATTGTGCGGCCGGCGCGGGAGACGTCCTGCATTTTGCCGAGGCATTTTTTCTGGAAGGCGGCATCGCCGACGGAGAGGACTTCGTCGACGAGGAGGATTTCGGGTTCGAGATGCGCGGCGACGGCGAAGGCCAGCCTCATGCCCATGCCGCTGCTGTAATGCTTGAGGGGCGTGTCGATGAAGCGTTCGACTTCGGAGAAGGCG
>DATLSB010000032.1:0-11440 GCA_035534415.1 Candidatus Dormiibacterota bacterium | reverse complement strand
TCCGCATCGCGCTGAAAAGCTTCGCCGTGCGCCAACAGCCAATGCGACAGCAGCAGAGGCTGCGCATGCTGCATGTGCGTGGTCCCCGGCATCGGAACGCCCAAATTGCTTTTCGCCTGCTCCGCAACCGCGCGAATCAACCGCGCCAGCGCCGCGCGCATTTCGCGAACCGCCTCGCGCACGTACATCCGAAATTCCGTGGCCACCATTTCGTTGCGGCTGCGCCCGGTGTGCAGCTTCGCTCCCAACGGCCCCAGCTTCTCGATCAGCGCCGTCTCCGCGAAATGGTGTACGTCCTCCGCCTGTGAAGCATCGAGCCACGCCGCATCCGATTCCGCGCGCGACTCGATCTCATCGAGCGCCGCAACGATTCGCTGCCCCTCCTCGTGCGTCAAAATTCCCGCGACGGCGATAGCGCGCGCCCAGGCGCGGTCGAGCGCCAGCTCGTGCGGCAAAAGCCGCCGGTCGAATTGCCACGAGCGCTCGAATTCGTAAAAAGAAGCGTCCGGAGCGCGCTCGAATCGCCCGCCCCACATCTTTTGTCCTTCTGAACCCGTCATCGAGCGGCGGCCTTTTCCAGCGGAACGGTGATCGGAAGTGCGAAAAGGTTGATGAAGCCTTCCGCGTCCTTGGGGTTGTAGCCGGTCATGCTGAAGCTCGCCAAGCTGGTGCGATAGAGCGAAAACGGCGAGCAGCGCGACGCGGCGTTCACATTGCCTTTGAAGAGCGAAAGCGTCACAGTGCCCGTGACGCGCCTCTGCGAATTGGTAAAGAACGCGTCGAGCGATTCGCGCAGCGGCGTAAACCACATGCCGTAGTAAACCATCTCGGCGTAACGCAGCGACAAAATCTGCTGGTAGTGTGCGGTCTCGCGGTCCAGGCACAGCGATTCGATTTCGCGATGCGCGTTGATCAGCAGCGTGCCCCCCGGCGTCTCGTACGCTCCGCGCGACTTCATGCCCACCAATCGGTTTTCCACGATGTCCATGCGCCCCACGCCATTGGCCGCTGCAATCTCATTCAAGCGATCGAGCAGCGCCAGCGGCGCGAGCTTCTTGCCATCAACCGAAACCGGCGTGCCGGACTCAAATCCGATCTCGACCAGCGTCGGCTTGTCCGGCGCCGCAGCCGGCGAAACGATCCACTGCCACATCGACTCTTCCGGCGCATTCGCGGGATCTTCCAGCACGCCGCCTTCGTGGCTCAAATGCCACACATTACGGTCGCGGCTGTAGATATTCTTTTTGCTCTGCTCCACGGGAATTTTGTGCGACTTCGCATACTCGATCGCTTCCTCGCGCGAGTTGATCGTCCATTCGCGCCACGGCGCGATGATTTTCAGCTCCGGCCCAAGAGCCTTGGCCGCAAGCTCAAATCGCACCTGATCGTTTCCTTTTCCGGTGCAGCCGTGGGCCAGCGCGTCGGCGCCCACTTTTTTCGCCAGCTCCACTTGCCGCTTCGCCAGCAGCGGACGCGCGAACGAAGTCCCCAGCAAATATTTGTGCTCGTAGACGGCCCCCGCGCGCAAGGTCGGCCAGATGTAACCGGTCACGAACTCCTCGCGCAGGTCTTCCACATACGCAGCGCTCGCGCCGGTCGCCAGCGCTTTCTTGCGCGCGGCTTCCAAATCCTCGCGCTGCCCCAGATCGCCAATCATGGCGACCACCTCGCAGCCGCCGTAATTCTCTTTCAGCCACGGAATAATGATGGAGGTATCCAGCCCTCCCGAATACGCGAGTACCACTTTCTTCGCCAACGGTTTCTCCTTTTTAATTGTTCAGCAAAGTATGCAGGATCGCCTTCTGCACGTGAAGGCGATTTTCCGCCTGATCGTAAATGATCGAGCGCGGCGAGTCGATCACCTCGGGCGTTACTTCCAGTCCGCGATGTGCGGGCAAGCAGTGCAGGAAAACGGCATCGCGCGCGGCCGGCGCAAAAAGTTCATCATTCACCTGATAGCCCGCGAAAATCCGTTCGCGCTCCGCGGCTTCGCTTTCCTGGCCCATGCTGGCCCACACGTCGGTGTAAACAGCTTGCGCGCCGGCAACCGCGTCCTCGGGCGAACGGAACAATTCGATTTTCGCGTGCGTTTCGCGGCCCACGCTCTTCGCTTCGGCCACCACATCGTCCGCCGGCTCGTAACCCGCCGGAGTCGCCACGCGAATATTCGCGCCCGTGCGCGACGCGAACGTAATCAGCGAATGGCACATATTGTTCCCGTCGCCGATGTAGGCGACCTTCAGCCCCCGCAATCCGCCGAACCGCTCCTCCAGCGTGAAGAAATCGGCAAGCGCCTGGCAGGGATGAAAACGGTCCGAAAGCGCGTTGATCACCGGCACATTCGCGTTTTCCGCCAGCTCATCCAACGTCTGCTGCTCGAAAACGCGCGCGATGATTCCCTGAACCCAGCGCTCCAGATTTTTCGCGATGTCGCGCGTGGGCTCGCGCTCGTTCACACGCGCGGCAGTGTGATCCAGAAATATCGACGAACCGCCCAGATTGGCGACGCCCACTTCAAACGTCACGCGCGTGCGCAACGACGGCTTTTCAAACAGCAGAATAAGCACCCGTCCCGCCAGCGAAGTGCGGAACTGCTCCGGATGCGCCTTCATCTCGCCGGCCAGAGCGAATATCGCGCGCACCTGCGCCGGATTCCATTCCATGCCGGTAAGCAGGTCGCGTTTCAGTTCCACGGATGTTTCGACGGACTTCATGTTTACCTCGCGGCGGCCAGAGCCATGGCTCGCGCAGGAGCTTCCGCATGTGAAGTAGCGGACGCCGATGGCCGCGCGGATTTCGCCGCGGCGGCAAGCACGCGCTCAAATTTGCCGAGGAATTCGGCCACGTCGCGCCGCCTGATGATGAACGGCGGAAGCAGCCGCAAAATATGTTCGTGAGTGCAGTTGATCACCAGCCCGCGCCGCAGCGCGTCTTTCACCAGCGGCCCGCCCTCAATCGAAAGATCGATGCCGATAATCAGGCCCTCGCCGCGGATCTCGCGGATGAAAGCGAATTTCGCGGCAAGCTTTTCCAGACCGGCGCGTAACTCCGCTCCGCGTTCACGAACATTCGCGAGCAAATCCTTTTCCTCCACAATCGACAGAAATTCCAGCGCCGCGGCGCACACCAGCGGCCCTCCGCCAAAAGTCGACCCGTGCATGCCGGGGCTAATCACCGACGCAAATTCGTTGCTGGCCAGAAAAGCTCCCAGCGGCAATCCGCTGCCTAGCGGCTTCGCCACCGTTACGATATCCGGCAGCGAATCGAAGCGCTGATACGCAAAACGCCGCCCGGTTCGTCCCATTCCTGCCTGAATTTCGTCTGCGATCAGGGCCGCGCCGCACTGAGTTGCAAGTTCACGGGCAGATCGCCAAAAGTCTTCGCTGACCAGGTGAATGCCGCCTTCACCCTGGATCGGCTCAACGATGATCGCGCAAACCGTGTCATCAAACTTCGACTCCAGGTCTGCCACATCGTTAAACTTCACGAACTCCACGCCCGGCACCAGCGGCTCGAACGGCTCGCGATATTTCGCCGGATAGGTGACCGAGAGCGCGCCAAAAGTCCGTCCGTGAAATGAATTTTCGAGCGCGAGAAAACGCGTCTTCGACGCGCGTCCACCTGTAGCGCGTGCGTGCGCGTACGCGCGCGCCAGTTTCAGCGCGCCCTCCACCGCTTCCGATCCGCTATTCGCGAAAAATGCTCGGTCCAGGCCCGACCACTCCGCGAGCTTTCGCGCCAGCGGCGCCTGATACGGATTGTGAAAAAGATTCGAGACGTGCATCGTGCGGCCCGCTTCCCGCCGGATCACCTTAACGATCCGCGGATTCGCGTAGCCAAGCGCGTTCACCGCGATGCCTGCCAGAAAATCTAGATATTCACGCCCCTGCGAATCGTACAGACGCGCACCGCGCCCGCGTGTGAATACAATCGGCGGCCGGCGATACGTCTGCAGCATGTATCGAGCTTCGTCCGCGCAGATTTTAGCCGGAGACAGGCGAGCCGCCGCGACGGATTTCCGTGAAGACTTCTTTTGGGCCTTGCTGATCGACCGAGCCATCGCTATTGCGCCGCGCCGTGCGCGGCCCCATTCGCGGATTTTGCGCTGACGCGGATCACCGGAAGCACGCGCGTGCCAGGGCACCGACCCGAACCCGCCGCGGCCACCAGCGCCCGCGGTTTCGTCCCGCCGACGATGCGCACTTCGGAAACACCGCCTGCAAGCGCGCGCTTAGCCGCTTCCAGCTTCAGGATCATGCCGCCCGAAACCTTATTGTGCCGGATCAGATCCTCGATATCCGTGCCGCGCAAAGCGCTCAGAACTTTTTCGCCGTCGAGCACCCCGGCAACATCGGTCATAAATATCAATCGATCGGCGTGGATAAACTCCGCCGCGGCTGCGGCCATGTGGTCTGCATTGATGTTGTAGAGTTCTCCATCCGCGCCCAGTCCCATGCAGCAAGCCACCGGCACAATGCCCTCGCGCCACAGCGAACGCAGAAAATCCACATTCACCTCGGTCAGATAGCCCACGAAACCCAGCCGCCCTTCGCGCTCTTCCACCTGCATCGGCTCTGCCAAAAAGCACGCCGCATCGGCAGCGCTGATTCCCACCGCCGGCTGCCCCGCCAGCGAAATCGCTCCGGCAAGCTTTTTATTCAGCAGTCCCGCGAAAACCATCACGGCCACGTCGCGAGTTTCGCGATCGGTCACGCGCAAGCCGCCCACGAAGCGGCTTTCAATGCCCATGCGCGCCAGCACCGACGTAAAAATCTTCCCGCCGCCATGAATCACCAGAATTTCGTTGCCGCCGCGCGCCAGTTCGGCGATCTGCCGCGCCAGCGTCTGCACATCTTCATCGCGTTCGAGCAGTGCGCCCGCAATCTTGATTACCATCCTCATAGCAACCCCGCCGTTTCCGGATACCCGCGCATCCCGTTGAGATTTTGCACCGCTTGTCCCGCCGCGCCTTTTCCCAGATTGTCGAGGCACGACACGATCACCAGCCGTTCACCAGAAGAATCGAGCGCAAACCCGATATCGCAAAAATTTGTACGCGCCACGTGCTGCAACTCCGGCAGCGTGCCTGCTGGATAAATCCGCATCATCGGCCGGCCGCTGTAAAACTTGCGGTAAAGCGATTCCACTTCTTCCAATTTTCGCGAGCCGCGCAGCCATACGTACAGCGTCGAAAGAATTCCGCGATCCGCCGGCAGCAAATGCGTCGTGAAAACAAAATCGCGCGGCGCAAGCCCCAAATGTTCGGCCACCTCCGGCGTGTGCCGGTGCGAAAAAAGCCCGTACGCGCGAAAATTTTCGTTCACCTCAACAAAATGCGTCTCGCGCTTGGCCTCTTTGCCCGCTCCCGTTACCCCAGATTTGCAATCGCAAACGATTCCCCGCTGCCGATCGATCCAATCCGCGTCAATCAGCGGTCGCAATCCGAGAATCACCGACGTGGGATAGCAGCCCGGATTGCCAACCACGCGCGCTTTCGGCAGCTGATCGGCGTAAAGCTCCGGCAATCCGTACACCGCCTCGGAAAGCAGCGCCGCATCCGGTGCCGCCAACTTGTACCACTTTGTGAAAGTCTCCGGTTTTTGAAAACGGAACGCTCCGCTCAAATCCACGATGCGCAATTTTGGATTCAGCCGCAGCAACTCGGGCACCAGCTCAACCGACGCTTCATGCGGCGTCGAAAGAAAAACCACCTCGGCGCCGCTATTGGCCACTGCTTCGGCGGAAAGCGGCCGGCAAGGCGCATCCCCCCAGCCGCGCAGCTGCGGAAAAAGTTCCGTCAGGCAGCGAACCTCCGCGTTGCTCCCGCGCAAAAAGAATGTCGGCTTGTCGATGTGTGGGTGCCGCAGCAAAAGCCGGGCCAGCTCGTATCCCGCATAGCCCGTTGCCCCGACGACGGCGACCCGTGTTGGGTCGGTCATCGAAGCATTTCCTCGATCCTTTTGCGAATGGAGTTGCATGCGCCGCGCGAGGAGCAAATCACCAGGACCGTGTCGTCGCCAGCCAGTGTGCCGGCCACTTCTTTCCAGCGCTCCGCATCCACCGCTGCAGCAAGCGGCTGCGCGCCGCTCGGCGGAGTCTTCAGCACCAGCATGTTCTGCGCCGGACGAATATCCAGCAAGAAATCCTTCAGCGCACGCGCCAACGCCGGAAGCGGAGAACCTTCCTGCGCCGCCGCGTCCGCCAGCGGACGGTAACCTTCCGCGGTTTTCACCAGCCGCAGTTCGCGCAGGTCGCGCGAAAGCGTCGCCTGTGTCACGCGCATGCCCAGCTGCCCCAGCTGGCGGCGCAGCGCGTCCTGGCTGCCCACCGGTTGGTTCGCGAGCAGCTTCAAAATTTGTCCTTGCCGAAATCTCTTTTGAACGGCCATATTCAACGGGATGCGTGAATATGCATCCCTCTGCATAATGATACAGCACGTCGCGGACGTGTCAAGTATTTCGCCCGCAAGGGTGCCGACTTTTTCTCAATCGCGCGCGTCCAAACTTCAGAGGGTGTGATAAAGGAGAGTCCTTGCGGGTCATCGCTTCAGCGATGACATAAGTTGGTGGCCCCCCCGACTTCAGTGGGGGAGGCAGGGCGCCTTGAGTCCTGCCGCAAATACGCGCGCGACGGCGCGCTTCCTTTCGCGCTGTTTCATCCGCGCGAAGTACTCTCGCTCCCGAACACTTTTTCGCAAATCGTGTAACCGTCGAAGTGCCGCCCTTGCAGTTCTCACGCAGTCTTCTTAGCCGGCAACAGCCGACAGTTGCGATTCGCTCTTTCGTGATATGGTTTCCGCGCTGCCTGGATCGATCGCGCCGCGAATTTTGACGAGCGATGTCGAAAAGTTCGCGTCCAGGCCGCGGGGAAATGGAATGAAACCGGGAAGTTGGGGCTCAATCTGGCTGGTCTACATCTATTCGATTCTCTGCGCCGCTTCGATCAGCAAGCTCGTCCCCATCGAAGCCGAGATCGAGCGCGCCTTCAAGACCACCCCCGCCGGACTCGGCGTCGCCATCTCCATCATTTCCGTCAGCTCGATTTTTGCCGCCACAATCGGCGGCGGCATCATCGATCGCATCGGCGCGCGCCCCGCGATCATCGGCACCAGCGTTTTCCTGGTGCTTTGCAACCTGCTCGAGTTTTTCTCCACGTCGATGTTCATGCTGGACGCGGCCCGCCTCCTCGAAGGCGTCGAATTCATCGGCATCGTGGTCGCCGCACCGGCGCTGATCATGGCGACGACCTCCAGCAAGCGCCAGGTGCAAGCCATGGCGCTGTGGTCCACCTACACTCCGGCGGGCGTCGGCCTCGGCTTGCTCCTCGCTGTTCCGTTCGCGGGCACTTCCGCTTGGCGCTGGACGTTCATCGTCCACGGTGCGCTTTTCGCCTTGGCCGCCGCGTTCGGCTGGCTGCTCCCAGAAATCCCGCGTGAAGCCGCGCAGCTAGCCTCGCAACGCAAGCGGCCGCGCTGGACGGATTTCGTTGAAATCTATCGCGAGTGGGGCCCGTGGAAGCTCTCCATCTCAAACGCGCTGCTCATCAGCGTCGCGCTAGGCACCAGCACCGTGCTTCCCTCATACTTCGCGCGCTTCCACCACGTTTCCGTCGCCACATCATCCAGCATCATGGCCGCCGGCTACCTGCCGATGATTTTCGCGGGAATTGGCGCGGGATACTTGCTGACGCGCGGCGTGCGGCCCCTCTCGGTGTACGTCGGCGTCGCGCTGGTGGGAATTGCCGCCGGACTGCTGCTCTACGCGCCGTGGCTTCCGTTTTCGGCAGCCGTTGTGGCGTTGCTCGTCTGGCTGCCCTGCACGGGAGCCGCCGTCGCCGTCCTAATGGCGCTGCTGCCGCGCGTGACGCGCGACCCAGCGCGTGGTGGCGCGGCCATGGGACTGGTTGGCCAAGTGATGGCCATCGGCAACTTCGTCACGCCGCCGATTTATTTGATGCTATTGCCGAAGGGAAACTGGCTCGATTTCGTCGCGCTGGTGCTAGCCTGCTGGATTCTGAGCCTCGCGTTCCTGCCTGCTTGGAGGCGCGGCCCCGCTGCCGGCGCGTTGGCCGTCGAAGGCGACGCCGGAATTCCGGTCTCGCGCTAATTTCGCGCTCGGGTTCAGACAGCCAAGCCAGCAGCGCGCCTACGCCGATACGGCCACCGGCGCCGTCGTAGTCGTGTCGACAAAATCCAAAATCCGCCCGCCGACGAACTCATCTTCCGTATTCACGCTCAGAATCGTGGAAAGATGCCCGTGCGATGGCAGGTACGCAAAGCGAGGCAGCGTGCCGCGCGCCGCCAGATACGCGCGCATAAGTTCTACATACTGCCGCTTGAAGTCCGACGGATCGTGCTCGGCAATCAGCACCAGCAGCGGCGTCGAACAAGCAGCCAGCCCCGGCAGCGCCGATTGCTCGGCATAGCGCGTCGCGTCTTCTCCGAAATACGCCTTGAACATCGGATTCTTGTCCATGGTCACCGTGTCGTAGAGCCCGGACACTAGAATCGCGCCAGCCAGCGCTTGCCGGTCGGCACTGGCGAAGTGCTGGTGCGCTAGGAAATGCGCCACGTGCGCGCCTCCCGCCGATTGTCCCATCAGGTAGATGCGCGCCGGATCGCCGCCCTGCGACGCAATCTTGCTCCGCACCCAGCTCAGTGCCGCGCCTAGGTCTTCTGACCCCGCCGGCCACGCATGCTTGGGCGCCAGCCGGTAGGTGACATTCACGCCAATCATCCCGTGCCGCACCCCCCAAGCGCCCACGTTGTCGTAGAACGGCGCGCCAGGCATTGTCTTATCGCCGCCGATGAATCCGCCTCCATGAACGAACACCAGCACCGGCCGCGCTACGCCATCCGCAGGCTTGGGACGAAACACGTCCAGCCGGTGCCGCTCGTCACTCCCATAACGCAGATCGCGCGTGATCTCCACATCGCTGAACGGCGCGCGCTCGTGCAGCGGCGCGAAAATGTTGAAATTTGCGGCAATCACTTCCGGACTGAACGCGTCGCCGAGTTCGTCGAGCCGGCGATGCGCTTCTTCAATAGCGGCCGATGGGTAGCGCGAACGCAGTGCCATATAACAGCCTCCTGTCCGTCCAAATTTTTCGTGCCCCAAGATACTTTCGACGCCAAAAATCGACTATCCAACCGCCTTCAGACTTTCCTCCACCATGCTTTCCGCCTCGCCGGTATTCACCAGCACTCCCTGCCTGCGCAGGAACGCCAAAATCCCGGTGCGCGGTCCCATGCCTGAATAGTTGAACGAGTCTCCGGAAAGCCCCGCGCCAAATCCAGCGAAAGTCAAAAACGTATCCTGCACGCTCACCATTCCCGCGTCCAGTTGATCCGCAATCCGCCGAGCTTCGTCTTCCGTTCCGGCGATCACCGCCGCGGAAAGTCCATAATACGTGTCGTTCGCCAGCCGAATTGCCTCTTCCTCGGTGCGGTATTTCATCACCGGCATCACCGGCCCAAACGTCTCATCGAGCATGATTTTCATCTGGTGATTCACGCCGGTCAGAATCGTCGGCCGCATGTACAGCCCGCCGCCAAGTTCGAAACTCTTGCCGCCCAGCCTAATCTGCGCGCCTTTGCTGACCGCATCCTCTAAATGCTCATCGACAATATGCGCCTGACGCTCGGCGATAAACGGCCCAATCTGTCCGGCATCCGGATCGGGATAATTCAGCTCCACGCGCTCCGCTTCCTGCACCAGCAACTCCACGAACGCGTCATGCACGATTTGCTGCACGTAAATTCGCTCGATTGAAAAGCAGACCTGCCCGGTGCTGGTCACCGCTCCGCGCACCACCGCTCTCGCCGCTCGCTTCAGGTCCGCCGTCTCGGTGACGATCACCGGATCTTTTCCGCCCAGCTCCAGAATCGACGGAATGAACCGCCGCGCGCACGCCTCCGCCACCTTCCGCCCGTTCGCGACGCTCCCGGTAAAATTAATAATGTCCGCGTTTTCGACAATCGCTTGTCCGGTATCGCCGTCGCCCACCACGAACGTCAGCACCGCCGCCAATTCCGGCACTTCGCGAATCGTTTCCATCATCGGCTTCACGAATCGCGGCGCTACTTCGCTCGGCTTCACGATCACCGCGCATCCGGCAAAGAGCGGCGGGATGGCGTGCAGCATCGAAAGCATCAGCGGCGCGTTCCACGGCCCGATAATTCCCGCCACCGGATACGGACGCAGATTCGTGTCGAAGTGAATCGCCGGCACGGGTGACGTTCCCTTGCGCCGCGCCTGCTCGAAAATTGCCGGAGCGATCGCGCACATCCGCAGAATGGTCCCAATCACCATGTCCGGCGCGACCTTGGAAATCTGCCCGTCGCCGGTATCGACCGAGTCCGCTTCCACCAGTGCCGCCCGGTGCGCTTTCAGCCGCTCGGCCCACTGCTTCATCACGCCGATGCGATGCCCCAGCGGCGCGCGGCCCCAGGCCGGCTGCGCCTCGCGCAATCGCGCGCACGTCGCGGCAATTTCCTCCGCCGACGCCGCCGCAATGTGCGCGTCAATCTCGCCAGTCCGCGGATTCCGTACCGGTAGGATTCTCGGTTTCCCTGTGGCCATAGCACTCCCCAAGCACGCGCAAAACGCGTTCTACACATATCGCATGCCCGGCATTCGGTCAAGCGTCCGGCTTTGCGCGACAGGAACGCGGTCGGAGACAGCCGCGCGGCTTTCATCGGGAGTTGACATCGTCGAGTGCCTTCACCTCCCAGGAGATTTGCGACCCAGAAAAATCGCGTGGCAGGGACCGCCTTTTTTCAGGCGACCGCGGACGCGCTCCACTTCGACTGCGAATCTCCCATGGCTCAAGCGCTGCTCGAATTTTCGATCCTCTCGCGCCGACCAGACGGCCAGCTCGCCGCCCATCTTGAGCGCCGCGAAGGCAACGGCGATTCCGCGGTCATCATACAGCCCGGCATTGTTCGAGCCGGCAAAGGCGCTCGGGCCGTTGTCCACGTCCAGCAGCACGGCATCGAACTGGCCGGGGCGTGAACTAAGTGTGACGGCAACATCATCGATCTCGACGCGCACGCGCGTATCGTTCAGCGGCTCTCCAGCCAGCCGGCCCAGCGGTCCACGGTTCCATTCGACGACTCCGGGCGCCACCTCGGCCACCACAACTACCGCTTCTGGCGGCAGCAGGTCGAGCGCCGCTCGCAGCGTAAAACCCATGCCGAGGCCGCCAATCAGCACACTGGGCCGCTCCAGCGTCCGCGCCCGCCGGCAGCCCAGCGTCGCCAGCGCCTCCTCCGAACCGTGCATGCGGCTCGACATCAGGCTCTTGCCGTTGGCGAGGATGATGTATTCGTCGCCGCGGCGGATCAGCTTCAGGACGGTACCGTCCCGAGAAACCGCCTGGCCGAGTAACTGGAAAGGCTTCACGCGTGTGATGTTACAGCAGAGCAAAACGTAAGCAACAA
>DATLSB010000031.1:0-6715 GCA_035534415.1 Candidatus Dormiibacterota bacterium | reverse complement strand
TAATGCTCATCAGCTCTTTAAGACGTCCAATAAACTCGCCGCCTCCCGAATGCCTGTCCGGATGAAATTTCCGAGCCAGCTCGTAATACCTTCTCTTGACTTCGCCCCTAGAAGATTCAGACGTAACTCCCAGAAGTTGATAATACGTTCCCTTCCCAGTTAGCTCGATCAGCTTCTGGACCTCCTTCTCGAATCGCTCCCGAACCATCTCCTCGGTTTGCGGAACGAGCGCGAGACGGGAATTGCTGGGCTGAGACTCAGTTCGCGGCAGGGTGGCTGGAATCTCTTGCATCGCTACGTCCCGGGTCAAATATCGATTCGGCCTCGCTCGGTCCTCTGGCCGCATCTGGACGAACTGTACGCCCATGCCTCTCCCCGGCATCGATCTACGCACGATCGCACGCGCGCGCACCTCGCGCGTCGGCAAATCAAAAACTAGATCGAGCATCGATCCGTTGCTCGCGGGGTTCTCCGTTCGCAGAAACAGTCCTCCCAGGCCCACGTTTTCCGCGCGCGCAGTGCTCGTTTGGACCGCGGATCTCCATCCCACCCACATGCCTTTCGGCGCGCGGATGCGCGGATGCTTTCGACGGTTCACACGCTCGGCAGCCATGATCGCCGGGTACTTCAGTTTGGGAGTCTGATTCTAAGGAAGGGGAAGCGAATCGCGCCTAGAAGCCATTCCCAGGAATGGCCTAAATGCAGCCTGGCCGAAGTCTTGATTCGCTCTTGCTAAGAGTGATCCTGATGTCCGTCGGATGCAACGATATTTCTACGCCTCGTTTCCTCTGGCGCGCTCTCGCGCCCTCGGCGTTAATGAGCAGGCCTGTTTCCGAGCACCTGCACTGTCCACGCACGCTGCCGCGCTGAGAGCAGCGGATCGTCCACGTCTCGGACCAGGCTCGCTGCCTTATCGGACATTTGGTCCTAGAAAACAAGGGCCTGCGAGTAGCCCGCTTGGATGCGGCGTACAGGTGGACCATCTGACATCACGAATCGGCAAACTCCTGAGTAGTCGGCAAACCGGAAGTAGTCCGTTGCATCCGTCACGCTGCCCGCTGGTGGCAATTCTTCCGCTGTTCCCTCGCCGCTTCCAACTCCCGATTCCGGTCGA
Source organism: Candidatus Dormiibacterota bacterium (assembly GCA_035534415.1). GTDB lineage: Bacteria > Acidobacteriota > Terriglobia > Acidiferrales > UBA7541 > Palsa-295. Next base: position 5,601 of record DATLSB010000031.1, on the reverse strand, counting down.
CCTGAATCTCCTGCTGATGCCCGGCGAGCATGCACACAGATCTGAGATCGGCACTCCTTCCACCAAATGCCGCCTCAGAATAGCGACCTTCTCTTCCGGCGTGTAGTGCTTCCGTTGCTTCTTCATGGGTTCGCTCCGTTATCTTAACGGAAGAACGCTTTCTCCCTTTCCAGCTGAGGCGGGACATAGGGTGATCTGCACGATTGAATGAGAGGAGCTCCACGCCCTCGACACCTTTCGAACAAACGCTAAAGTTGACGCCTGAGGCATGAACGGTAGCTCCGAGAGGAAAGGACTTCCCTGGGCTGGTTGGGTCCATCAAAATAGAATCGGCAAAGAATAAAGTCGGCTTCAACTGCGGGGCGCATTCTTCCTGCCAGAGCACGCGGACTAATCCTTACCGATGACGGTAATTCGAGATGGACCACTTACAATGTGATTGGCTGCGGTAATGGAGGTTTTACAGGCGCCATCCTAGTTGGCACCATCAGGAACTCCAACGGCCAGGAGCTCGCCAACTTCGGAACATCGGACTTCAGCATTAACGGCGGTAGCGGCAGCGGAATTTTCTACAACAGTTGCTGGATTAACAATGGCCAGAAGCCGACGAGCTGCGTCGTGCTGTCGTCGAAAGAAAGTTCGCAATCGGGCATCGATCATGGCTAACTTAAAGTTTGCAGCTGCACTTTTCGCTGTGACCGCTCTGGCGTTCCCGGCGCACTGGCCCAGGATTCGCAGGCAGCCCCCACGCAGCAGGCCGCGCCGCCGGTGGCCTATAGCCGAGCGCCGCATGTTGTGCTCCACACTTTGATCGAATCGTGTGGCTCTCATTAGAAGCTCCACATTTTCGGCAAGTGTGGGCACCCGAAAACTGGCTGTCGCTATTTCGCGAAGGAAAATCTTGTTTCGGAAAATCGTTTTGATTGAGTGACTTGGCTACGCCAACCCGAATAGCTCCAAACTCCCGCCTACCGAACTAGCTTCGGTACTGTGATTGCATGATTCTCCTTGAATCAAGACGCCCGATCTTTCTCCGCGAACGCACGCGAACACCTAATCGGGAACATGACCAAGGAGCACCTTAGATGAAAACTTCCAGACTCACTGAGCCGCAAACGCAGATGCATCATCCGCGACCGTCACATGCCGGAGTAAGTAACGATCTGCGCGATCAGCTTCTGCTGGATCATCTGCCGCAAGTGTTGTACATCGCCCGCCGTATTCACGATCGGCTTCCACGCCAGATATCTATTGAAGACATGGTCCAGTGCGGAGTGTTGGGTCTGATGGATGCCCTACGGAAATATGACGCGAACAAGAATGTTCAACTTCGCTATTACGCGGAATGTCGCATTCGAGGGGCCATCCTAGACGGTCTACGGCAAAACGACTGGGGATCACGGGCACTGAGACGGACTGCGAGGAAGATCGACCAGGCCATCTCCAATTGCAAATTTAAGTTGGGGCGAGAACCAAGCGAGCCGGAACTGGCCGCAGCGCTTGGCGTGTCCTTGGAAGTGCTGCAGCGCGTCAAGGGTGATTTGCACAGTCTGCAGGTTGGAAGTTTGGAAGCGGCCGCGACCAACCCTGGCCGTGAAGATGCGGTTATGGCGTCCACGGACAAGCACGAGGACCCCTACCACCAGGCGCTGCGTTCGGAGTTATCGGCGTTCCTGGCCCAAGCCGTACAGGAACTTCCAGAGCGCGAACGCAAGTTGCTGGAGCTCTACTATTTCAAGGAGCTTACGATGAAAAACGTAGGTGCCGTGCTCGGCCTCGGTGAATCGCGGGTGTCACAAGTTCATTCCGCCATCCTGTTGCGCTTGCGGACCCGATTGTGCAACTGTCTGTCCCACTGCGCCTCTGATCTCTGATCCCTACGGCTGCATCCCCGCGCCTAGACCCCTATAGCCCCTAGTATGAGTGGCTCGCGCTTAATGGCTATTGGGAGAAAGGAACGGCGGAGACTCTAAAGATGCTCCCAACGGCGGCCGATAACTAGTCGGAGCCCTTGGCGCCGCCATTTCTAAATAACACGTGCGATCCACCAAGAATAACCAGGTTCCAGAATGGACCCGATCTCAAGGCCTGGAAGAAGCCGCTGGTGCGGCGCGCCAGTCGTCCGAGAGCGGTGAAAATCCGGCACTCGAAGCACAGCTCTCGCACTTTGAGGCGTTGCTTTCGGGCAGTTCTGTCGATCTGTCTCGCATTAGCGATGAAATTCGCAGGCGTCCCGAGCTTGAGGCGCTCACGATGCAACTGGCGGTCACGCCCGGTCCTTTCGCTGAAGAAGCGGCTGGCAACCTGGAAAAGGCGATTGTCTTGTTGGGCGCAAGCCGTTTGCGCGTACTCGTGTACGCGTGGTTTCTGATTCAACAAAGCTCGCCGATACTCCTACATCGGGCAAAGAACTCCGATAGCGGCGGACATTCTGGGGCGGGAAATGCCCGGTTCGTCGGTGAGTCTTTTTCCAAAGGAGAGCGGCACCCGGCTCCGGAACTAGTTGCCTTAACAGCGTGGCTCGCGGATGAACACTTGCTTCTCGAGATTGTGGCGTTGGCACAACGATGCGATGCGAACCTCCTCAGGCTTTATCTGAGAGCGGTTTTCGCGATTATGAACGGAGCCCGCGCAAACTGGTCCGTAGGCAATCCTCCGCCTAATGCCGCAGAGGCAACGTTATGACTCTTCGAATTTCTGATTCGAACCGGGCTTCCAACGACTGACAAATGCGATTCTATAAACCAAGGACGTCGGGATTGTCGGCAGACGATCAAACCAGGATAGTCCGTACCGACTTTCGAAGGATCGAGGCGAGGGAATGGTGGCTATGGATAGCTTCCTTCACCGTTACGTTGTCGCTGGCGGCAGGACTATTTTCTTTCTTTCTTCCTGGCGATGCGCTTCATCTGGACCGCTACTCTCAAAATATGGCTCCGGAGATCATTCGGGGCCTCGCGGGGTTGGTGTTCCTATTCGACATCTATACGATTCATCAGCATCTCATGATCTTCCGGATTAGGAAGCAGCTTCTGAGACGGGAAGAGTTGTTCCACCTAATCAGCGAGAATGCAGCGGACATGATCGCGGTGGTGGACATGGAGGGCAGGCGGATCTTTAACAGCATGTCGTACCAGAGGGCGTTGGGATACTTGCCGGCGGAATTGGAAGCCTCCTCAGCCTACGAACAGATTCATCCCGATGACCGCGAGCGCGTGAAGAAGGCGGCCGAGGAAGCGCCCCTCTCAGGAATTGGTCAAAGGCTGGAGTATCGTTTTCGCCATAAGAACGGCGCTTGGGTCGTATTAGAATCCACGTCCAGCGTCATCCGCAATGCCGAAGGTCAGCCCGAGAAACTAGTCGTCGTAAATCGCGACATCACCGAACGCAAAAGGGCCGAGGAAGCTCTGCGGTGCTCGGAGTTGGAGTTCCGGTCGGTTGTCGAATATGCGCCTTACGGAATCTACCGGGCGAGCACAGACGGCGTGATCCTGCAAGTCAACCCAGCTCTGCAGAAAATGCTGGGTTATGAACCAGGGGATCTCCTGAACAAAAATCTAGGACGAGATATTTTCCGATACGACGCCGAATATCACCGCTTATCCGAGACCCTCAACCGCGCCGAGCAAATCAAAGACATCGAAGTCGAATGGATAAGGCAAGACGGAAGTCCGATCACGGTGCGATGTTCAGGCCGGCGGACAAACGATGAAGACGGTTCTCCGGCCTACTTCGAAGTGTTTGCCGAAGACGTGACCGAGAAGAGGACGCTCGAACGACAATTGAGAATGGCGCAGAAAATGGAAGCGATTGGGCGCCTTTCGGGAGGAATCGCGCACGACTTTAACAACCTTCTCGGAGTCATCATTGGTTACGCGGGCGTTCTAAGAAAAGCACTGGCCGCAAACGATTCGCTCCGCGAGCACGCCCTGGAAATAGAGAAAGCAGGACAGCGAGCTGCTTCTCTGACGAAGCAGTTGCTGGCCTTTAGCCGGCAGCAGTTGCTTACCCCAGTGGTTCTCGACCTCAATGCCCTCTTCTCGGATTTAGAAAGCATGCTTCCCCGCTTGCTCGGTGAGGACATCACGATTTCGATGTCTCTTTCCCCAGAACTTGCCAGCATCAAGGCTGACCGCAGCCAGATCGAACAGGTCATATTGAATCTCGCGGTAAATGCGCGGGATGCGATGCCGACGGGCGGACGGCTGGACATCGAAACCGCGAACATAAATCTCGATCAAGCCTACACCTGGAATCATCCTGGCTCCGAAGCTGGTAGCTACGTACTTTTGACGATGACCGACACCGGCACAGGGATGGACCCCGAGACGCTCCCGCACATCTTCGAGCCATTCTTCACCACCAAGGAAACTGGAAAGGGTACGGGGCTCGGTCTGGCCACCGTCTATGGCGTCGTGAAGCAGAGCAACGGCTACATTTGGGTAGACAGCGTGCCGGGAGAGGGGACGTCATTCCAAATTTATCTCCCGCGGTATACGGGCGAAGCGCCGATAGAGGAACATGAGACTGTGCCGGAGAAATCGCTGCGTGGCTCGGAAACGATTCTCCTGGTGGAAGACGCCGAGCCGCTCCGGAAACTCGCGCAGACATTTCTCGAAGGGAGCGGATTCCGCGTCATATCTGCGCGGAGCGGAGAAGAAGCCCTTGAGCAAGTGGCGCAGTATCGCGGGGCATTCGATCTCCTGCTGACTGACGTTGTGATGCCGGGAATCAATGGGCGCGCCCTCGCCGAGCGATTGCTGCCTCGCCAGCCAGGAATGAAGGTGCTCTATATGTCCGGCTACAACGATACGTTTGTCGCTGGTCGCGGGGTGCTCGAGCCGGGAATTCACTTGCTGCACAAGCCGTTCACCGAGGAAGTTCTTCTGGGAAAAGTTCGTGAAGTGCTCGACACCGCCAAAAAGCCGGCGACCGGCGTGCCTCGCGCGGCGGAACTCGAACGCTGCGGAGTCCGGCCGAAATAATAGGAGAGCAGACTGATGCGGAAATTGCTTGTGGTAGACGACGACGAGGCGCTACGACGCCTTATTCGCATCGAGCTGAGTGACACCTATGAGGTCGTCGACTCTGGCGAACCAGAGCAGGGCTTGGCACTCGCCCTTGAATCTAATCCAGATGCCATCTTGCTCGACCTGCGGATGCCGAAATATTCTGGCTATGAATTGCTTAAAACCTTCACATCCTTTAGTCGCACCCACATGATTCCCGTGATCGTTGTGAGCGGTACGGCCGACGGGCAAACACCAGAGCACTGCAAACAACTCGGCGCCACGGCCTATTTCGAAAAGCCGATCGATTTTGAATCACTGCGTGCCTGCTTGCAGCGAATCGCCAAGCCTCGCGTGCATATTGCCCGAAGCGAAGTCCGTGTGCCATTGCGTGTCTCTTTGATACTGCGAGGTACCGACAGGCATGGGGAAGAATTTGAGAGCGTGGCCACTACTGAGGACGTGAGCCTCAGCGGTTTTCTTTGCGACTGCGCCACCGAACTTGCAAACGAATCTGTAGTGGATGTCTTTCTAGCGGTTCGGCGAAACGACCAAGTCGGCAGGGCCAAAATTGTTCAGTCGAGCTCGAAGG
>DATLSB010000030.1:0-31693 GCA_035534415.1 Candidatus Dormiibacterota bacterium | reverse complement strand
CCCGCCGTGCTCGACGGCGCTGGCTGTCCGTATGTTGGGGCCACGACAGCGCTAACCGGAGGATAGAGATTCGCGTGGTTCGGAACGTTGAATACCTGCCAGGAGAAGACGATTTGCTGGCCTTCGGTGATCTGGAAAATCCGATCCAGTCCGGTGTTCACGCTAATCGAGCCGGGACCGAAGATGCTCATGTTCCTCAGGTTGCCGTACGTATAGGGCGCCGGAAATGAGAACGACGCGGAATTCAAAAAGCACGTGCGGCTCTTATGCTGGCAATACGGATTTTTGCCCGGGATCAGGTCTGGCCGCTGTGTAAGACCATTGCCGCTGCCGGAGAAATCCAGGATATTGATCGGTGAGAGGTCCGTGCCGGACTGAATGATGGCGGAGAGCGATAATCTCCAATTGCCGAGCAGCATCTGGGTGAGGTGCCCAGAAAAATGAGGTGTCTCGGCCACGACCGACTGATTGAAGATGTTGTGCGTGTCGGCGTTGGGACAATTGCCGCGGTCAGCCTTTGGATCGTACGGCACCGATTCCGCTGCGAGAAAGAAACCCAGCGTGGTGGTGTAATTGTCCGAAATGCAGTGCGACCACGTGTAGTTGGTCGTGGACGTGAAATGGCTGCCAAACTGATGCTGCGCCGAAAGCAGCAGGCCGTTATAGTTTCCGGTCCCGCCTTCTTCCAGCAGAAGCGTCTCGCCATAGCAGGACACGTCGGGCGTCGCGACCGATGGGGTGCCGCACAATGACCCGAGGTACGTTGGGTTGGGGGCGCTAGTAATTGGATTAACATTGGCATGGTAGAACAGGCGATTCGAGTTAAGCGAAAAACCAGGAGCTATCCCGCCACACACAAACGGCGGAAGGGCAGAGAGGCCGGCCAGTGCGCAAGCTCCTTCCACGGTATTCCCTCCTCCGCCAGGCGCGGTGCAGTTCACACCCGCGGGAAGAGGATAGCCATTGGGATAGGCTCCCGGACACGGTCCTTGCAGCCCGGGATTCGCTTCGTTGTTGCCCCAGAGATGGCGCTGCTGGCTGCCAATATAGGAAATCGTAAGCAGCCAGTTGCGTCCAACCTGTTTCTCGACGCTCAGGTTGTAGTTCATGACGTAGGTCGGCTTGATGTTCTGCGGGTAGCTGAACACCAACGCGTCGGGTAAATAGGCCGAGTTTACCGGGCCTTGTCCGACGAAGCTCGGGAATGGATTCACGCCGTTATATGTAGTTCCATGCTGGTCAGTGAACGAGTAATTTGCCCATGGATTGGCGATATCCGTACTGCACGGGAAGCTCGCACAAGCCGCCCCGGGTATGGTGAAAGACCCTCCATACGGCTGCTCGAATCCGAACTGGTCATACGAGAAATTTGGGAAGTCGTAGAAGATGCCGAAGCCGGCCCGAATGGCCATCCGGCCGTCGCCGCGTGGATCCCAGGCAAGCCCGATGCGTGGGCTCCATTTGTTGAGAGAGTTCCCCGTCAGCTTATTGCCCACAGGCCCGCCGGGATCTCCGCTAAAGAGATATCCAGCCGGAGCGGTCGGAAATTTCACGCTGTGAACGTTGTTGATGATGTTCTGCAGCGAGACCGACACCACTTGTCCGCTAGGCACGCTATGACCGAAGAACGGGTCCCAGCGCAGCCCAGCCGTCACGGTGAACCTCCGATTCACCTTCCACGCATCTTGCAAGTACAACGCGAAGACGTTCTGGTGCTGCAGCGAAGGCACCGGCGCAGCCTGCGTAAACCCGCCGCTCGCCGACGTTTCGCCTACAAGAAAGTCCGATAGTCCGCCGGCAAAGCACCCGGCGGCCGGACTGCAACCCGTTTGCGTCCCGTCAAACGTGAAAGATCCCTGGCTGTTCAGGTAGTTTGTAGCGAAAGCCCTCAAGTTGATGAAATCGACGCCAAATGTCAATTGGTGAGCGCCGCGGGTCCAGGCCACATCGTCAGAAAATTCCAACGTATCGTAGGGCTGGATGCTCGGCGTAGAAGCCGTCAGGCCAAAGAAGCCCCCGGTCGGATTGAAGTCCGGCATGAACTTTGGAAATTTTGGCGTCGGCAACTGGTAGATGTTGATCCCCGATGTGATCCCGGCGGCAGTAAACAGGTCGTTCAGATTGATCGTCGAATTCTGAACGGTTAGGTTGCGGCTTCGATTGCCGGTGGCGTGGATACTATTGACCATGTTGGAGCTGATCAGATAGGTGTCGCCAAGCGTCAGACTCTGCACCCGGTCGGACGCGCCGTCGATGGCGGCGACCAAAAGGTCGTTGGGATTGTTCGTTCCCGGTGGCTGCACCCAATTGGTGATGAAATAGGTGGCGAAGAGCGAGTTCTTATTGCTCTGGTGATAGTCGATTCTTGCCAGACCTTGATTCTCAGTGAAGGTCTGCGGGGCCTGATAATTATAGGTGCCGCACGGGCTGCTCGGCGGCGCCACCGGCATGTGACTTTCAAGGGCCATAATCACCGGACTGAAGTTGCTGGGGTTGGTTGCATTCGCGCCCGTCGCTCCGTCCAGCGCGGTTCCTGTGCCAAACGGCCCGCCCAGAACAGGGCCACCGCCCGTTCCATTACCCACGCATTGTTGGAAGTCGCCTCCGAGCATCGCCGCCGTGGGGACCACCGTTTGTGCGGGAATTGTGGCGTGTTGGATAGTGTCCTGCCACCCCAAAAAGAAAAACAGCTTATCTTTCATGATCGGCCCGCCAACAGTGCCACCAAATTGATTGCGCTTCAAATCGTCGCGGGGCGATGCTGCCAACGCCGCCGCAGCCGCATCTGCTGGTGACAATTGCGGATAGTCGGCTGGCGAGGCGCCGGCAAACGCAGTGTTGCGCGAGTCGAACATATAGTTGCGAAGGTATTCGAAGGCATCGCCATGAAATGCATTGGTGCCTGATTTTGTGACCACGTTGACGGCGCCGGACGGATGCGTGCCGTACTGTGCGGGCAGCGAACTGGTCTCGACCTTGAATTCCTCGACCGTATCCGGAAACGGCAGCGGCAGATTCTGATTGCTCAGCGGATCGTTGTGCGTGCCGCCGTCCAGCCAGTAAGCGACGCTGCCTTGCGCCCCGCCAGCAATCGAAATAACCGCCGCGGAAGGATAGGAAGCTCGAAATGCCCGTCCTTGGCCCACCGCGCCAGCGAGCGGCAATAAATCGGTAAGCTGCCGGCCATTGAGGGGTAAATTCTGCACTTCCTGGGGTGCGGTAACTTCGCCGACGCCTTCACTTTGCGTCTGGACCGTTGCGACGGCCGCGCTCACCTGCACTTCCTGCGTAACAGCGCCCACTTTCAACGTGACGTTGATCGTCGGGCTTGCTCCTACTTGCAGCACGATTCCGGTTTGGACGTATTTGCTGAACCCCGCTTGCGTCACTTGCATGCGGTACGGCCCGATTGCCAGATCGGGAAGCGAATACGTTCCATCGGCTCCGCTGGTCGCGGTCCGCACCGCGCCGGTAGCCGTCTGCGTTAATGTGATCGTCGCACCGGCGACGTCGGCGCCAGATGAGTCCTGCACGGTGCCCCGGATTTGAGCTGTGGAAATTACCTGTGCGCGAACGATGAAAGAAACAAACAGAAAAACGAAAACCATCACCACCGCTGGCCGAAATCTCATCGCCCCCCCTTGAGATCTGTAGACCTACGTGGCCCGGAGAAACCAAACTGTATGCGCGGCTATAACAAATCCCGCTGACACTGTCAATAAATGTAATACGTTGCGAGATAGGAATATGTGTGTTACCGATGCGGTATAACCGAAGTCCAAAAACACGACTCAAAGCAGCCATCAGCGTTGGTCACGCGCCGCAAGTGTTGCGCCTGCGCCCGCCGGTTGATACTCTCGCGCGCGCCCATCAGAAATAACCGCGCGCCAATGCTCGCGGCAAAGAGGGAGGCAACAACAACATGCATCTTCGTGCGATCTACGTCGTCTTCACGCTTTTGTGTTTCTGTCCTCTGGCGCTGGCTGCCGGTGGCGCCAGCGAGTCCGCGGATCTGGCCGCGCAGGTCAGGAGTCTGCAAGCTCGCGTCGCTGCTCTGGAACATCAGGTGGAGCTCAACCAGGACTATATCGACATCCACAACTTGCAGACAGCCTACGGATACTATGTCGACAAATGCCAGTGGGATGAAGCGGCCGATCTCTTCGCCAAAGACGGCACGCTTGAAATCGGCTTGCGCGGCGTTTATGTGGGACAAGACCGCGTGCGCGCGTACCTGCACAAGCTGCCGACGCTCAAATACGGCACGCTGTTCAACCACATGCAGCTGCAGCCGAAGATCGACGTGGCGCCGGATGGAAAGACCGCCAAGGCCCGTTGGCGCGCCATCATGCAAGTCGGCATCTTGCATCGCTCCGCGCAATGGGGAGATGCGATTTACGAAAATGAATATGTGAAGGAAGACGGCGTCTGGAAAATCAAAAAGCTGCACGCCTACTTCACTTATTACGCGAACTACTACAAAGGCTGGGACCAGGGCGGAGATCCGCCACCAGGACCAATCCCTGGATTCCCTCCGGACGAGCCTCCGACGGAAACATACAAGCTGTATCCGGATGTTTACGTCCCGCCCTACCACTATAAAAATCCAGTGACAGGGAAATAGCGGACTCAATCTGCGGCGCTGGTTGGGACATCCTTCGCCGCAGCTACGCAGGCGCGTTCGTCAGCTTGGGCGGACGCGCCTTTTACGCGGCGGGAGCCGCACTCGTCGGCGGATCGCTAAAAATCATCGCGGTCATTGGGCGTGCGCGGGCTGCGCGAGAGCCCGCGAGATTACCTGGGAAAGTCCCCAATTACGCATGGGGGCCGCTCGTATCAGGTGTGCCAGTGCTTGACAAGGCGCAAACCCCTGTCTAGCATGGAGTTCCGCTCAGCGGGAGGCATCCGTGATCAAGCTGGATATCGTCAACGCCATCGTAGCCAAGACCAACATTCCCCGGGGTAAAGCGGAACACGCTGTTGAAAGTGTTTTCGAGGCCATGAAAGTGGCACTCGGCAAAGGCCGACGCATCGAATTGCGGCGCTTCGGCGTTTTCAACGTTAAGCCCCGCAAGACCGGCATCGGCCGAAATCCTCGCACCGGACAACAGGTCAATATTCCGCCAGGCAAAGCGGTGCGCTTCAAGCCGGGCAAGGAACTTCAGGCGCTTCCAGCCTCTCCTCCCAAACCCTGACGAGTGCGACATCCTCGCGGAAGGACGTTGAGCCGCGCGTGGCATCTGCAAAGTGTCGGCGGGGTACGCAATGCGAGTCAATCCAAGCCGTTTCGCACCGCAATGCATCCAAACCAGTATGAGTGATTTTTACATTCGCGCGGGCGGGTGCCGATGAGTGAGACGAGCGGCAACGGCCACCTTCCAATGGAAATCCCGGGAACGATGGATGCGCAATTTCGTGTGCTCGACGACGAGCCGCGACGCGTTGTGGTCCGAGCGCGGCGGCAAAGATTGTGGCCGTCCATAACATTGTTTGCGCTCACGCTGGTATCCACGCTCATGATGGGCATGGAATTCGCGCGCTCGTACGCCCAAGACGCCGCCCCTTTTTCTGGCACCCAAAGCATCTTCGCCGTCTGGCAGGCGGCGCTGCACGATCCTTCTTTGATTCTGCTCGGATTTCCCTTTGCGGTCACGCTGCTTACCATCCTACTGGCCCACGAGCTCGGACACTTCTTCGCCGCGCGGCATTACGGCATCGACGTCAGCTATCCCTATTTCATTCCAGCGCCCACCTTATTTGGCACATTCGGCGCTGTGATTTCGATACGTTCCCCAATTCCCACACGCAAAGCGCTCTTCGATGTCGGCATCTCCGGGCCAGTGGTTGGATTCCTGTTCGCGCTGCCCGCCATGATGTGGGCCGTTGCTAGCGCGAAGATCGTCCCCGACGCGGCGGCAAATGCGTACTTTCATTTCGGCAACCCGCCGCTAATTCTTCTCCTAATCAAACTGTTTCACCCAAATATAGACCCGAACTGGGTGCTGCTCGGGCCGGTTGGCTGGGCGGCGTGGGTGGGACTTCTTGCGACAGCCATGAACTTGTTGCCGATGTGGCAGCTCGATGGCGGTCACATCGTCTACAGCCTGACCAGCCGGCATCACCAGCGAATTTCGCTGGCGGTTGGTCTGGCGCTCGTGGTTCTTGGCGTGACTTGCTGGTCCGGATGGGCGCTGTGGGGAATTATTCTGCTGGCGCTCTCGCTGCGATTCCGCCATCCAACGCTGATGAGTTCGTGGGAGCCGCTCGATCCGTCACGCCGCTTTTGGGCCATCGCGGCCCTTGCGATCCTCGTGTTGAGCTTTACGCCCTGGCCGGTTTGGTAGCCCAACAATTCGCGATCTGCGGGGAAACAGCAGCACTCCGGCACTGCGATTAAGTTAAGTTGGCTGGATCGACGTCCACCATAACGGCGGTGGATGGAATCTCACGCGCGGCGCAGAAATCCAGACACCCCGCGAGAGCTTGCCCGAGTGCCCCGCGCTGCGGCGATTTCAGAATGAATTGAAAGCGGTATTCGCGCCGCAATCGCGCCAGCGGCGCAGCAGCGGGGCCCAGAACTTTCACTCCGCGCTTTTCAAATGGCGCGAAATATCCGGCCAGCGCGCGTGACCAGCGTATGGCGTTCTCGATTTTTCGGTCGCGCACCAGAATGCCCGCAAGCGCCATGAACGGCGGGTAATGCAACACGCGCCGGAAATGCGCTTCTTTCTCGAAAAATGAAAGATAGTCCTGCTGCGCTGCCAGCTGAATCGCGTAGTGCTCGGGATAATGCGTCTCTACCAGAACTTCGCCGGAAAGCTCGCCGCGTCCGGCGCGTCCCGCCACCTGAGTGAGCAGCTGAAACGTGCGCTCGGCGGCGCGAAAGTCGGGCCTGCCAAGCGCCAGATCGGCGGCCACCACGCCAACCAGCGTGACGCGCTGAAAGTCGTGCCCCTTGGCAACCATCTGCGTGCCCACCAAAATATCGATCTCGCATTTTGCGAACGCGCCGAGCACCTTTTGATACTCGTGCTTGGTGCGCACCGTGTCGCGATCCAAGCGTGCAATCCGCGCGTCTGGAAAAGTCTCGCGCAAATATTCCTCCACGCGCTCGGCGCCGTCTCCCACGAAATACATGAATTCCGCGCTGCATTTCGGGCATTGCTTTGGCGGTGGCGCAGTGTAGCCGCAATAGTGGCACTCCAGGCGCTGGCGGCTTTTGTGATATGTAAGCGCGATGCTGCAGTTTTGGCATTGCACGAACGCGCCGCAGCTGCGGCACAGTAGTGACCACGAATAGCCGCGCCGGTTGATGAGCACCATCGTTTGCGTTTTTTCCGCCAGACGCATGGCAATGGCCTGCCGCAGCGCGTCCGAAATCGGAGCAGCGCGACGATTCCGCCGAAACTCTTCGCGCAAATCCACGATCCGCACTTGCGCAAGCGGACGGTTTTCCACACGCGACGCCAGCCGCAGAAGCCGGTATTTTTCAGCGCGCGCGTTGTGATATGTCTCCAGCGAAGGTGTTGCGGAACCGAGCAGCGCCACGGCGTTTTCTAGCCTTGCGCGATACACGGCCGTATCTCGCGCGTGGTAGCGCGGAGTTTCCTCCTGCTTGTAGGCCGACTCCTGCTCTTCGTCGACGATGATCAGTCCGAGATTTTCGAGTGGCGCGAAAATTGCCGACCGCGTGCCGACCACCACGCGCGCTTCTCCCCGCCGCACGCGCCACCATTCGCGCGCGCGTTCGATATCGGCAAGCGCGCTGTGCAACACCGCCACGCCTTCGCCAAATCGCGCGCGCACCAGCCGCCCCACCCACAGCGTCAGCGCAATTTCCGGCACCAACACGATTGCCGATTTTCCGCGTGATAGGGCCGCCGCAATTGCGCCGAGATAAACTTCCGTCTTCCCGCTGCCGGTTACTCCGTGCAGCAATCCGGCGGCGAATTTCCCCTCCACCAGCCAGCGCCAGATTTCGCCCAGCGCTTCGTTCTGCTCGGCATTGAGCGTATTCGACGGCGGCGCGAAATCCGTGTCCCACGGGTCTTCAGCTGCGGTGATCGGCTCGTCCCAGATGCTGACCAATCCGCGCTTTTCGAGGCGCAACACCACGGCTCGGGATACAGCCGCTTTTTCGAGCAGCATCGAAATCGGCAGCGGACCGCGCGTGGCGGTCAGGGTTTCACGGATGCGTTGCTCAGCGGGCGTGACTTCCGAGTCGCTAACCTCCATGGCAGATGGGTTCCACGCGACGATTTTCTGCATGCGCGTCTTACGGTCGCGGAGGACGTCTCTCGCGGTGAGATGCCCGAGCCGGACCAGCCGCTCCGCAACCGATTCGGCCGGAGGCGAACGTCTCAGCCGCGTCGATTCACTCGCATCTTCTCTTTCAAAACGGCGCAGCAGTTGCATTTCCACGGATTCGACGTCGGTGCGTTCTTCAGCGGCGGCTAATTCATTCACGTAAGCGCGGCCCGCGTCCGTGATCGCGTATTCGCGCTCGCGCCGCAGCTCGATTTCCGGCGGCAGCATCGCGCGCATGGTCTCGCCGATGGGCGCGGCGTAGTAGCGGCTGATCCATTGTCCCAGCGCGATCAGATTCGGCGGAAGCGCCGGCATCGAATCCATCAGGCTGGCGATTTCCTTGATCTGAGAAGCGGCCGGAGCGCCCGCCGGCGGCAATTCGGATTCGCCAATGCAAACGCCAACCATGGCGCGCCGTCCAAACGGCACCACCACGCGGCGACCCAGCAGGCATTCGCCGTCAAACGACGCGGGAATCGCGTAAGTGAAAGCCGAGCGCAGCGGCACGGGAAGCGCGACTTCGCAATAGCGGGATGCCATAGGTGCGCACTAGTGTAGCAGCCCCCGCGAAATTCGGAGGCCCGCCTCGCCCGAGTCATGACGAGCATCCATGCGCGAAAAGCGAACGGGATTAGCTGGACGTCTTGCGGCGTTTCGCTTCGAGTCCAAGGACAGCCATCACTTTCTGCAAATCCTTCCAAACTTCGGCCTTGGCGGCGGGATTGCGCAGCAGATATGCGGGATGATACGTGGCGATCAACTTTGCGCCGCGAAAGTCGAACCATTCGCCGCGAAAGCGCGAAATGCCCTGCGTGGTGTTGAGCAGCGTTTGCGCGGAGCACGCGCCCAGGCAGCAGATCACTTTCGGATGAATCGCGTCGAGCTGCCGAATCAGATACGGCGAGCAGGTGGCGATCTCGTCTTTTTCCGGAAGGCGATTTTCGGGCGGGCGGCATTTCACCACGTTGCAGATGTAGACGTCCTGCCGCCGCAGGCTCATCGCTTCGATCATCTGCGTCAGCAGCTTGCCGGCGCGCCCCACGAATGGCTCGCCCTGTTCGTCTTCATCGCGCCCCGGCCCCTCGCCGACGAACACCAGCTCTGCCTTCGGATTGCCGACGCCGAACACGATTTGCTTCCGCGCCTTGTGCAGCTTGCAGCGCGTGCAATTCGGAGTGATGTCTTCGCGGATGCGATCCAGCGAATCGTTTCCCACGCGCTCTTCGAAAAGCGATGGACCAGCGACTTGCGGGACGAGCGAAGGCGATGGAAGCGGCTTCGGTACATCGGGAGCCTGTGGTGCAGGGCGCGAACGCGTTGGCACGGACTCGGGCGCGGTAGGCTTCGCCGCGGCGGCAATCGGTCCCGAAGCAGCCGCTGCAGCGAAGCTCGGCGGCGGCGCAGCAACCCCAGGCTCGCTGGCGTTTTCCGCCGCTGGCGGTAATTGCGATGCGGAGCGCTCTAAATAAAAGGGCCCGAGGCCGATATCATCGGCGTAACGCATCCACGCCTCCGCGCGCGGGTGCTTGCCAGCGATTTTCGAATCCACGCTCTCTCCTAAAATTGGGATTTGCACGCCCACTATAGCAAACGGCGCAGGACGGACAGTGCGGAAACGAAATCCAGCGGAAGGAGGCGCGGAGTCCAGACGAATCGGCGCGCATAAGCGGGTGAGCTGGCGCGGAAAAGCGAAGAAGGAACGAAAAGAACGATGCGCCGGGACGTTCCGGGTAGACGTGTACCGCGCCGTTTGTTTTCTATAACTTAGGTGTGTTTCTACTCGAGTGACTGTTCCGGGTAACCACCCCAAAACGCGGAGCGTTTTGGGGACCCCGGGTAAAACCGCGTGATTCGTGATTGGTGATTCGTGACTCGTGAAAGACGAAAACTTCGCGCGGGTGAGGCGGCGCGAAAGGTGTGTGGCTTCGCCGCGATTCTTTATGACGGAGCCAAGGCTCCGTCCGCCTAAACTGCGAAGCGCCAGCGCCATTGGATTTTGGCGGAAAACTGGAAAAAGAAGATGCACCGGGAAGTTCCGCCCTTGCACGTGGGCGATCGTTTGTTTTCTATGACTTACGTGTGTCGAAGGTCGATTGATCGTTCCGCCCCTGATCGCGTGATTTGCGACTCGTGAATCGTGATTCGTGAAGGCAAAAGGCGACGACTCCGCGCGAGTGAACGCTTCCTTCGTCAGCGCAAGCCAGAGCCCTTTGAGTTCTCGCCACTGCTTCGCCTGGGCGAGCAGAGTGAATGGGGAGCCAGAAACCAAAACAGAAGATTTCGCGCGGGTGACCCAGCGCAAAAGGAAGTGCGCTATCGCGCGCGTGTTTATGGCGGAGGTGAACCTCCGCCCCCCTAAACGGCGTCCCAGTAGCGCGCGCGTTGTAAATTTCCCGCCTGCTGCCAGGTGTTCGTCCGCTCGCTTTTTGCATCGCGCTGCCCGCTGGCGGCTTCGCCCGAGAACTCGCGACGCGCACACTTTGGCGTCGAATCCACGGCACCCGCGCGATGGGGCAGAACTTTTCCTCCGGCTCACGGCGGCCGGTTTAGCGGCGGCGATTTCGTTTACGCCGAGCATCACAGATCGACGATATCAAATGTGAGGGTACAGTTTTCTACTGGCCGGAAGTACAGGTGCGTGCGCCTGTACCTGGCGTGACGCTTGCAACTGCTGACCTCTCGCATAGCTTCCGGGTAGCCCGTGATCCAGACATAATCGCCAGACAGGCCGGACCACATACTTCTAACCCGACTCGCCAGGCCTCGGAAGTCGGTCTTACCTTTGTTCCGTAGGGCGCATCCAATACTTCAGTCCTATGAAGAATTTCACTCGCCGAGAACTACTGAAACTCGGAGCTGCAACTACTGTCGGAGGGCTGGCGTCTTTGGGTCTGCACGGTTGCGGAGCCGGTTCTCCGTCGGTTCCTTCCGTTCCGTCCGCTTGCTCCAAATTATCTGACATCGAGCATGTTGTAATCCTGATTCAGGAAAACCGGTCTTTCGATCACTACTTTGGAAGCTACCGCGGGGTCCGTGGATTTTCCGATCGAAGCGCCGCATTCCAGCAGCCCGATCCGGCGAACACAACGAATTCGCCCGTGGGAGCGCTCTTACCATTCCACCTGGACACTTCCACAACGAATGCAGCCTGCACGCACGACATCACCCACGACTGGGTGCCACAGCATCAGAGCTGGAACAACGGCGCAATGGACGGTTTTGTGAGCTCGCGTCTTTCGATTGATTCCAACGACGCCGTATTGAGCATGGGCTACTACACTCGCGCAGACCTTCCTTATTACTATGCCCTGGCTGATGCTTTTACGATCTGCGACAACTATTGTTGCTCGGTGATTGGCCCGACCGATCCGAATCGCCTCTACACGATGGCCGCCTCCCTCGACCCGGATGGAAAAAACGGCGGGCCGGTTTTGCAGAGCATCGTCGCCAACCGTACAGCCTTTTACGGCCGTCTGACATATACGACAATGCCCGAGCAGCTTCAGGCTCGGGGAATTTCTTGGAAGGTCTACTCGTCGCCTGATGAGACGGTTCTCGGCGGGATTCTCTCGGACAATGTTCTCTCCTACTTCAAAAATTTTCAGGATCCTTCATCAGTGTTGCATCAGAATGCATTCGGACCACAGTTTCCCATCGACTTCCTGGCCGATATCGCGGCTGGGAGTTTGCCACAAGTCTCCTGGCTGGTGGGGTCGGTCCTAACCTCGGATCACCCGCCTTCGCCTTCGATCTTTGGTGAGAATATACTTTCCCTAATCGTAAGTGCCCTAACAGCGAACCCAGCACTGTGGGCAAAGACGGTCTTATTCGTCACCTTCGATGAGAATGGCGGATTTTTTGATCATGTTGCGCCGGTGACGGCGCCTCTTGGCACGCCAGGTGAATATGTGACCGCACCCCCGGTTCCGGACCCGACCGTAATTGGCAGTCCAGCGATTACTGGCCCGATTGGACTTGGTTTTCGCGTTCCCACGCTGATCGTCTCGCCGTTCAGCCGGGGCGGTTTTGTGTCGTCGGACCTCTTCGATCACACTTCCGTGCTGCGATTCATCGAGACCCTGTTCGGTGCTGAAGTGCCCAACCTGAGCGCCTGGCGCCGCACAACGGTCGGGGATCTAACCAGCGCCTTTAATTTCAAAAAACCTGACCAATCGATTCCGAATCTGCCGTCCACGCTTCCTGCCCTTCAGCAGGCGATCCTGCAATGTGCCGCGAACCTGGCTGGAACGACACCCTACACGCTGCAAAGTATTCAGACCTTTCCTACTCAGGAATCCGGATCCGCGATTCGTCCCAGCGGCCTTTGCTAGTGAGGATTTGTTGGAAACTGGCGCCCGGGACACCGGCCGTATTGTCGGCAAACTGGAAGGTACGTGGGCCGGTGGCAATTACGGGTTTGGCGACGATTGGGACCAAACCCCAGAGGCGCCGACCTGAAGGTCGCCGCTACAAAAAACACACAGGGGCGAGTGACGGGGATTCCACGTTTCCCAGCCTGGCGGCAAATGGCTGGTATCCACGAGTGGCGGCCTCTGGGCGAAGGACAGCTAACGTTTCTGCAGATCGAGGACCTGATCGAGGATGCGGTTGGCTACTTCGAATTTCGAGAGCTTTGGCAGCGGGATTCCGCGGCCGTCGCGCAGGAAGATCGTTGCGATGTTGGTGTCGCCGTCGAATCCGGCGCCTTCCTGCGTCACGTCGTTGGCGACGATCATATCCGCGCCCTTGCGGGCCAGCTTTTCGCGGGCGCTTTCGGCCAGATGCTCCGTCTCCGCGGCGAATCCCACCAGCACGCGCTTCGAATCGCCGCTGCTCTGGCTACGTTCGCGGCCTAGCTCGGCCAGAATGTCCGGCGTAGGCTCCAGCTCCAGGGTGATGCGCTCGCCGCCGCGCTTGAGCTTCTGCGCCTGCGCCGCCGCGGGACGATAATCCGCCACGGCCGCCGCCATGATCACCACGTTCGCTTCAGTGGCGTGCTGGCGAACGGCGTTGCGCATTTCTTCCGTCGTGCGCACCGGAATCCAATCGACGCCTTGCGGAGCGGACAAATTCGTGGGTCCGCTGACCAGAACTACGCGAGCGCCGCGCCGCGCCGCCGCGTCGGCCAGCGCGTAGCCCATTTTTCCGGACGAGCGGTTGGTGAGAAATCGCACCGGGTCCACATCTTCGCGCGTGGGCCCGGCGGTGACGAGCACCGTCTGTCCCGCCAGATCGTGGCGCAGTCCGAGCACGCTGCATACTTTTTCGACGATTGCTTCCGTAGCTGCGAGCCGCCCCGCGCCGACCATCCCGCACGCCAGATAGCCTTCGCCGGGATCGACCACGTGCACGCCGCGCGCGCGCAGCGCAGCCAGATTTTCGCGCGTGGCGGGATGCTCCCACATGTTGACGTTCATTGCCGGCGCAACAATCATTGGCGCTTTGGTGGCCAGATACAGCGTGCCGAGAAAATCGCCGGCGATGCCGTGCGCGAATTGCGCCAGCACGTCCGCGGTGGCCGGCGCGACGAGCAGCAAGTCGATGCGCTGCGCCACGGCGATATGCTCGATGGCGCTTTCAACGTTCGCGGGCGCGGCGTTATCGCGCGCGAACATTTCGGCGATCACTTTATTGCCGGTGAGTGCGGCGAATGTGAGCGGAGTGATGAACTCCTGCGCCGCGCGCGTCATAATCACTTGAATGTCGAGTTTTTCCTGCTGGAGCCGGCGGACGAGCTCCGCCGATTTGTAAGCCGCCACTCCGCCGGTCACGCCGAGTGCGATTTTCATGCGTCAATCCTGAGCGCCGGACCAGTCCCGGCCAGCTGCGAGAGCTAGTCCGAGCCAATCGGGCCTGCCGCGAAAGCTTTACTTGTGGCGCTTGCCGTCGCGGCCTTCCGCGCCTTCGGGCACTTTCGGCAACTCGTATTCGAGCAGCCCCTGCAGTAATTCTTCCTCGGCAATTCGGGTGTTTTTGCGGGACTTCGGATTATCCACCAGCGGGCGCCCGCCGATCATCAGTTGACGCGCGCGCCGAGAGACCACTACGACGTACGCAAATTTGCTTTCGGGTACCTGCGTAAGAGCCATTTATGAATCAGCCTCCAAAAGTCTTTACGATCTCGCGAATCTGCCGCTCTTGCCGCGCCATCCGGCAGCGCGACGCCAGCGTGATGGCCTGTACTTCGCGCCCGGCTCGATCGAGATCGTCGTTAATCACCGCGAAATCGTAGCTCGGGTACTTCAGCATTTCCTGCCGCGAGCGTTCCAGCCGGCGGCGAATTTCATCTTCCGAATCCTGGCCGCGGGCGCGAATCCTCTGCTCCACGTCCGCCCGCGACGGTGGCACCACGAAAATGGCCACCGCATCCGGCAATTTTTCCTTTACTTGCAGCGCGCCGGAAACATCAATCTCCAAAACTAAGTCCTTACCCTCATCGCGCGCGCGGTCCAGCCACTTCTTCGGAGTCCCGTACCAATTCTTCCCAAAAACCTGGGCGTATTCCAGAAACTCGCCCCGGGTGATCATCTGCTGGAATTCAGCTTCGGCTACGAAATTGTACCACTTACCGGCGTTTTCCGTCCTGCGCGGCGGCCGGGTGGTGCACGAAATCGATAGCATGGTGCCGGACAGCTCCAAAATTTTCTGAACCAGCGTTGATTTCCCCGAGCCTGATGGGCCGGATACGATGAGCACCAATGGCGCCGATTTTGTCATTCGATATTTTGGACCTGTTCCCGAATTTTTTCGATCTCCGACTTGATCTCCAGCCCCAGCTCCGTGATTTGGAGCCCTTCCGCTTCGCTTCCGGGCGTTTTAGAAAGCAGGGTATTGGCTTCGCGCTGCATTTCTTGCAGCAAAAAATCCAATTTCTTGCCCACGTCCGCGGCGCCCGAAAGCAATGATTCGAATTGCCGTACATGACTAGCGAGCCGCGCCAGTTCTTCCGAGACATCGCTACGCTCCGCCGCCAGCGAAGCTTCCTGGACGATCCGCGCCGGGTCGATCGCCGTTTCGCCCAGCAAATCTTTCACGCGCGATTCGAGCCGCCGCGCAAATGCCGGGCGCGCTCGTTCCGCCAGCGTCTTAACCTTGGCCGCGAGCGCCGCGACACTCGAAAGATGGCCGGCCATCTCGTCCCGAAGCGCAGCCGCTTCTTCCTCGCGCATGCGATCGAGCCGGTCAAGCGCTTCGCCGAGGCACTGCCCAGCCAGCGTTTCCAACTGCGCGAGATCTTCATCCATGGCAGCGGCAGGCGCGCCGATCACTCCCGGCAACCGGAGAATCGCCGCGAGATCGGGCTCAGCGGCAATGCCAAACTGCTTGCGCAGCGCGTTCGCGGCTTCAATGTAAGCAGCCGCCACATCGCGATTCACGCCCACCGCGGAGGAGCCGGAAACCTCGTACCGCAATGTAACGTCGACGTGCCCCCGCCGGATACGTTCGCGCACCGTCTGGCGCACGCGCGGCTCAAGCGCTTCGAGCCCTTCAGGCAGGCGCAGATGCAAGTCGAGAAAGCGATGATTCACACTGCGCACGGAAATACGAATGCTCCAGCCTTCCGCAGCTGCATGAGCCTGCGCGTAGCCGGTCATCGATTTCAGCGCCTTCGATGGCTCGTTCCGCGGCGATTGTTGATCGCCAGCCGCACCTGATTGTGGCTTCGCTGAGGCCATCTCTAAGCCGGCTCCGCAGCGGGCGTGACAGGCGTAAGCGGCTCCACGTCCCGGAATTGCATTTCATACAGGCGCGCGTAAGTCCCGCCGCGCGCCAAGAGCTCTTCGTGGGTGCCGCGCTCGCGAATCGTGCCGCCATCGAGCACAGCGATCAAATCGGCGCGACGAATCGTCGAAAGCCGGTGCGCGATCACGAAGACGGTGCGCCCGGCCATCAGATTGTTCAGCGCGCTTTGCACCAGCATTTCGGATTCGGAATCGAGCTCTGACGTCGCCTCATCGAGAATCAGGATCGGCGCATTTTTCAGCACCGCGCGCGCAATGGCCAGCCGCTGCCGCTGGCCGCCGGAGAGTCGCTGGCCGCGGTCACCAATCACCGTGTCGTATCCCTTCGGCATTTCCATGATGAAATCGTGCGCCAAAGCCGCCTTGGCCGCGGCGATCACGGTTTCTTTCGGGATATTCGGCTGCCCGTAACAGAGATTGTTCCAAATCGTGTCGTTGAAAAGAATCGTCTCCTGCGTAACGATGGCGATCTGTTCGCGCAGCGAGCGCAAGGTGACCTCGCCGACATCGTTTCCGTCGATCCGCAGGGAGCCGGATGTTGCCGTATAAAACCGCGGCAGCAGATTCACCAGAGTGGTTTTTCCTGCGCCGCTCGACCCAACGAACGCAATTACCGAGCCCGCCGTCGCTTCTAAGTTGATGTTCTTCAAAATCAGCGGACCGTTTTCGTATGCGAAGTTCACATGCTCGAACTCGATCGAATTCGCAAAACGCGGCAATACTTTCGCGCCCGGCGCCTCCATCTCCTCTTCCGGCCGGTCGATGAACGCAAACACTTGCGCGGACGTTCCCGCAGCTTGCAGGAAAAGTTGATAGGCCCGGCCGATCGCTTTCACCGGCTCATATGCCTTAAACAGCGCGAACGTGAACGCCCCGAATGCGCCGATCGTCATGCGGCCGGCCTGAATCTCGCCGCGGGCAAAAAGCAGCACGGCGGAAATGACCACCGCGCCGAGCGCATCCATCATTGGCGAGGTGATCGCGAACGCGCGAATCCAGCGCATGTTCTCGCTCAACAGCTTGCGTCCCGCTTCGCGGAAGCGGCCGATCTCGAACCGCTCCATGCCGAATGCCTTGACGATGCGGTTGCCGCTCACAGTTTCCTGCAGAATCTGGCTCAGATCCGCGAGGCGCGAGCGGCTTTTTTCCGACGAGCGCCGAATCTTGCGACCCAGCTTCCCAACCGGCAGAATCACCAGCGGGATCAGCACCGCCGATCCCAGCGCCATGCGCCAGTCGATGATCAGCAGCACCGCGACGAACGCGATCAGGCTGAAAACCTGCCGCACCAGGTCCGCCAGCCAGTCCGAAAACGCGCTGCGAATCTGCTCGATGTCGCTAATCGTGGCCGACATCACACGCCCGACGGGATTGTGCTGGAAAAACCCGACCGGCTGTTGCACCACCTTGCTGTACGTCTGATCGCGCAGATCGGTAATGCCGGAAAGCCCCACGTACTGAATCAAAATGCTGCCAAAATATTCCGCGACGCCCTTCGACAGAAAAATAAAAAGCAGCGCGACCGCGAATACCGACCAAACGTAGTGAATCTGGTGGGGCACAAATGAATTGAGGTTCACCACATGATTCGTGCCTGGAATGGTGAACAGCGTGAGCGAACGAATCGTCGAGTGCCGCGCCAGAATTACATCTAGAGCGGGCTTGATGGAAAACGCCACCAGGCCGTCCATCGCGCCCATGAACGCGATCAACACTACGCCCAAGGCAAACAGCGGAACGTAAGGCCGCAGATAGCCTAACAGCCTGCGAATTTCCTGCCGCTCCGTGACGTGCGAAAAAATGTCCATAGGTTAGGAGCGCGGATCGCCGCGATCCGTCTCTGAAAGCACTTTGAATTTCAATGCTGTTGGCGAATGCTGCCGAACTGCCCCGAATCCAAGGCACCTAGCGTAAGCAGGACTCGCGCGCCTTGCAAGCCATAAACTCGCCAACGGTCCCAACGCAAACTCCAAATGCCAGAGCTTTCGGCGGTGCGCCGCCTGCTCACGCCTGCGTCTTGTCGAGATCGCGATGCACAACTTTCGTGGCGTATCCCTTGCGCTTCAGCCCGCGGCTAATCACTTCCGCCAGCGCCACGGAGCGATGTCGCCCTCCTGTGCATCCCAGCGCCACCGTGAGATAGCTTTTGCCCTCGCGAATGTAGTGCGGGATCAGATACGCCAGCAGGCTCTCGATGCGCCTCAGAAATTCGCCCGTCTGCGGAAACGCGCGAATATACCGCGCCACCTTGGGATTCTTTCCGCTGAAGGGGCGCAGTTTGGGAACGAAGTGTGGATTCGGCAAAAAGCGTACGTCGAACACCAGGTCCGCGTCCGCTGGAATACCATACCGGAAGCCGAAACTCACCACCGACACGAGCAGCGGCCTTCGTCCCGGGTTCTGGAACCGGTCAATGATGAACTGGCGTAGCTCGTGAACAGTGAACTTGGTAGTGTCAATAACCAGATCCGCGATTCGACGAATCGGCGCCATGCGCCGGCGCTCGGCGCGAATCCCTTCGATCACCGAATGGTCGTGCCCCATCGGATGCGGCCGTCGGGTTTCGCTGAAGCGACGCACCAGGGCGTCGTCACTTGCTTCCACAAATACGAGCGTGACGGAATGGGCGCTGCGCAGCTTGCGGTAAATCTGCGGCAGTTTATCGATTTCCGCGCCTTCGCGCGCGTCCACCAGCAAAGCCGCGCGGTCCACTTCCCCGCGGCCTTCTTCGTACAGTTCGGTGAACGTTGGAATCAGCGCTACAGGAAGATTATCGACGCAATAAAATCCGAGATCCTCGAAGGTGTTTAGGATGGAGCCCTTGCCCGATCCCGACAGGCCCGTGAGGATAACGAGCTGCCGGGCGTTGCGCTTCTTCTCCGGTCGCTTCACGGTTGTGAGCGGCTAGGCTTTCACCCGGCGTCGGTGCGTGCTCGGGATGCGCATGTCCTCGCGATATTTTGCGACGGTGCGCCGCGTAACTTGAATGCCCTCGTCGCTCAGCTTTTTCGTGATCTGATCGTCGGTGAGCGGGTGGGCGGTATCTTCTTCGTCGATCATCTGCTTGACCCGGCGTTTCAGAGACAGCAGCGACATTTCGCTGCCTTGCGGTCCGTTGACCGATTCCGAGAAAAAACTGCGCAATTCCAGCACCCCCTGCGGCGTGTGCACGTATTTATTGGCCACCGCGCGGCTCACCGTGGAAGGATGTACGCCCACTTCTTCCGCCACTTCCTTGATCATCATCGGACGCAGGCTATCCGGACCGTAGTCAAGGTAATCGGCCTGCCGCCTGAGGATCGACTGGCAGACGCGCAGAATCGTGTGCTTGCGCTGCTCGATATTTTTCATCAACTGCAGCGCGGCGGTAAAACGTTCTTTCACGTAATTACGAACATCGCGGTCGGCCGCATCGCGCGCCAGAAGCCGCCGGTAGGTGGGATTCAGGCGAAGCTGCGGCACGTCGTCGTCGTTCATAAACACTTGCCATTCGCCATCGACCTTGCGGAATTGCACGTCTGGCTCGACCAGCCTCGGCTCAGTCTTGTTGTAGCGCAGGCCGGGCTTCGGATCGAGACGCTTGATCACGTCCACGGCGCGCTTCACCAGCTCGATCGGACGGTTCAGTTCGCGCGCCACTTCCTTTAGCTGATTGTTTTGCAGAAGTTTCAAATGTCCGGAGATGATCTGCTGCGCCAGCGTGTTTTGCGGGTCCAGCACTTTGATCTGCATCAGCAGACACTCTTCCAAATTGCGCGCCGCCACGCCGGGCGGATCGAATTCCTGCGTCATCGCCAGCGCTTCTTCCACATCTTCCATCGAGTAGTTGCCGCTCTGCGCGATTTCCTCGAGCGTCGCAGTCAGGTAGCCGTTTTCGTCCAGGTTGCCGATAATCTCGTCGGCAATTTCGCGAACCGTTTCCGTGCAGATGCTGACGCTAAGCTGCCACTCGAGGTGATCCGCAAGGCTCGAAGCTGACGAAAGGAATTTCTCGAAGGAAGGTTTCTCGATTTCTTCGTGCTCGCTGCTGGCTACTCGTTCCGCGCCGGTGTCGAGATATTGCGTGAAGAACGATCCGAAATCGAATTCATCAAAGGGATTCGACGCCGGTTCGTCTGGTACTTTTTCGGTCTCTTTCTTAAGAAAGGCCTCGTCCGTGTAACTTTCCGGGGTGGTCGTTTCCTCGGTAAGCTCCTCAAGCACCGGATTCGCCATGATCTCCTGATTGATCATCTCGCGCAGTTCCAGCCGGTTGAGCGCCAGCACGCTCACCATCTGCACGAGCCCCGGCGTCAGAATCTGCTTCTGAGCCAAACGAAGATGCAATTTTGGCGCGAGGTAGTTCATATCAGTTCAGCCGGAACTTCTCTCCCAGATAGATGCGGCGCACTTCAGAATTGTCGGAAAGCGTCGGCGGCGTGCCGGAAGCCAAAATCTTGCCGCCGTTTATGATGTACGCACGATTCGTCACCGCTAGCGTGTCCCGCACGTTGTGGTCCGTAATCAGGACCCCAATTCCCGCGCTGCTCAAATCCGCGATAATCTTTTGAATGTCCACCACGGTCAGCGGATCGATTCCCGCAAAGGGTTCATCGAGAAGCACGAACGAAGGCGACAGTACCATCGACCGCGCTATCTCGAGACGGCGCCGTTCGCCGCCCGAAAGCACATACGCTTGGCTGTAACGCACTCCTTCGAGTCCCATCTGCGCTAATAGCTCCTCGATCCGGTCGCGCCGCTGTTCAGGCGTAAGCGGAAGGGTTTCCAGTACAGCGAGTAAGTTCTCCTCGACCGTCAGCTTCCGAAATACCGAAGGTTCCTGGGGCAGGTAGCTGATTCCGCTGCGGGCCCGGAGGTACATGGGGAGGTCGGTGATGTCCTCGGCGTCCAACAGCACGCGCCCGTAATCCGGACGCGCGAGCCCGACCAGGATGTAAAAAGTCGTGGTCTTACCCGCGCCATTCGGCCCGAGCAGCCCAACCACTTCTCCCTGTTGAATCTCCAGGTTGACGTCGTCGACGACTTTACGTCCTCGATAGGACTTCCTAAGATCGACGGCCCGGAGTTTCAACATGCCGTTTCATTTCTCAACCTTGTGTTTGGTCAGTGTGCGCGAACCTTCGTGCGAATCAATCAAAATCGTATCACTCGCAACATAGAAGGTCAACGAACTGCCGGTAGCCGAGTTGCTAGAACCATCAGTAACCATCGGGCTGCCGCCCGAAAGCACGAATTTGCCGTCCGAGGCGGTATATTCGGCCTGTTCCGCCACGCCTTTGCGGGTGCCCTGCTCCACAACCACGTTGCCCCGCGCGATCACGCGTTCCAATTGCCGTGTACCGCCAAAATTTGTCACACCGAACTCGCTCGCCGATACCGAGCCTCTTGCGGAGTTGGCCACTGAAGATTTTGCGGCAGGCGGGCCAAGATAGATGTCGAGAGTCCGCGAGTGCAGGGTTCCTTGGTCGGAGTTCGCCACAACTCCGCCGTCCAGGTGAGCCATTCCTCGATCCGCGAAATACGTCAGCAGCGGAGCACGAATCTTCCACAGCGTCGGTCCGGACGCCTTTGCCGGTTTCTTCGCCGCCTTCGCAAAATCCGGAATCGCCGGAATTGCCGAAGTCGCCGAAGGCGAAGATCCCGCGCTTTGCGGGAACACCGCCACCACATTTCCGGACGCCTGCATCTTTTTCTCGTCGCGCCACACGTCGATGCGGTCCGCTTCCAGCACCGATTCGCCTTGCCACAGCCGCGCATGCCCCGCGTAGATGACATGTCCAGACTTCGCCGACCCCATAAGCGCATCGGCCGAAATGTGCGCCGCCCCAGCCCCTAGATTCACTGCGTCCTGCGCGCCGCCCGGCGCGTACGTGGAAATCACATCGCCGGTGGCCGCAAGCGCACCGGTCTGTCGATTGAACGCCATTCGCTTCGCTGTCGTTCGGCTGGCGCCGTCCGACACGACCGGCGAGCCCTCGAGGTTGATTTCGTTGCTGGCGCGGTCGATTCTCGCGCTGCCCGCCGTCGCCATACGGTCGCCCTGCTGCATGTGGACGCCGCCAATTTCCCGTACCTTTTCCCAGCCGCCGCGCGCGCCAAACGTCGCCGACAGTTCCGCCGCGGACATGGTTTGCGGCGTATCGCCAGCCCTCATTCTCTGAATCGTCACGCCTGAATGGCCAAATAGCTTTTCAATTCGTCCGGTTTTGCCCGCTTGCGCCACCAATTTTTTCGCGCTGACGGTGGTCGTCTCGGCGCCTTTTGCGAGCTCAATTGTCGCTGGCGCAAGAGTTTCGGCGCTTGCGACGCGTTCCCGCCCAATCTCGGTCGGCGAGGCTTTCGCCTGCGCGTTGCTGTTCGGGTCCGGAGTCGCAAACGCGACGTGCAGCGCCGCGGTCCGAAGGGTGTCAGACTCGCCGCCCTGCCGCGAGTCGGCCGTCACCCCGCCGGTCGCGATCATGTCCTGCACCAAATTGCGCCCCGGAACCATCGCCAGCTCAACGTTTCCCGCCGCAAAATTCGCAGTTCCCGCTTTCGTCTGCCGCGTCGCGCGAACGTTTCCGTCCGCAATCACGCGCTCAACCCATCCCGCGGCGTTCAACTGGCCTTGAAATTGCGAGGCCGAAACCGAAATCGCGCTTCCGTTTTCGTCCGCCTGAATCTGCGGGTTACCATCGACCTGCACCTGCTTCACGCGATTCTGCGCGTCGAATGCGACGGAAACTTTCGCTGCCGTCAGTTCGCGCTTGCCCTGCTGCATGTTCACGGGCCCCTCGAGCACCGCAGTGCGATCGGTACGGTGAATTTCGAGGCTGCTTCCGCTCGCCTCCACTGGCACACCGCCAGTCTTATCCGAAGCTGCCAGCTGGAACCGAATCGCGCGTTCCACGCGAATGGTCGCATCGTGCGTGCTGTATTTCACCCCTACGCCGCTTCCGCTGCCGCCCGGAAATGTGAATCGCACCGGCGCGGACGTCGACGCGTCGCCAGTGTCGCGGTTAAAACTCAAATCGCTGGTCACCAGCTGTAGCGGCGGATGCCCAGGTTGTGCGGCAGCCGCACCACCAGACGCTCCACCGATGTTGTTGGAGGAATGGTCGCCCGAACTGGTGACGCTTTTCGCCTCGCCAATATCAATCTGCACCGAACCTGCGCATCGCGCTCCGCCGCTCTGCGGGTCGAAGCTGCACTCGCGCGTGTGGATATTATCGTTCTGCTGTCCGTCGCGTCCGTAGATGGTGATCCAGACGTCTTCGAGCAGCGCGCGGTCGTGATCCCTATATTGCGTCGCTTGCGAAGCTCGCAGGACGAAAAGCGTTCGCCCCTGATCCACCGACTTGTACGTGAACTCCGCCGACCGTCGCTCCACGCTCGAAGGCACGGCCGCCGGCATATCCCGCCGCGCTCTGGCGCGGCGTACCGCGCGATTGATATACACCCCAGCCACAGCCAGCACGATCAGTCCGGCGGCCATAGCCGACAAGCGCGCGTAGCGCGCCGCCTCGCGATTGCGCAAAGTCTCGCGCCCCCTTTTCTATTAGAAGCCGAGTATAGGGAACAGGTTTGCGGGCCACAACTGCGGCAATCAGCTCAAACGCGAAGGGTGAATCGAGTTGCGGATGCAGTTCAGCTGCCTGGCCCAGCTATTTCGGTCAGCTATTCCAAACGTGCCGACGGGACAATGCCTTCGCCGGCCACAGCCACGTTATCTCGCGTCGTGTTCTTCACCAGGTACATGGCTTCGTCGGCCAGGTGCAGCAGCTCGGCCTTCGTCCGCGAATCGGTCGGATAGGTGGCCACGCCGACGCTCGCCGTAAGATGCACGTTTAATTTGTTATCCTTGAGCCAAACCGTCGCGCCGATCAAATCATGCAACCGCCGCGCCACAGCCAGCGCGTTCTCCTTCGAAGTCTGCGGCAGCAGCACCACGAATTCGTCGCCGCCGTAGCGGAACGCCAAGTCGATCAGCCGGCAATGTTCCTTAATGGCTGTCCCAATCTCGTTCAGCAGTTTCGATCCCATTAAATGCCCGTGCGTGTCGTTGACGCTCTTGAAGTGGTCCAAGTCGATGAAGATCAGCGAAAATTCAAACGCGTAGCGGTGCGACCTGTATATTTCCGTATCCAGCATGAAGTTCAAATGCCGCGCGTTGTACAGGCTGGTGCAATCGTCGGTAATCGTCAGCTCGTGAATGCGCTGCACGTGCCGCGCGTTTTCGATGGCAATCGCGGCGTAGTCCGCTAGCGCTTCCAGCAACGCCAAATCGCGCTGGCTGAATCCCTCCGGCCCGATACAATTGATCAGCTCGATCACGCCCAAGCACTGATCGCGAAAGCGTACCGGCACGGCTACGATCGAACGGGTCGCCAATTGCGTGCGTTCATCCACCTTGCCGAAAAATCGCGAATCTTGGCTGGTGTCCGGGACCACCACTGCCTCGCCCGACTGCGCCACCCAGCCCGCCAGCCCCTGGCCCAGCTTGATGCGCACGTCCTTAAGTGCGTCGGCACCCTGTCCCGTCGCGATCTGAAAATAAAGTTCCTGTTTGTCCCCGTCCATCAACAGCAGCGACCACGTATCCGGCCGCAGCACCTCGTTGATCTTTTCCATGATGGTGCGCAGCACTTGGTCTAACTGGAGGGACGACGTCAGCGCCTTGCCAAGCTCATGAAAGACAGTGACTTCGCTTTTTTCCGTAGCTGCCGCAGGGGCCTGCGCGTGCCGTCGACGGTCTACACCCGGAAACTGTTTAAGGTCCGTCGAGCGGCGCGCCGGCTCAGCAGCGGCCCGATTAGCGTCTTGGGATTCGGAGGGCAACGTTCGGATTATAGTGAACCATTTTCCCCTACTGCAACGCCCTTTCCCGCCCTATTGCCGAAAGTCCAATCATCAGGCCGCCAGCGACTTTCGTGTAATCTTCGTGTAGCATTGACACACCTAGCCCTCGCGCCTATATTTTTTCCTGGTCCCTGACGGATGTCTTCCACAGCCTTCGGCGAACACCTCAAGCGCGAACGCGAGATGCGCGGAGTTTCCCTCGAGGAAATCGCCGCCGCCACCCGCATCAACACGCGGTTCCTGGAAGCCATCGAAAACGACCGCTGGGACCAGCTTCCCGGCGGAGTCTTCAATCGCGGCTTTATCCGTTCCGTTGCGCGCTATCTCGGTATGGACGAAGACGCCCTGGTTGCCGAATATGACCTGGGCGCCAAAAGTAACGGCAACTCTACCTCCAGCGCTCGCCACACGTCCTCGGCTCCCGTGCAACAAATGCCACGGAACTGGCGCCCCGCCGTCCTCGCCATCGTCATTCTCGCTCTGCTGATCGCAGCTGGCATTTTCGCCTACGTCCATTACCGGAAAAGGATCTCCAGCGGTTTTCATCGCGGCGCTGCGGCGCTTGCGGCGCAAATCCACCGCATTCAGGCCAAGCGCCACGGCGTGCTGGAGGCTGCCGCTTCGCCTGCATCAAACGCTCCAGCGCATCCGAACTCAGTTCCGGCGGCTAGCGCAGCCGCAGCCACTCCAAGCACAGCCGCTCCGCTAACCTTGAAACTCGAGGCCGGCAAGCCCGCCAATGTGAAAGTGGTCGCGGATGGCAGCGTCATTTTTGACGGCCCGGTCCACGTAAACGACGTCAAGCAATTCCAGGCGCACGATAAGTTCCAGGTCACCTCCAGCGAATCGAGCGCTGTGCTCCTGGAACTAAATGGACAAACGCTCCCTCCAATCGGCACTCCCGGCCAGCCCGGATCGGTTACACTCACCCGTAGCGATTTGACTTCTGCTACGGGAGATCCTGATTAGCGACGAATTGCGCACGCAAATTTGCTCCGGTCATGCCCGCCCGGAACAAAAACTAGCCCTCTGCGCCGGCAGCATCCCGCTTGCGCCTGAAGCGCGCGTGGAATTGCTCTCCGTGCTGGCGTTCGACTCCGATCCCAACACGGCCGAACGCGCGCAGGGCGTGCTGCTCAGTGAACCTGTCCAGCATTTCCTCACAGCGCTGGCGCGGCCGGAAGTCGATCCGCATCTCAGCGCATACTGCTCCGACTATCTCGGAGACAAGCCCGGCATTGCCGACGCGCTGGCAAAAAACCCAGCCTGCCCGACCGCGGACGTCACCCGCGTTGCCTCGCGCCTCACTTCCGCTGGAATCCAGGCCCTTCTCGATAATCTCGATCGCTTCATTAGCGATCCGCAATTAGTAATCGCCGTAAATAAGTCGACGGCGCCCACCGCCGAGCAGCGCGATATGCTCAACGAAATGCAAAAGGGCGCGATTTCGATCAACGAAATCGAGGAAGCCGCCGTCGAAATCGAGCCGGACAAGTCCAAGCGCGAAACCTTGCAACAGAAGATGGCGCACATGAACGTCGTCCAGCGCCTCACCCTGGCGCTGAAGGGCGGCCGTTCCGAGCGCATGTTCTTGATTCGCGATCCCAACAGGCTGGTGCAGCGCTGCGTCCTGCAATCGCCGCGCCTCACCGACTCGGAAGTGGAAAGCTTCTCCGCGATGACCAATCTTTCCGGCGAAACTCTGCGCGCCATCTCAATGACGCGCACGTTTATGAAGAGCTATTCGGTGGTCCGCAACCTGACCAACAATCCCAAGACGCCTCTCGACGTCTCACTGCATCTTTTTCCGCGGCTCACCTCAACCGATCTAGCCAAGCTGTGCGCCAATAAAAACATCCCGGAAACGCTGCGCTCGTCGGCCGTCAAACTGCATCGCAAGCGAAAATTGGGCGGTTCCGGCAGCTAATCACGCCTCGCTGATCGAGTTCGAATCGAACGCTCGCGGCAGCAATTCGGCCGCGCTCATCTTCTCTGAATTCCCCGCCAGATCGGCCAAAATAACCGGCACGTCGCCACAAAATTCCCAAATGATCTGCCGGCAAGCTCCGCACGGCGGCGTCAGCTTCTCCGCGTCCGTGACCACCGCAATGGCGTCGAAGCCGCGCTCGCCTTCGGATACCGCCTTAAAAATCGCCACTCGCTCGGCGCAGCACGTGAGTCCATAGCTCGCGTTCTCCACGTTGCAGCCGCTGTAAATCCGCCCGGACTTCGCCCGCACCGCAGCGCCTACGCGAAAATTGGAATAGGGTGCGTGCGCGTTTTCCCGTGCCTGGCGTGCCGCAGCGATCAGCGCCTCGTACTGGTTTGGATTCATTGCGCGTCCCCGTGGCTGGCCGTCGGCTTGTGTTTCCGCGCAGTTTCGTTTGCAGCGGCGGTTTCGTCTCCGGCAAGAATCTCTGGGATCACCGCGCTCAGCAGCGCGCCTAGCTCGTTCTGCACGCGCTGTCCGACCGCCAGCACTTCCTGGTGATCGAGCGCCTTTCCGCCAAGCCCCGCGGCCATGTTCGTCACGCACGAAATCCCGAGCACATTCATTCCGGCGTGCCGCGCCGCGATCGTCTCCGCCACCGTGGACATGCCCACCAAATCCGCTCCAATCGCCTTCAGGTAACGTATCTCCGCCGGCGTCTCATAACTCGGCCCCACGAGCGCAGCATAGATGCCTTCGCGCAATTCGATTCCCAGTTTCCGCGCTGCCGCTTTGGCGATGTCGCGGTACTTTTCAGAGTACGCGTAGGTCATGTCTGGAAAGCGCGGCCCCCAATTCTCGTCGTTCGCTCCAATCAGCGGATTTACTCCCTGCAAGTTAATGTGATCTTGAATCAGCACCAAATCGCCCGGCCTCAGACCTTCGCCAATTCCGCCCGCCGCATTCGTCAGAATCACCGAACGGATTCCCATGCGCCGCAGCACGCGCATCGGAAACACTACATCGCGCGCGCAATGCCCTTCATACAAATGAACGCGCCCCTGCATCACTACCACTGGAACTTTTCCCACTTTTCCGATGATCAGCTTCCCCGCGTGCCCGATCGCCGTCGCGCGTGGGAATCCCGGAATTTTCTCGTATGCGATTTTCGTCGTATCCTTCAGCTGATCCGCAAACGAGCCAAGCCCCGAACCCAACACCACGGCAATCTTCGACCGCAGTTTCGTCTTGGACAAAACGAAGTTCGCCGCTTTCCCAGCCGCGGCGTAATCGGAACCGCGGACCACCGGTCGCCGCACGATCATTGCCTCGCCTCTGCATTCGTTGCCAACTCTTCTGCCGCAGCGCCGCGCGGCCATCCGATGACCTTGCGAACCAGCGGGTTTCTCGCCGGTGCTTCCGCGCCAATTTCAAAGCATCCGCGCAGCAACTCCATGGCTTCCGCGTGGCGCTCGTCGCGATTGAAATGCGCCGTGCACAGCGTCTCGCCCGCTTTCACCGCATCGGCCACTTTCTTCGCCAGCACGATGCCCGCACCCGAATCGATCGCATCCTCTTTTTTCTCGCGTCCGCCTCCCAACGTCATGCTTGCAACTCCGATCTGCTCGCATCGAATCCGCGTCACGTAACCGGCTCGCTCCGCTGTTACTGTCTCCAGCCGCCTCGCATGAGGCAGCCGCGCGGGATCATCGACAATGCACGCGTCTCCGCGTTGCAAGCGGATCATCTCGCCGAACTTTTCGCGCGCCGCGCCTGACGCAATCATCCTCGCCGCGATTTCGCGTCCCTCATCGACGTTGCCCGCTCGCCCGCCAAGCAAAAACATCCACGCCGCCAATTCCATCGAAAGCTCGCGCAAATCTTCTGGCCCGCGTCCATGCAATACCTCTACGCATTCCTCTACTTCCAGCGCGTTGCCAATCGCGCATCCAAGCGGCTGATCCATATCTGTGATGAGCGCCACTGCTTTTATCCCCATTCGCTCACCCGTGGCCACCATCAATTCCGCCAAATGCTCCGCATCCTCCTGCCTCTTCATGAACGCGCCATCGCCCGTCTTCACATCCAGCACCAGCGCGTCGATTCCCTCCGCCATTTTTTTCGACATGATCGACGCGCAGATCAAATAGGGACTCTCGACCGTCGCGGTCACGTCGCGCAGCGCGTACAGCCGCTTGTCCGCTGGAGCGATTTCCGGCGTCGCGCCGATCATCGCGCATCCGCACGTTTCGAGCACCTGGCGAAATTCCACCAGCGAAAGATTCACATTAAAACCCGGAATGGATTCGAGCTTGTCGAGTGTGCCGCCCGTGTGTCCCAGCCCGCGCCCGGAAATCATCGGGACTCGCAATCCGCCCGCAGCCACCACCGGTGCCAGAATCAACGACGTCTTGTCTCCCATGCCTCCCGTCGAATGTTTGTCCACGTTCGCGCCGGGCATCGACGCCCCAAGTGTCGAAAGGTCGAGCACCTCGCCTGAATGCAGCATTGCTTCCGTCATCGCCGCAAGTTCCGCGCCGCTCATGCCGCGCCACACCACGGCCATGAGCCACGCCGCGAGTTGGTAATCCGGAATCGTATCGCGGCTCGTACCTTGCACCACGAAATTGATTTCTTCGCGGGATAGCTCTCGCCCGTCGCGCTTTTTGCG
The DNA here is from genome assembly GCA_035534415.1 of Candidatus Dormiibacterota bacterium. Classification (GTDB taxonomy): domain Bacteria; phylum Acidobacteriota; class Terriglobia; order Acidiferrales; family UBA7541; genus Palsa-295. The sequence goes on along the minus strand of DATLSB010000030.1, from coordinate 2,205 downwards.
AATGATGTCGATAGCTCTCATCGTCTCAATTTTGCCGACGAGAATAGCAGGCATTCGGCTTGTGCCGCCACGCCGTTGGGCGGCCGTGATTTGAGCGGCCTAATCGAAATCGAAGAGAGGGTTTTGCCGGGAGCGCCAATCTCCAGATTGACGCTTTCGATGGTCGATCCCACAGGCACCGACGAGTGCTTTGTGCAGTCTTCGTCGGACACGGGGCACGCCGGCACTGGGCCAAACCCGCCGACAAACGAGACGGACTGCGTAAACGCAGGGGATACTTGGGTGATAAGCAATCAAACTGTGCACGCGACTGCCTCGATCGATTACTATGCACCGGCGATCACGTCGCCCCAATGGCAGTCGGTCACGACTCCCGACTCGTTGTCGCCGCTCGCGAATCTGAAAGGGCGATGTTTCGTTCCGAATCATCCCGCAACAGCAAATGTCAACGCGAATGTTTCAGCGGGTAAGAACAACGTGGGCCAGACTGATAATCCAGACATCGCATCAACTCAATTCGGTTTTGAGATTGGCTATCTCTATGGCGAATTCCACACCGGCGGTCCTCAGGATTACAAGACGTCGGATGGTCCGCAATATGCGGACTTTGGCAACTTTAATTTCGGCGCGGTGTGCGGCGGCATGGGCTTCAGTCTAACGTACTGCCACAGCGCCGCAGGATTGGGGCTCATGGGCCGTGTTGCCTTCAGAAACTCCGAATACGCCCTGCACATTTCGAGTCAGCATGAGCAATACAACGGGGCGGGAATCCCATTCCTGACGCCACCCTTCGGAGACCAACCCGCCGACTCCGCAGAAATCTCCGCTGGATATGCTTACCAAGCCGCAGGCTGCGTACAGTGACGAGCTACCCAATTCGGCTCGCATTCGCAGCCTCGCTGGTTATAATCGTGTGCTTTTCCGGCTGCGGCCTGAACGAATCGAAGCGAGTCCAGCAGGCATGGTCTGTCGGCGGGCAGTACTTTTCCTTCGTAGAACTGGACCCGGGTAGTGCCGTCATCGGCGGCGACTGGTACGCCGTGGCCCTTTCGAAAGGCCCTCCGACTTGGCACGGGATTTTCCGTAGATATGTCACAGTCTGCACCCTTCAAGGCCGAGGAGCGATCAAGATCGGCTGGTCCGGTCCACGCGAGCTAACTGTAACTTGCTCCGACTGCGACCGTAGCCGATTCTATATCGACAAGCGGGAATGGAAAGGCGTCACGGTTAAGTATTCATTTCCATCTACCCCCAGGTCACCGCACGAATAGAAACGGAAACCAAACCCGGATTCGGCCGTCAGAGACCGCGACCGTTGCATCCGTGGGCCAAAATCGGGGGAAAAAACGTCGAAACTGGCCGATATGTGCGCCGTAACGGCGCTCGGAAGCAGCTTTTTGGTGCAGCGTCGCTGCAGCAGTTGCTGCAATGTTTTTTCGTCGTACAAGGCCCTGATATTCGCCTCGAACAGATATGAATCGGCGCTCGAGCACCCAACTGAACCGCTACGAGTCGCCGAATTTTTCTTCATTTTTGTTTTAGCGGCTGCTTGACATTCCAGAATCTCGGCGTAGAATTAGCGATTGTCTGCTGTTCTTCCTGCCGGACAGGAAGTACCTGCTCTTTGACAATTCAGGTTAATACAAGCCAGAACCCGTTTGGTTTGCCCATCGGTCTGCGCAAGCAGGTCTTTGGGTTTTGAGTAGAAACCGAGCGATTCAAAAATTCGTTCCGGTCGTGTCGATGCAAATCTTCACGGCCGTAACACCAGTTTCAAATGAGAGTTTGATCCTGGCTCAGAGCGAACGCTGGCGGCGTGCTTAACACATGCAAGTCGAACGGGTGTAGCAATACACCCGTGGCGAACGGGTGCGTAACACGTGGATAACCTTCCTTCAGGTGGGGAATAACCCAGTGAAAATTGGGCTAATACCGCATAACGAGACGAGGACGCATGTTCTTGTCTCCAAAGCCGCAAGGCGCCAGAAGAGGGATCCGCGGCCGATTAGCTAGTTGGTGAGGTAATGGCCCACCAAGGCAAAGATCGGTAGCCGGATTGAGAGATTGGCCGGCCACACTGGAACTGAGACACGGTCCAGACTCCTACGGGAGGCAGCAGTGGGGAATCTTGCGCAATGGGCGAAAGCCTGACGCAGCAACGCCGCGTGGGGGATGAAGCTTCTCGGAGTGTAAACCCCTTTCGAC
>DATLSB010000029.1:0-11861 GCA_035534415.1 Candidatus Dormiibacterota bacterium | reverse complement strand
GGAAAGTCTATCGGCGGTCACCGATGCGCACGCTATCTTCACCAGTGGCTTGTCGCATTGCCGCGAAAGAGCGTGAATTCGCTGGGCCAGCACCTCTTTGCCGGTGCCGCTCTCTCCGATAAGCAGAACGGGAATGTTCGTCGGCGCTATCTCAGCCACGATGTTCTCGATAGCCCTCATCGAGCGGCTCACCGGAATAACCCAAGTGCCGCTAGCCGAAGTCACTAAACGCGCTGAACTGGCTGCCATTAGTAGTTGAACGCCCTTCGCGCCCCAATTTGGGTCGTCGCGGCTACCCGCAAGTTCACTCCTCGGTGCTACGCATCTGGCGGGTGTGGGTGCAACGCGATTGCCAGCCCGCCAAATCCATTCAAATCGCTAGCACACTGCTAATCGCCCTGTTTTCAGCACCCCGCAACGAAAATACCCGACCGACAGTCAGAAGCTCGATTCTGAAACCTCGCCAGCTTCCACCATTGGGCAAAAGATTTTCCCTTTGTCCCCTGCTGCTACCTTCGGTGATTGCCGGAGTTCAACCGCGGATCGAGGGAATGGAAAGCGAAAACCGTGCTGCCGCTCCCAGTATCACCATGAAAATACGCGTGATAGAGCTAAACTTCACGAATTCTTGCCATACCCAAGGATGAGGTTATCGGATTGCTCTAGAGCCTTTTGGGGTTCTTCCGCGGATAGCGGCGGCCCCGTGGAAACGGAACGCGCTAACCGTGAAGAACAATAAAACTGCCTTTTCTCCCGCCCGACAAGTAATGCCCGTTGCGCTTTGCTTGGTGTTCTCTCTCGTATGGCTGGCGGGCTGTACCCGAAATCCCGAGGTTCGCAAGCAGCGCTACCTGGCCAAAGGTGAAGCCTACCTGAACAAGGGCAAATACTCGTCCGCCGCCATCGAGTTCATGAACGCGATTCAGATTGACTCGCAGTACGCCAGTGCCCATTACGAACTCGCGCAATGTTATATGAAGGAAGGAAACTGGCCGGGAGCGTACCAGGAGTTATCTGCAACGGTCCATATTGACCCGTCCAATTCTAAAGCGCAGTTCGACCTGGCAGGTTTACTTTTGGCCGGGCGCCGGTTTCCAGACGCGCGCAGCCACGCACAGGCCGTCCTGAAGCTGGAACCAAACAATGCCGCCGCGCAAATTCTCCTCGCCAGCGCGGATGCGGGCGCCGGCAATCTGCCGAAGGCCATCTCCGAAGCGCAACAAGCGATTCAAATGGATCCGCAACGCGCAGCCTCGTATCTGGCTCTCGCGGCGATCCAGGAAAAAAATCAAGACGCGCCGACCGCGGGACAGAATTTTGCGAAGGCGCAGCAACTCGATCCCAAATCAGCAGCAATCGCCTTGGCCTACGGTCGCTTCGACCAGAGCCAGAAGCATTGGTCGGACGCCGAAAAACAGTTCCAGACCGCCATAACACTCGATCCGAACGATCCGTTGCCACGTGCAACCCTTGCCGGGCTCTATGTGGCCGAGGGGCAACGGGACAAGGCCGAGCAAGTGTTGCGCGATGCAAAGCAGGCGCTGAGCAAGAATCCGACTGGGTATGCTTTACTCGGCGATTTCTACTTGTCGCAGGGCGAGATGGACAAGGCCGCCGCTGAATTCGCATCGCTACACGCGGAGCATCCGAAAGACAACGCAGTCACAAAAACTTACGTCCAGATCCTCATCCAGCAGAATCAGCTGGATCAAGCGGCGAAATTGGACGACGCTTATTTGCAGAGCTCGCCTTCGGATACGGATGCGCAAGTTCTTCACGGAGAAATCCTGACGCGCCAGGGAAAATCCGCCGAGGCCGTCTCGATTCTCGAATCGGCAGCGAAAGCCGCTCCCAACAATGCCCTTGCGCATTTCGAATTGGGCGTCGCCTATGCCCAAACCTCCAACTCCGGACAGGCGCAAATTGAATGGTCGCAAGCCGCTCAGCTCAATCCGGCGATGATCGAGCCCGAACGCGCCCTCGCCGAGCTCGCCGCCCGCAACGGCAACACCCAGCTGCTGATCGACAGCAGCGAGCGGCTGATCGCACTCGAGCCGCACTCTTCCGAAGGCTACGTATTTCACGCCAGGGCGCTTTTGCAGAAAGGCGACGAAAAGGGCGCGGAATCCGATCTCCAGAAGGCCATGCAAGTGGCTCCGCAGGATGCAGCTCCTTACGCACGGATGGCTGATTTGCGCGTTCAACAGAATCAGTTCGATCAGGCGCAGGGGCTATATGAAAAGGCTTTGTCGCTCAATCCCGCGGCCGCCGATGCGCTCACCGCTCTGGCAAATATCGATCTCGACCGCAAGCAGCTGCCCGAAGCGCTGCAGCGCGTCGAGCAGCAAATCGCGCGTGTCCCGGACAACAGCAACTTCTATCTGCTGCTCGGGCAGCTGGAACTGCGCGATCAGAATCCTTCCAAAGCGCGGCAGGCACTGCAAAAGTCGACGGAACTGAACGGGAACAACGTACCGGCCTTCTTACTGCTGGCCAACGTCGAGGTTTCCCAAGGAGCGCCGGATCAGGCCATCAACACTTATCAGCAGGCCATTAAAGCGAACCCGCGCGACCCACGCGTCTATGTCGGCCTCGGAGAAATTTTCGATTCGCGCGGCGACTGGCAGAAGGCCGAGAGTATGGACCAGCAGGCGCTGCAGATCGAGACCAACTACCCTGTTGCCGCAAATAACTTAGCCTACCTAATGCTCGAGCATGGGGGGGATGTAAACGTCGCACTCTCGCTGGCGCAGACGGCTCGCCGCGGATTGCCCAACCTGCCCAATTCCGCGGACACCCTCGGCTGGGCCTATTACCACGAGGGAGTTTATAGCTCCGCAGTCGACTCCTTTCAGCAGGCTATCAAAGGCAATCCGAAAGACGCCACATTTCATTACCATCTCGGACTGGCCTACGAAAAAATAAATAAACCGGCACTGGCGCGCGAGCAGTTCGAAGAGACGCTCAAGATCGATCCGAGTTACGCGCAGGCGAGCGAGATTAAGCAAGAACTTACAGGAGCACAGACTCGTGACTGAACGAGTAGCAACGACTCGCTGGTGAATTACGCGAATCTGTCGGTCGTCCGTTCCTCCGTAGTTCGCTCTAACAAGTGAAATCTTCACCCAGAAATCTACTGGGCCGGAAACATATACTTCACGTGGGGGTGGGGCAAATCATCAAGACATGTGATCCGACAGCGGTACCGGCCTGGGCGAAGTCGATTGTGGCGGCTGCTGTTCAGCTTCAGAGCTAGGCGGATTTCCGCGCGATGTCCATCCGCAATCGGTTTTGCCCCTCGGCCGCATCGTAGGTGATATGAGACTCCATGTCCGCACGAACCACGGCACGAATCTCGAAACAGCTACATGTCCGTCTTCCACGCACGTAAACTCCCTCACTGGCCGTGGTACGAAATGTTGGTCCGGTCCAGTCATCTCACCCAGCCCAGCTAGCTACCTGTTGGCTAAAGCGCAGCAACCTATCTGCGTGTACCCAGAAAATAACGCTATACTGATTCCGCTTTTTGATCGCGGATTCTGCGCACCGAGAGCCGATCGCCGTTTTCGCCGTGAACTCACCAGAGATTCCGTCGAGTCCAGGGAAAAGAGGAGAGCAGTACCATGTCATTTCAATATCGAGCCGACCACGTGGGGAGTCTTTTGCGGCCAGCCGACTTGCTGGCGGCGCGAGCGAATGGAACGAATGCAAGCCGCCTGCGGGCCATGGAGGACGAGTACATTTTGAAGGTGCTGGGCAAACAAAAAGAGTTGGGGTTCGAGATTTTTACCGATGGCGAATTGCGGCGCCGGAACTTCATGAGCGAACTGACGGATGCGGTCGATGGCTTCGACCTTGACGATTCGATCGCGCGCGATTGGGACGTGGCACAGGGAAAAAACAAGGTCGCCTCTGTAACGGGAGTGGTGAACAGAAAGCTGAAGCGGATGCATCCGTTGACCGAACGTGAACTGCCTTTTCTCAAGCTGCATAGCCCGGGCGATATTAAGATCTTGTTGCCGAGCCCCACGCAGTTTCCGGCCATCGCGTTCAAGCGCGGAGTGACGGACAAAGTGTACCGGGATCATTCGGCGCTGCTGTGGGACATCGTCGAAATCATGAAGCAGGACGTGGCGCAGCTCGCAGCCGAAGGCGTGAAGTACATTCAAATGGACGCGCCGCGATACAGCTATTACCTCGACCCAAAGTGGCGAGCTTGGATCAAACAGGAAACGAATCAGGATGCCGAAGAAGCGCTCGATGAAGCCATCGCCGCAGATAACGCTTGCCTGGATGCCGCGCGGCGTGCGGGAGCGACTGTCGCAATTCATTTGTGCCGCGGAAATAATCGCAGCCACTGGTATGCGGAAGGCGGCTATGATGCGATTGCAGAAAAACTGTTTAATTCGCTCCGAGTGGACCGTTTTTTGCTTGAGTATGACGATGAGCGGGCGGGAACCTTCGAGCCTCTGCGGCTTGTGCCCAAGGATAAGGTTGTGGTGCTGGGCCTGATCACCTCGAAAAAACCACAGCTCGAAAAGTCCGAGGACGTGGTGCGGCGCATCAGGGAGGCGGGAAAATATTTCCCGCTCGAGAGCATGGCAGTCAGCCCGCAGTGTGGATTTGCTTCCACGGCGGAAGGGAATTTGCTGTCAGAAGATGATCAATGGGCGAAGCTGAAGCTGGTAGTGAACACGGCACGGCGCGTTTGGCATTAGCCTCACTGCGTGAACAACTCCAGACGAATCCAAGGGTTGGCGATGAGCTCGATGGACTGGTCTTCCCGAACAGCGGCCTCCGCAAGAGCAATTCTCGTTATCCAGCCGCATTGGTCGCTGCGACAATCGATGGGCGGCACGATGGCACGCAGTGCAGAGCGTGATGACATTTTCGCATGCGTCGTCTCCAAGTTTGCCTCGCGATTGGATGCGGTGGGCATCGAGGTTGTCGAGATGGCCGCACGGCTGACGAGTCTGTGCCGCGACTCGGCCTGGGCCTTAACTGGCCGGCCGTTGGTGCGGTGAAGCGTGCGGCGCAGCTCCGTGCAGCCGGGGCAAGTTGAAGGCCAGAGCCATCAGCGAGAACTCGGCGTTCACGCCCGCCAAACCTCGCCGATAAAATCGGCGCATTCCGCTCTGCTCTTTCAGCGTTCCGAAAACCGGCCCGATCAGCCTTGTCCGCTGCTCGTACAACCGTCGTTCCGCTGGCGACCGCAACCGCTGCTGCATCCGTTTCAGCCCCGCGTGCGAGATACGCTGTTTCATCTCGTGCGCCAGCGCCGAGTCAGGAGCATATAACTCCACGCCCCGCTCCTCCATCGCTTCCACGTTCCGGTTCGAGTAAAGACGGGCAACTGCGATCGATCGGCGCCAGAGTCGAATCGGACCCTTCCCGTAATACGGTGACGCCCGCTTTTCCCGCTCGATACGGGCGAAAAGACGACATCGCAAACTCTAATGCGAGACATACGAATTTTGAGTTGGCCGCCGCCTGCGGGACGTGACATAAGGGGAGAGACTCACTTGCGGATGTCTGCACTCTCTCTTTCGGAGAGGGCCAGTATGGATCCCCAGCATGGCGGAAAGCGCTGCAGTCCCAGGAAGCCTCTCAGTTGTCGGCCAGGGCCGACTGAACTCCGGCGCGTCCGGATGTGAGTCGCGCGAGCCCGAAGACTCGAGCGAAATCCGGCAGCTGGCGTCGCTTCTCGAAATCAGCAAAGTGCTCGCTGGCGATTTGCGCCTCAGAGCCAAGCTTCAGCAAGTCCTCTCAATTCTCCACAGCCATCGCGTGGTATCGGGCGCCAGTGTGGCCCTGGTGCGAGATAACTCCCGGAAGTTGCACGTCGAAGCTTCGGTGGGTCTAAACGCATCCGAAGATCGTCTCCGCAGCAGCGCGGGCGAGAGCGTGTTGATTCGAGTGGTTGAGACTGGGCGCCCTGTCATCATTCCGGAAGCAAGCAGGGAACCGGCGCTTTCCATCCGCATCGCCTCGCGAGCCTCCGAAGAAATCACTGTGTACTGCATCCCAATCATCGTGGGGCAGCAGCCGAGTGGCGCTCTGACCGTCGAGCTGCTCTTCAAAAAAGACCGGGACCACGAGCGCAGCCTGAAATTTTTTAGCCTGGTGGGTTCGATGATCGCACCGGCCGTGAAAATTGACAGGCTCGTGGATGCCGAGCGCCTCCGATTACTCGACGAAAATGTGCACCTGAAAGAGACTCTTCAAGAGCGCTACGACTTCTCAAATCTGATCGGCAACAGCGGCCCGATGCGCAGCGTCTACGAACAAGTCACGCAAGTGGCCTCAACGCTCACCACCGTGATGCTGCGAGGCGAATCAGGCACCGGCAAGGAACTCATCGCCCATGCCATCCACTACAACTCGCCGCGGAAAAAGAATTCGTTCGTCAAAGTGAATTGCGCCGCGCTTCCGGAAACGCTGATTGAATCGGAGCTATTCGGATACGAGAAGGGCGCGTTCACCGGTGCCCATTCGCAGAAGAAAGGCCGTTTCGAGCTGGCCGAGGGCGGAACGCTGTTTCTCGACGAAATCGGCGAGATCAACTCCTCCACGGCCGTGAAACTTCTTCGCGTCCTGCAGGAAAAGCAATTCGATCGATTGGGCGGCACGCGCACCCTTCGGGCGGACGTGCGGCTCATCGTGGCGACCAACAAGGACTTGGAAAAGGCGATCTCCGCCGGAACGTTCCGCGAAGATTTGTATTACCGGCTAAACGTGTTCGCGATTTTTGTCCCGCCCTTGCGCGAGCGCAAATCGGATGTACTGCTGCTCGCCGAACATTTTCTTGAAAAATATTCGAGCCGTCACGGCAAAAACATCAAGCGCATTTCCACTCCGGCGATTGATATGCTCATGAGCTATCACTGGCCCGGTAACGTCCGCGAACTTGAGAACACCATCGAGCGATCTGTGCTGGTATGCGACGGCAATGTGATTCAGGGGCATCATCTCCCTCCCACGCTGCAAACCGCCGAGGCATCCGGTACGGTGATGACTCTTTCTTTCAAGGAAGCCGTGGACGCGTACGAAAGAGATCTAATTCAGGATACGTTGAAGACCACGCGCGGCAGCCGCTCCAAAGCCGCCAACTTGCTGCGCACCACCAATCGCGTGATCAATTACAAAATCAGAAAGCTCAATATCGACTGCTTGCGCTTTAAGCGATAGCCTCCTCTCATTCTGTTTTTCAGCCGAATTGAGGCCTGGTCTCGCGCATCACAGCACCGTCACCGCGTCGCCGATCCATACCGTTCCTGTCTGCACCACGGATGCGTACACTCCTACGTGAGCTTCGTTGTGCTTCGCCGCGGTCCTGAGAATCTCGGTATCCTTCGGAAGATCGCCTTGTGCCAGCGTGGTCATCACGCAGCGCGGACAGGGCCCGGTGACCTGAATTCGCACCTGCGGCCCAATAGCTATCTCTTTTCCAACCCAGTCGTTCTCAACAAAGCCTTTGCGGTCTCCAGTATCGATGATCAAATTGGGGCGAAAGCGCCTCGGCTCGAATCGGCTGCACGGATTCAGTTCGCGAAATCGGTCGAGCGTGGCGGTTGTAAGCACGTGCAGAATCGCTAGATCGAAGAAAGTCCCTGGCGGCATGGCCTCCTCAGTCACAACATCGCGATTTGAGAGTTCTTCCATGTCCGGCCAATACTCCTCAAGCTGCGGATTCTGCGGAGGCGCCGCCAGCAGCGTTACTTCCCGCCCAAGCGCCGCGGAAATCGTCGGCGCAAAATCGCTGCTGGAGCTGACGGCAACGCCGCCATCCGGAAGCATTACGCTGACCGAAGGAAGCGCTGCGTCGGCCGCTATTGCACTTGTGTAGCTCGCGCGGAATCGGAACATGTTTGGCCACTTCCGCGGATTTTTCGCGCTGACTACTTTGCCGGTTTCCGAGTCGCGCAGCGCGTAGGAACGATCACCGAAGAGCCCGCGCTCCGTGATAAACGCCGAGTTTACCTCCTCGCCCATCATGGATTTCACCGGGTAGCGGTGCAGAGTCGCCAAAACTCCCGCCGTCATACCGCACCTCCTTGTGAAAGCGCGCCCACCGTGGTCTTCGACGCACCATCATCCGCCAGATGCAGCTCCACGCTCATCGCGGTCTCTTCCAGCGCCTTGCGAATACCTGCAATCTCAGCATGGCTACGGCTGCGCATCCGAACCAATCCTGCGCCCACCGCCAAGTAAGCTAGAAAAATGTAGGGGAAATAGTTCATCGGGAAGGCGGGTACCGGATACACCGTGCCAACGATCGGCACCAGCAACAGAGCCAACGCGATCACCGCAATTGCGATGTGCCGCATTTTTAGCTCCCCGATCTTTTTCAGGTAAAACGGCGTGGCCAGCGAGATGAGCACGTAAGCGCCGCAGAAGCCCATGGCTCCGAATAGACCGGCGTCGTTAAAAGCATCAAATGGCGCCATCTGCCAGCCATGAAAATCTGCGTAGGACAAGAGCAGAAAACTGGTTGGAATCAAGAATTGGATCGCGGCAAACGATGTGATCGCCACATGCGGAGTCAGGTTCCGCTTGTGAGAACTGCCGACCGCGATGGGAAAGATTCCGTAGCGGCCCATGGTGAACAAAACCCGCGAGCCGGCATTCAGGCACGAAAGCGCCAGCGCGAAAAAGCTGATCATCGCGCCTGCGGAGATCAGTACGCCCATCCACGGAACTCCCAAATTCGCGCTCAGCGTGGAGAGCGGAGCATCCAGCATATCGAGAGTCGGCTTGTTGCCAGCCAGTGCGTGTGTTTCCACGTAGGTGATGAACACGAAGAAAGTTCCCGTCAGCAGCAGGCTCGCGATCACCGCTCTTGGAATCGTCTTCAGCGGATTCTTCGCTTCCTCGCCAAACGCCGTGGCGCATTCGAAACCGACAAGGCTGAAGATTGCCACCACCACGCCTAGGCCGATGTCCTTTAAGCCGTGCCCCACGGGATGTATTTGCGACATATCGACGGCGCCGGTCTTCCCGATCGCCAAAAACGCCAGCGCCACGATCAGCGTTACCGAAACTCCCTCGAAAATCAGCATGAGAATTGTCGAGAACGTGATGTCCATATACGCCAGCAGCCACGCCGCGCCCACGCAAATCGCAAACAACGTGATCCAGGGATGCGACAGGTAGCCCTTCACACCCGTCAGAACCAGCAGTTTCGTGGCGAAGTGCGTAAATCCAGTGACGCCCGCGATTCCGATGAACATGTACGCCCAAATCAGTGACCAGCCCGAGACGCCGCCCGCCTTCGGCCCCAATCCCTTCACCGTATATTCGTACATGCTGCCAGCCGATGTATATCGCTTCGAAAATTGATTCAAGCTAATGGCCACGAACAGAAGCATGATCGTGCCAAATAAATAACAGAGCCATCCCGCCGTTCCCGCTGTGCCGAACATCAGCGGCACGATCAACGCAGCGGTCATGCTGGGGGAAATCAGTGCGATCGCTTGCGCCAGAACTTCCCAGAAATTCAAGGCGTTGGTTTTCAGCCGTGTGTGCGTTTTTTTGATTGTCTCTTCGTAAGCCGTATTGCCCATGAGACCCCCTGAGGTTTCTGCGTCACTGCCGAGATTCCGGTCGCAGTGACACATTGCACACAGAAGGCCGTTTCGGGAGAGTTTCGACAGGTCGCGCTTTTATTGATGTTTTCGACAAAACAGGGGCGATCGAAAAAATCGCAGCGGCCGAAGCGCGACACTCTTGTCGCGTTTTGCGTCGCCACGGAACAAATTTGTTCGGCGACCGCGAAATCGCGAGCCATGCAGAATAAATTCTCGGACAATTTTGTATCGTTTGGGATGCAAGCGAGACAAATTTGTAAGCGCGGATGAGGCGAGCGAAGACGCTCGGCTTCAGCCGTTCACGCACTTGCGTGCCGTGAACATTGCAACGGTGGCCAGAAATTCAGGAACGCTCTTCGAGCGACCCATAGTCAGCCCTCAGCCCAATAAACGAGAGGGAGTGGAGAGTGCGCCCGATGCGCGTTCTGACTCTCGGAAATACCCATATACGCAGCGCGTTCCGCGTCGGCTGCAATCGCTCGTATCGTCAATAATGTCATCGACCACGGCAACGAGATGGCGCGAAACGGAAACGATCAGCCTCCCTTTCGGCAGTTCGTCGGCGCGGAGAAGAACGGTGAAACCTGAGCCAATCCGCATCGTTGGAGTCCACTTCCATCCCAGCGGAAAGCGCCGCGTCAACCTTTTCGGGACTGTCCGCGGGCAGACTTGTAACCGCTCGTCTCAACGCGCTCCCGATTCGCGTGCTTCTTCGACGGCATCGACCTGCTTGGTCGGCTCATCTATCGGGATCCACAACCTTGGACAGATGTATGTGCAGTAATGAACAGACCTGCTTTTCTCGATACGGCATAATTGCTTTGTCATTTATGGTGATCGTGGTTTTTCTGGATCGGGGGCACGTATGGCTGGTGCCGGAACTGCAAAGCCGAATCCCGGCAATTTGGATGCGGAGAAGAAGCAACCAAAAGAGGAAATCCGTACGACCGAGCAAGCCGAAGAACACAATCTGAATCAAGCTTTGAAAGCGGAAGAGGAGAATCAGGTAGAGGGGCGCCGCACGGCCGACCGAAATGTACGACAAGATTTAAATCAGGGTATGCAAACGGGAACTCACGATTCTATACGCACTGGGATCAACTGGGGGCCGGCATATCTGCCCCGAAGCGGTAGGCGTCGAAAGCGTCAGAAGAAAGACGAACCAAACAAAACATCCGGCTAGAGTACTCACTCGATCTCAGCCGGTCGATGCCCGCGTCATCCGGAGGATGTTTGTGGCTTGCCTCGTGGTGATCGTTGTTCTGGCGTTTCCGCGGATAGCGCTGGTGCTGCTCTTCCTCTTCTCGCATTACCTGCAGCACGCATACCACGGACTCCTTTTGCCTCTCGTGGGGTTCCTATTCTTGCCGATAACGACACTGGCATACGCCTGGATGGCGAATACGGGACGGCCCACAACGGGTGTGAATTTGCTAATTCTGATCGTAGCCGTTGTGGTTGACTTGGGCGGCCTTGGCCATGGCGTCTCTCGCCGGAGGCGCGGGTAGGATTTTTCAGATACCGTTCCGTCGATTTTAGATCGGCCGCTTAGCAGGTCAGCGTATACCGCCCAGCAGGTACACGACCACCGCAATCAACACGACCGTGCCGACTATCCCCAGCCCCCCGCCGGTTCCCCATCGGGAATACCCGTAATAGCCACCGCCTCCGCCAAACAACAACACCAAAATAATAATCAGCAACAACATCCAATCTCTCCCTTCAAGATGCAGCTTGGGGAACACGACAAGCATTCCAATCCGATGTGAACGACTGGGAGCCTCTGGCTCGCGTCAATTCGCACGCGTATCCGGAGTGAGGGCATCCTCTTCAACGGCTAGAATCAATTCCTCGGTTGCATCGCCAGCCGGACTAGTGATGATCGGGTTGATCGTCCTGGTGGCCCGCCTGGTAGCCAGCCTCGTACGCTTTCTGGTCGTCGTCTTTCTTAAACTTCCTGTGCCTAGAGTGGTCCTTCTTGTGCGCTTTGTCGTTCTTGCCGTCGCGCATGCCTACCTTGTAGTTTTTGTTTTTTGAATAATCCTGGTTGTGCGCCTGGTCCTGTGACGACGGATACGCCGTAGCCCGCACCGCGCCCCCGGTGATACCAGTCCCCAGCACTAGCGCCAGAACCCAGATACACTGCCGTACCTTCATTCGCCTTCGCATGAGAGTCCCCCTTCTTCTTTCGTCTTGATCGGAGCTGAACAATTTCATCCGAGAGCAATCCAGCGGTCCTTCGGAAGTAAATCTGTACACAAAGGAACAATCCGA
>DATLSB010000028.1:0-36645 GCA_035534415.1 Candidatus Dormiibacterota bacterium | reverse complement strand
ACTAGCGGCCATTGGAATTCCCCCTCTCAGACTCCACAGACGACTTCCAAATGCACCGGGCGTGCCATTTCAGGAGCAAGACGCATTGAGGATAGTCAGCTTATAACCAAGGTTTATAGATCAACGCGATGACCTTGGACCGAAATGGAACGGGAGACAAGATCGTAAAAGTACGCAATTAGCTAAGCCGCGCGCCTACAGTGACATGCCGCAATGGGACGCGTAGAAATCCCGAATTGGCGACACGGACCGATTTGGAGCTTAATGGACGTGGTGGCCGCACATGCCGAATCGCGAAAAAACGATTTACCGCGGCAGCGCCGAAGCCGCCAAAGTCCGCGTGGCTTGGATTTCGACGGAACTGCTGGTAGATTCAACTTCTGGATGTCCAACGACACGCAAAACCTGCAACGGATCCTCATAGTTGAGGACGAGGAAAACGCGCGCAAAGGCTACGAGGCGCTGCTGTGCAAGTGGGGCTACGAAGTGCTTGGGGTTGGCAGTGGCGAAGACGCTCTAGCGCGATTTCCCGAATTTTCTCCTAATGTAATTCTCGCCGATGTGGAGCTGCCGGGGATGAACGGCCTCGACCTGCTTCGGCACCTGGGCGACGAGCTGCAGCGGATTCCGGTGATCATTATCACCGGGCGCGGCAGCGACGAGCGCGTAGTGCAGGCCATTGAAGCAGGCGCGTATTGGTATATCGAAAAGCCGCTGAAGCCGCCAGTATTGCGGGCGATTCTTGACCGCGCGTTCGGGCGCATCCGAGATCAACAAACAGTGGCTGCTCTAACGCGCAACCTGCGCGAGGCCGGCAAGCTGGGGAGGCTGGTGGGAACGTCACCCGCAATGCAGGACATCATGCGGCAGGTGGAGGTTGCCGCGCCGTCCACCGCATCGATTCTGATCACCGGAGAGACCGGCACCGGCAAGGAAATGGTGGCGCGATCGATTCATATGATTTCTCCGCGGGCATCGCGTCCGTTTGTAGCTATCAACTGCTCGGCCATTCCAGAATCGCTGATGGAGAGCGAGATTTTCGGTCACGAACGGGGAGCGTTTACTGGCGCGGCGGAGCGGCGCATCGGCTGTTTCGAACTGGCCCATGGCGGCACGCTGCTGCTGGACGAAATTGGCGAAATGCCAGCGCAGACGCAGGCGAAATTACTGCGCGTGCTGGAAGATAACAAAGTGCGGCGGCTAGGGAGCAAGGTGGAAACTCCGGTGGACGTGCGCGTGCTGGCGGCTACCAACAAAAACCCCGAGCAGGCGGTTTCCGAAGGGAAGCTGCGGCAGGATCTGTATTTCCGGCTGAACGTGTTTCACATTCATCTGCCTCCCTTGCGGGAACATAAGGACGACCTGCCGCTGCTGATCGAACATCTTTTGGGAGAGATTTCAGCAAAACACGGGAAGAAGGTGACCGGGGTGGGCGCGGATGTCATGGACATGTTCCGGTCCTATCCGTGGCCGGGAAACGTCCGCGAATTGCGCAACGTGCTGGAGCGGTCGGCGATCGCATCGGACCGCGGAACGATCGGCAGACAGCACTTACCGTCCGATTTCGGGCACGCGCCGGCGATGGCATCGTCGGGCTTGAATGGATTGAAATTCCCGATTGGCACGACGGTGGACGAAGTGGAGCGTGAATTGATTTTGCAGACACTCTCGGGAACGAATCAGAACAAAACGCGCGCAGCGGAGTTGCTGGGCATCAGTTTGAAGACGCTTCACAATAAGTTGAAAGAATACGAGGCGGGGCGGAAGAATGCGTCTCAGCCTGAAGACTAAGTTCACCCTGGCGATATCGCTGCTGGTGCTGGCGGTCGTCACACTGGTGTCCGGGCTCTATCTGGCGCGGCTGCTGCGGCAGACGCTACGGCAATCGAGCGACAACGCCAATTTCGTGGCGCAGCAGGTGCTGGATGCCTGCAACGAAGCCGTCCAGCAAGCTGCGGAACGCGGCGATGCGCCGTTCTCGCTCGGCGCCGCCGATGTTCGCGCGTACGTTCGCGAGGCGTTTGACGACAGCGCTACGCTCAATTCCCTGATCGAATCGGACATCGGAATTTCCACCACGATTTACGGCATCAGCATCAGCGACCTGAATGGAGTGGTGCTGGATTCGAGCGATGCCACCGAGCGCGACAAGAAGATCGCCATGCGGCCGTCACTGAGCACGCTGGTCCATGCCGGGCTCACGGAGCAGTTGCGGGAACTATTTGGGGCGCCGCAAACGTACGAGTTCTCGCTGCCGTTTCAGCTGACGCTGAAACCAAACGACACACAACCCATCGGGAACATTCGCGTAGCGCTGTCTTCGGCGCTGATTCGGGCGCAGATTGCTCCAGAGCTGATTTCGGCGGGGTATGTGGCGCTGGCGTTCGTGTTGTGCTCGACGCTGCTGGCGTTCGTGGCGAGCAGCATCATTTTGGCTCCGGTGAGCCGCATCTCGGCGCAGTTGGACCGCATATCCGCGGGCCATTTTGATTCCGAGCCGGTGGTGGCGCGCAGCGATGAATTGGGCGCGGTGAGCACCAAGATTTTGGGCATTGGCAAACAGTTGCGCGACGTGCGCGAAATCTTCAGCGCGCTGCGCGAAAACCTGGACCAGGTGATGACTGGTCTCGAAGACGGGCTGCTGCTATTCAACCCCGAAGGCCGGGCGGTCCTGATAAGTCCCGCGGCTGAAAAGTTCATCGGAGGTCGCCCGGAAGAGCTGCGGGGCCTGCGGGCGTCGGAAATATTTCCAGAGGGCCACCCGCTGCGCGCGGCCTTGAATTTCGAAGGGGACCAGCTCGGCCCCACGGAAGGCAAGGAAGTGACGCTCGGCGGGCAGGGCGGTCCGCAGCGAGTGGGTCTGAGCGTGCAAGTGATTCGCGAACGTGGCACACGGATGGGAACGCTGGTAACGCTGCGGGACGCGGAGTCGCTCGAGCGCATCGGCAGTCAATTGCAGGTTTCGGAGCGATTGGCCGCGCTCGGGCGGGTGACGGCAGGCGTAGCGCACGAGGTAAAAAACCCGCTGAACTCGATGCGCTTGTGGCTCGAAGTGCTGAAGGCCAATATGCCGATCGAGCCCGAGCCGCAACAAGCTGTAAAGATGCTGGATAGCGAAATCGACCGGCTGGATCGTGCGGTAAAGACCTTCTTGAATTTCACGCGGCCCGTGGAGTTGAATCTGGAGGAAAGCGATTTGCGTGGGCTGCTGGACGAAGTGCTGGATGCGGCGCGCCCATCGATTGCCAAGGCCGGACTGACGCTACAAGCCGAGCTTCCGGCCGAATTCCCGCGCGCGCTGGTGGACCAGCAACTGATCCATCAGGCGCTTTCCAATCTGGTGTTGAATGCGTGTTATTTCACCGAACCGGGCGGGCGGATATCGGTAGGATTGCGGCGTGCGGGGGATTACGGTGCAATCGAGGTGTCCGACACCGGCAAGGGTATCTCCCCGGAGGACCAGAAGAAGATTTTCCAGCTCTTTTTCACAACCCGTCCGGGAGGAAGCGGCATCGGATTAGCGAATACATTTCGGTTCGTGCAGCTGCACAATGGACAGATCGAATTCGAATCGGAGCTAGGGCGCGGAACGACCTTCCGCATACTGCTACCGCTGGCGCGCACAGCCGAAGCGCCGGTCGGTGCAGGGCGGGATTTCAGCCAGCCCTTTGCCGCGGAAAAACGGTAAATGCCCAGCCAACTTTCCGCCGTACGGAAGCCAGCGCTGTTGTTGGTCTGCGCGATTTCGCTTTGCGCAGCAGGATGCGCGCGGAACCATGTGCACGCATCGGTGCCGGTGTCCTCGCCGCCGATGGCCCCGTCGCCAGAGCCGGTCCGTCCGATGACGATTGCGCCGGACACGGACGCAACGCCTCCGGTGGACGCCGAAATGGCTCCGCCTGCGATTCAGGCAAGCTCGACGCCACCCGTGCCGATGGTGATCGCTCCCACAACAACACCTCCCGCGCCTAAGCGCCGTGCCGAGGAGCATCCCGCACAGCCCGATCAGCAACCAGCCGAGCATCCGGCGCCACAGATTTCGCCGCAAATTTCGGCGACCGACCAATCTGCCGACGCGCGCAAGACCTCGGACGATATCGCCACCGCCGAGCGCAACCTGCAGCAGACCAACGGCAAGAAATTGAGCGCCGCGCAGCAAGACTTGGCCGACAAGATTCGCAGCTTCGTGGCACAGTCGCGCGATGCGAGCAAGACGGGCGATTGGGATCGTGCTCAAAATTTGGCGCAGAAGGCCCGTTTGCTTTCCACCGAGCTGCTGAATTCACTGTAAAAGTGAGCGTCTGGTTTCCGCGCGTAACGAACAAATCGCTACTCATTCTTTTGGGACGCGGAATTTTGTTGGGTTCGGTGATTGAACCTATTGGCTCGGCGGGCCGATTGTGATAATTATTACAAGCATGTGAACGCTACTGCAACCAGGAGGGGTCCAAATGCCGATCGCGGAAGAAATACGGCAGTCCCTGTTTGCATCTGATTCTGAATTTCGCCGTCTCGCCGAAGAGCACTCCCGCTGCGAATCCCAGCTCGAACAACTGCTCAAGTCCGATTACGTGAATTCCGAGGATTTGCTGCGCGAGGCGACGCTCAAGAAACTGAAACTGCGCTTGAAGGATCAAATGGAGTCGATTGTGGCGCGCTATCGCCAGGCGGCTAGCCACTAGACCCATTGCGCCGGTTGCTCGCGCAGTTCTGTCGTACAATGTGGGCGTACGATGTGGGTGTACCCGCACCGACGGGAGAGAGCGCAGGTCGTCGCGCTTTGAATCGTCCGGCGGTTGGTCTGCGCGACTCATCTAGGAGATACTTCACCCTCTGAATGGTTAAAGACGCGTATCGGTTTGCGATTCCGCTGTTGGTAATCGCCATCGTTTGCTGGCTGCTGGCGTGGGCGTGGCGGCCGTGGTTCTGGCCGGGGCTGGTTTCCTTCTCCCTCGCGCTCTTTGTTTTTTACTTCTTTCGCGATCCGGAAAGACCGATTCCCTCTGATGCTTCGTCGGTAGTATCGCCCGCGGATGGGCACGTGGTCGAAATCGTGGACGAGGCGCTCGACTCGCAGATCGGCCATCGCATCAGCATTTTTCTGGCGGTATGGGACGTGCACGTGCAGCGCGCACCGGTGGCGGGGTGCATCGCGCGCGTGGAATACCGCCCGGGGAAATTCATGGGCGCGTTCCGCTCGAAGGCGTCGCAACTGAACGAGCAGAACGTGATCTATATGGATACAACACACGGGCGCGTCGTCTTCAAACAAATTGCCGGAGCGGTCGCGCGACGCGTGCTATTCTGGAAACAAGTAGGGAGTCAAGTGGCCCTGGGTGAACGCGTGGGTATGATTCGTTTCGGCTCCCGCGTAGATATCTGGCTGCCGATGGACGCGGTGATTTCGGTCACGCGCGGCCAGATGGTGAAAGGCGGCGAGAGCGTGCTGGCAAAATGGACTTCAACTTTATAGATCCGATCGGCCACGACGACGAACCTCGCAAGCCGGTGCGCAATGGCCGGCTGCGCCGCGGAGTGTACGTCCTTCCCAGTATTCTGACGGTCGCCAACCTTCTGTGCGGCTACTACGCGATTCTGGCGACGCTCGAGGGACAGACAGGCGATCTCGACAATGCCGCGCGCGCCATCGGTTTCGCGATCATCTTCGATTCGCTGGACGGGCGAGTGGCTCGCGCCATGGGCACCAACAGCGAATTCGGCAAGCAGTTCGATTCGCTGGCGGACGTGATCAGCTTCGGCATCGCGCCAGCTTTTCTTGCGTATGCGTGGGGCGTGCGGATTTCCGCGGCTGCCACTGGATTGACTGGAGCAGCGCATCTGATCCAGCTGGGGTGGCTGATTGGGTTCTTCTATCTTTGCTGCTGCGCGTGGCGTCTGGCGCGGTTCAACATTCAGGGCATGGCGCAGGGGGGCAGCCGGTTCTTCGCGGGAATGCCGACCCCGGCCGCGGCCGGCATGATCGCGGCCGTGGTGCATTTCGTCAAAAATCCGATCGAGAACCCGACGATTTCCGTGCTCTGGCTCGTGCTGGTGGCCGTGCTTGGCGTCCTGATGTCCAGCACCATCCGCTACTACAGCTTTAAAGACATTCAATGGACGCGCCGCTGGCCATCGCTTTCGGTGGTCGCGATAGCGATGCTGGTGGGCGCCGTGTGGTTCTTCTCGCAATACACTCTTCTGGTGATCGCCGGAGCTTACACCGTGCACGGGCTGGTGTTGCAGGCGGTGCGAGTTGTGCGGCATCGAACTGCGTCCCGCCACGCATAAATTATGGCCGTGAAGTCCGCGAACTCCTATCGCGTTGCCATCGTTGGAGCTTCTTCGCTGCTCGGAAAAGAGCTGAAGCTGGTCCTTGAAGATCGCCATTTCCCTGCCATCGATATCGTGCTGCTGGATTCCAGCGTAGTGGCTGGAACGCTCACCGAAGCGGGCGGCGAGCCAACGTTCATCCGCTCGATCGAGGAAGATAGCTTTGAAGGTTTGCGTTTTGTGTTTTTCGCCGGGAACCGTGCTGATACCGAGCAGAACTGGCAGGCTGCGCAGAGCGCCGGCGCTACGGTGATGGACCTTACCGGCTGCGCGTCAGTTGCCCCGGCAGTTGCTTCGATTCCTTCGCTCGTTTCCGTGCTACATCCTCAGCCGATTTCTGAGGCGGCTCCCGGAAAGAACGTGGCGTTCGCATCACCATTCGCTCCGGTGATTATCGCTTGCACCCTGGCCGCAGGGCTGGCGAAGTTTCAGCCGCAGCGGACGATGGCAATGTTGTTCCCGCCGGTTTCGGATCGCGATCAGGCCGGAATCGAAGAGCTCGAAACCCAATCGGCGAGTCTGCTCTCATTTCGCGAGATCGGGCGCACGGTTTTTGACGCGCAAGTGGCATTCAATCTTCTGGCCCATTACGGCGTGGCGAGCAAGCCGAAGTTGACGGACATTCGCGCGGCTATTGCGCGGGACGTTGCCGCGTACATCGCCGGACGCGTACCCGTCCCCGCGATTCAATTGCTGCAAGCACCGGTCTTTTACGGGTATGCTTTCGCCGCGTACGCGGACGTGGAACCAAATCCCGCGCCGGATTTGCCGGCGGCGATTGAAGCATCGTTGGCGAGCCTCGGCTGCACAATTGCGACCGCCGACGATCCTTCGCCAGATAACGTCACTGTGGCGGGCGAGAGCGAGATTCAGTTTGCGCGCGTCTCGACCGATCCGAACATTCCAGGGGGCGTGTGGCTTTGGGGCGTGGCCGACCATTTGCGGCTGGCGGCGACGAACGCGGTACGCATCGCGGAGGAACTGATTGCCACGCCGCAATAGCGTTCGGGCGGCATCTCGCGGCAGCTTCAGGTATCGCCGGGCAGGTTCGCTTGCAGCGCTTTTATGCGTGCTGGCAGGCTGCGGGCTGGCGATAAACGGATGCGGATATCATGTGGCCGGGCACGGCTCCACTTTGCCGCCGCAATGGACCACCATCGCCATTCCGACATTCAAGAACGACACGGTGCAGTACCGCATCGAGCAGCGTTTCACGGCGGCGGTGATTCGCGAATTCATCATTCGCACGAAGTATCAAGTGGTCTCCGATCCGGCTTCGGCAGACGCCGTGCTGCACGGCGAAATTCTTTCAATCGATACATCACCTGTGCTTTTCAACGCCACGACCGGGCAGGTGACCACTATGCTGGTGACGGTGCACGCGAAAGTGGCGCTGATCGCCGCCGATGCGGAAAAGCCCGTCTACGAGAACAATGACATGGTGTTTCGCAGTGAATATCAGATACCGACGGATGTGAACTCGTTCTTTCAGCAAGAAGATCCGGCGCTGGAGCGCATGTCGCGCGATTTTGCGTCGAATTTGGTGGCCAACGTGGTGGAGGGCTTCTGATGGCGGCGGCTTCTCCGGAAAAACTGATCCACAGCCTGAGCGCGGGTAAGCCTCCGGCGGCGGTGGTGCTGCTCGGAAGCGACACCTACCTGCGCGAAATGTGCCGCAAAAAGATTATCGATGCGAGCGTGCCCGCGGACGCGCGCGATTGGGCCGTCGCACGCCTTTCCGCGCGCGACGCCGGGTGGGACGAGATTCTGGGACGCGCGAGCACGTTGCCGATGCTCGCTCCACGACAGGTGATCCTGGTGGATGGCGCCGAATCGGTGGAGCGGCTGGGCGAGGAATCGCGCGACGAAATCCTGAAACAGCTGGGGCAATATTTTGCCTCGCCCGCTCCTTTCACTTTGCTGGTGATCGAAGCGGATGCGCTCGACCGCCGGCAGAAGTTTTTCAAGCTGCTAAGCGACAAGGCGCTGATCGTGGAGCTCTCAATCGGGCAGGAAGACGCGGTAGCGCTGGCCGAGCAAATGGCCGCCGATCTGGACGCGCGTATCGAGCCCAAAGCGGCTGCGCTGCTGGCCGAAATTCTGAATGGCGAGCCCGCGCGGATGCACGTGGAATTGGAAAAGCTCGCTGCGTACGTGCAGGAGCCGCAAGGAAACCGAACGATTATGCCAGCGGACGTGGAGGCGCTGGTGGTGGCTGCGCGCCGCAATACCGTCTGGCAGCTGGCCGACATGCTGGTGAGCCGTAGGCGCGATGCGGCGCTGGCGTTTTTGGATAATCTGCTGCGCGAAGGCGAGGAGCCCGCGGGAATCGTGGGCGCGCTGGGGTGGACCTACCGCAAGCTGATCGAGGCGCGCGAACTTCCCGCACATACAGCCGGGTTTCAGGCTGCGCGGCAACTGGGGATGCGTCCGGACGCGGCGGAAGCGGCGGTTCGGCAGTCGCACCGCACCTCGAAGGAGAATTTGCTCGCCGGGCTGGCGGCGCTGGCCGAAGCGGACAGCCAATTCAAATCGCGCAATCCCGATCCGCGGGCCACGATGGAATTTCTGATCGCGCGGCTTACTTCACCGCTTTCCGCGTCCGGTCGCGCTCGTTAAATTCCGCACAAAAGAAAAACGGCCCGACCGCTCGGGGCGTTTCGTTACTGAAATTGCAATCAGCCGCGGGAACTTACTTCTTGGCCGCCATGGCGTTCAAAGCCAGATTGAGGCGCGACTTGTAGCGCTTCGCGGTGTTCTGGTGCAGCGTTCCCTTTTGGATGGCCTTGTCGATGGCCGAGAACGTGGCCGGAGCGATCTTGGCGGCTTCGGCCGCATCTCCGCCCGCCAATGCCGCGCGCATCTGGCGCATCGCGCCTCGGACGCGCGTGCGGTTCATGCGGTTCATGGCCGTGCGGCGCTCCGTTTGGCGGATGTTCTTCAGTACCGACTTCGATTTCTTGCGATGCTTTACCGGCGTGCCCTGTGCCATTCACTTCTCCTATTTTCCGTTATTCGGATGATCCAGAATAGCGGAGCATTGCGCAGCTGTCAATTTGTGGGTATCCGAAAAAGCCGCTGAGTTGGCCTATTACTCGTCTTCTTCGGTGATTTGCTGGCTCAGGTAACGCTCGTAGCCGAGCTCGTTCATCTGGTGGACCTGCGCTTCCAGCCAATCGACGTGCTCTTCTTCGTCTTTCAGCAGGCGCTCGAATAGCTCGCGCGAGGCGTTGTCCTTCTCCGTGCGCGCCAATTCGGCAAAGCGGTTGTACATCTCGACGGCATTCACTTCCAGCTTCAGATCGCTTTCCACCTGCTCCTTGACGTTTTTGCCGACGGTCAGGTCGATGTGCTTGGTCAGATTGGGACTGCCGTCGAGGAAGAGGACTCGTTCAATGATCTCCTCGGCGTGCTTCATCTCGCCAATGGATTGCTTCTTAATCAGATCGGCGAGGCGGTGATAGTGCCAGTTCTCGCACATTTCAGCGTGCAGGAAATACTGATTGATGGCGGTGAGTTCCTCGTGCAACGCATCATTCAGAGCGTCGATAACCTTCTGGCTACCCTTCATTTTGTTCGTTCCCCCAACGCAAAGTGTACGCCGACTACCAATATCCCGCTACTCTCGTCAGGCGCGCGTGCGCTCGTGGCGGCAAATTAATCTGGATCTTTTTCCAGCTGCCGCAGGCGTTCGCGCAGTTTTCTGAGTTCCAACTGGCGCTCTTCCAGCGTGGCGCGCAAAGCGTCGATCACTTTCTCGGGCGCTTTGCCGGTAAAACTCCGATCGGCGAGGCGGTTCTGCTTCGACTCGATATCTTTCTCAAGTTCCGCGATTTTCTTCTTCAGCCGCGCGATTTCAGCCGGCTTGTCGATGGCCTCTCCATAAGCGATGCCTAAATCGAAAGCGGAGGTCGAGCGCACGACGACGCCGCTATCGCTCGCGATTGCCGCACCAGGGTGGCCTGACGTCACACGCAGATCTGAAAGCGAAGCGAGGCGGAGAATCGCGTCCATATTTTCCTCCACGAGCGTGCGGCGCATGGGGCCCGTGACAAACAAGTCGGCAGCGACTTTTTTCCTTGGGTCGAGCTTCATTTCCGCGCGGATATTTCGCGCCGCAACGACGATCTCCTGCAAGATGGCCATCGAATCGTCCGCTGACGCATCGACCCAGTGGGCACGCGATTCAGGAAACTTGTCGAGAGCGATGGAGCGAGCGCCTTCGGGCTGCGGCAGGCGGTGCCACAGTTCTTCAGTGAGGAATGGCATCACCGGATGGAGCAGGCGCAGCGCCGCATCGAGCGCGGCGAAAATATTGCGCCAGGCGGCGATGGCCAGCGCGCGATCGGAAGAAGTGAGCTGCGGCTTCACCCACTCGATGTACCAGTCGCAGAAATCTCCCCAGAAAAATTGGTAAATCGACTGGCAGGCTTCGTGGAACCGGAAGCCATCGAGTGCCGCGCCGGCCTGCGCGCTGACGGCCGCTAGGCGCGAAAAAATCCAGCGATGGGCCAGCGCGCCTTCACCGGGAACCGGATACGGCGCCTTGGCGCGAATTTCCGGCGCGGCTAGCTCATCTAGAGTGAATATCGCGCCGCCGGCGGGCAATCCCGCAGTCGGGTCGGAAGAAAGCCCCACCGATTCGACCTTGTCGAGATTGACGAAGAGAAAGCGCGCGGCGTTCCAGATTTTATTGGCGAAGGCGCGCGCGCCAAGGATGCGATCTTCGCTCAAGATAATGTCCGTGCCGGGCGCGGCCATGCTGGCGAGCATGTAGCGGAGCGCATCGGTGCCATATTGCTGCGTCATCTGCAGCGGATCGATACCGGTGCCTTTGGTCTTGGACATCTTCGCGCCTTCCGCGGTGCGCACCAGCGAGTGCAGATAGAGGCGGCGAAAAGGAACGCGATCCTTGGGCGCGGAGCCGCCCGTCAGATGCAGGCCCATCATGATCATGCGCGCGTCCCAGAAAAAAAGAATGTCGTAGCCGCTGACGAGCAGGCTGGTGGGATAGAAGGTGCGCAGATCGGGCGTTTCGTCGGGCCAGCCGAGCGTGGAAAACGGCCACAGGGACGAGCTGAACCAGGTGTCCAGCACGTCGGTATCCTGCGTGAGCTTCGCGCCGCCGCATTTCGGGCATAGCTTGGGGACGCCCGCGGCGCGCGCGTGGCCGTCCACGATTTCGACGTTCGAGTTCAACGCCGGGACCATTTCGCTGCACGCGTCGCAGTGCCAGATGGGAATGCGATGTCCCCACCAGAGCTGGCGCGAGATGCACCAATCGCGAATGTTATCGAGCCATTGCAGCAGGATGGTGCGCTGATTGTCGGGAACGACTTCGATCAGCCCATCGAGAACCACTTGTTTCGCAGGCTCGGCAAGCGGCTTCATTTTCAAAAACCACTGCGTGGAAATGCGCGGTTCGACAATCGATTTGCAACGGTCGCAAACGCCGACAGCGTGAGGGTGTTCCTTGACGCCTTCGAGCAAGCCAGGCTCTTTCAGGTCGGCAACAATGCGCGCACGGGCGGCGAAACGTTCGAGACCTGCGTATTTCCCGGCGGCGTCGTTCATGTGGCCGTCGGCGGTCATCACTTCGATTTCGGGCAGGTGGTGGCGCTTGCCCACTTCGAAGTCGTTGGGATCGTGCGCGGGCGTGATCTTCACCGCGCCGGTGCCGAATTCGCGGTCCACATAGGAATCGGCGATGATGGTAATCTCGCGATTCATCAGCGGCAGAATCACTTTTTTGCCGACCAGATGCTTGTAGCGCTCGTCATCCGGATGGACGGCGACGGCCGTATCGCCCAGCATCGTTTCCGGGCGGGTCGTGGCCACAACGATCGATTCGTTCGAGCCCGCGACTGGATAGCGGATGCTCCAGATTTCTCCGGTGCGCTCGTGGTGAACCACTTCCAGATCGCTGATGGCCGTCTGGCAGCGCGGGCACCAATTGACGATGTAGCGTCCGCGATAGATCAGGCCTTCACGATAAAGGCGCAGAAACGCTTCCAGAACGGCGCGATAGAGCTGCGGCTCGAGGGTGAAATGCTCGCGCGTCCAGTCGCAAGAAGCGCCCAGGCGAATCATCTGTCCCTTGATGGCGCCGCCGCTTTCGGCTTTCCATTTCCACACGCGGCGCTCGAATTCGTCGCGGCCAAGATCCTGGCGGCGTAGCTTTTGTTCCGCGAGCTGGCGCTCCACCACGTATTGCGTGGCGATGCCGGCGTGGTCCATGCCCGGAAGCCAGAGCGTGCGATCGCCGCGCATGCGGTGCCAGCGGACTAGCATGTCGATCTGCGTGTGTTCCAGCAGGTGGCCAATGTGGATCGAGCCGGTGATATTGGGAGGCGGCAGCGCAATCGAAAACGCCGGGCCGTTGCCGGAATTCTCGGCGCGGAAAAGCTGCTCGTCGTACCAGGCTTTGGCCCAGCGCTCTTCTATTTCCTGCGGCTCGTAGGCTTTGGGGATTTCGCGGGGCATTCGTATCCTATGGATGGATTTGAAATTACAGCAGAAGCCAAATTACGAATATACGGGGCGCGCGCGGTGGGCGTCAATCAGCGGAAGAAGTGGGGACTCGATTGGAATCAGGTTTGAAGCAGTTATTACAAACGCCGGCTGCCGGCGCGCGATCCTGGCGGGTGTGCGCGGCCGGCAGTGCGAAAACTGCGAAGCGAGGGCTTACTCTTCGCGTTCCCAGATGACTTTGCATGAGACCAGCGCGTTGGCGCGTTCGCCGACGCCGCCGATGGGTTGCGGCTTGGTGACGATGGTCAGCGTGTCGCCATCCAGCTCGAACTTGCGGCGCTGCTCGGTTCCGGTCCACAGCTCGTACCAGGCGACGTCCACGGTGGTGACCAAATGGTCGCCTTCCACGCGGAATTTGCCGGTGTAGGCCAGCAGCGATTTCCACAGCTCGGAAAGATCGGCATCGCTGGTGGGAACCTTTTTGCGATCGCCGTCGCCGCCAATGCTCACCGTCATCATGCGCTCCCAAGGAGTGAGAATGAGGTAGCCCTTCGGCCCTTTGGTGTTATAGACCTCGGTCTTTCCATTGTCCGAGACGGTGGCTTGCGAAGAAACCAGCCGCCAGACCCCGATGAGTGGATTTTCCTGTGCGCTCATATCTGCAATCTCCTCAGTAAAGTAAACGCTCGCTAGTTTTGGGGGCCGATACTGCGGGGTATCCGGGACGAGCGGCTCGCGCGATCTGCCGAACTGCCCTGCGAGAGTGCGCTAGCTGGAGCCGATCGCGGAGCCTGCGGCGCGCTATCGGCTGCCCGTCGAGCCTATAGTCCCAGGACGAGGCGTGTGCGTCTCTGGTACAGAAGGTTCATTTTGGACCGTACTAACGTACATGTCATTCAAGGGAAACGGATTAGCGGCAACTGCGAGCGACGAACCCAAGACGATTCGGGGGTCGGAAACGGGCAGCAAAGTTTTCAATCGGAGAGAAGATAAAGCGACAAGAGATTGCTTGGCGCAAAGCTCGCCGGAATGCCCAGAGGCAAACTTGAGGGAAATTAGCGCTTCTTCTCGAGCTCGTGCTGGAGAAGATTTTCGACCAACGGCTTCAGCAGGCCCTGCGAGAGCAGTTCCTGAATCTGCGGCTGAAGTTTTTCGAGTACTTTCTGCACCACGGTGTCAACGGTAGCGGCATCGGCCGCCGCGTGCGCGTCCTGCGCTTCACTGCGGCTCATTTCCGCAAGGAATGAGGGCGGCGGGGTCAAAAATGGAATGTGCAACAGTGACTCGCGACTCGGCGGCGGCATGGTCGGAATGCGTTCGCCCGGGCCTTCATCCGCTGATTCCGCGGAGGCATCCGAAACCGGCTGAATGGAAAATTCCGCGGTGCTGATTTGCGCGGTAGCAGCAGGCGTAGCCATATCCGCGGGCGCTTCGGCAGCCGGCGCGAAAAACGAATGCAGCGGCGCGGTTTCTTCAACCGGCGTTCCGTAGCTCGAAGGCATGCTGGGCTCTTCGTCGACGAGCAGCGGCTCGGGCGTAACGTGAACGGCAGGCGGCTCAACCAGAGCGGGATCCTTCAGCGCGGCAGACGGCTGCAAATCGTCCGCCTCAGTTTCGATTTCTCGATCAGCGCCCGCGGCAGCCTTCGCGAAAAAGTCAGTAGGCGCGGCCTCGCTGGCGTGAACTGTTATTTCCTCGTCTTGCTGTTCTTGCGCAGGAGCTTCGTCCGCGAAAAACGAATCGGTTTCGTGATGCTCGGCCACATGCAGTTGAACCGATTGCAGCGGCGAAACCGCCGCCATTTGCGGTTCGGCAGAAGGTACTTCTTCCGTATCCGCCGAAGCGCTGCTTAATTCCACTTCAGGCTCAATCACACGCTGCTTTTCCGTTGGCGGATGAGATTCTGCGACCGCTGCGGTCTGCGGTTCAGCTGAACTTCCGACCAGCGCATCCATCCAATCGCCGGTCCTCGTTCCCGTTTGTGACGCGGCAACCGCATCGAGCCAGTGCCCACCCACGGCGGTGGAATTCGGGTCCGGAAGTTTTGTCGACGAAGCTGCGGAATCCTCAACCGGATGCAAGCCCATCGGCGGCGCTGGTTCGGGCTCGGAAGGCAACGATAGTTCCGAGGCCACCGAGCTCGCCTTTGTTTTCGCAGCAGGTTTGGCGTCCGGCTCTGCGATTTGCCGCAACGAAAAGCCATTGGAGCTCATCGCAAAATCGCTCACCACGGCCGGTTGCACTTCCTCGTCCGGCTCGGGCCCGCGAACATGCCGTGGCGGATAATCCTTCTCGGATGGGAAGCTGATCGGCTCCAGATCGTCCATAGACGCAATCGCCGGCTTGTTGGCGACATCTTCGGGAATTTCGATGTTCATGGCCGAGCGGCGCCAATCGGCTGATGTGGAGGCTTCGTCTGCTTCTTCCTCGTCCGACGCACGGATGTTCGGATCGAGCTTGGGAGCGGGTGGCCCAGCTTCCATGCCGGGCTCATCATCTTTCAGCGTGCGATGGCCCTTGCCCATTCCATAGATAAGAGCAGCTTCCTCGGCTGTCGGCTCGGGAAATTCGGGAAGCGGCTTGGGCTCCGGCCGCACGGAGAGATCAACGCTCGGCAACGGCTCAGGTTCGGGAGGCGCCAGCTTTGCTTCTTTGGCCTTGGCGAGTTCCGCGGCCACGCGCGGATTTTTCTCCAGTGCCGAAGTGACCATGGCGATCAAAGGATCGGGCGGAACGAAGGGCTTTTTCAGGACACCGTCAGCGCCCACACGCCGCGCTTCTTTTTCATCCAAGGGATCGAACGCACCGACAAGCAAAATCACTGGAACGTGCGCAAAGCGCTCGTCCTTTTTGACGAATTCGCAGACTTCGTAGCCGTTGCGAACCGGCATGAAGATGTCCGCCAGCACCAGGTCGGGATCGAGATCGGGAATGCGGCGCACGGCGGCCTCACCATTGCCTACCGCGGTCACGCTGATCCCGCGCTCTTCCAGCGCGAGCGCGACCATCTTCTGAATATTGGAGTTGTCGTCGGCTACTAAAACCTTTGGCACGGAATTCCCCTGGCGAAGCAATCCCCCACGGACGAGAAACGGTCCGCACGCAGACCTATTGCAACACTACAACCGGCGAGCGTCAACGAAGTCAACGGGGGCAGTTGCTACAGTCGTAAGCAGGGGGTAAGCGGCTAATTACCAGGGCACGATCTTATGCAGGCCATGCTTTTTCTTGCTGGTGGACTCAGTTTTCGGATCGCTTTTGCTGGCCTTTGGCTGGGCAGCTGGCTTGGCATTCGCAGCCGTACCAGTATTGGGCTGGGTTTGAGGAGGTGCGCTTGTAGGCGCCGGGGTTTCATCGCTCGTGGTGGCATCGCCTTTACTGGTTGATGCGCCCGACGTGGCGGAATTGCCCACCGCGTTTGTTCCGGTATCCGTTCCCACTGGGGCCAATACGCTAGGAGTCGCCGTTCCGGGAGCAGGGTTCGTGTCCGGTGCAGCCGGTGCGGCTGGCGTCGAGTTCGTGCTGGTCGAATCGGATGGATCTGCGCCCGTAGAGATGATCTGCGCTCCGGCAGTTGTGGTCGGAGTATCGTCCACTTCGGACTGCGGCTCGGCGTTGATAGGCACTGCGTCTCCGGCCGAATTATCCGCGCTGCTTGCAGCAACCGGCGCAGCCGCTAAGGTAAACGTCGGGGCCGGCGCCTCTTTGGGATTCAAAACATCCGTCGCGGATATCGCGTCGTCAGGAGGAGCGAGGTCCGGCTGCCCCACGCGGGCGGCATCGGAGACGTCCGGCCGAGACTCCAGCATTTCTTTAGGCCACTTCAGCAGAGCGAACTCATGGTGTTTCTTTTCGAACAGCTGGTCGCGCTGCATGCGCGCCAACGCATGCGGATCCGCAGACGGAACCGGCATGCCCATGGCCTTCAACTGCGCCTTGGCGTCGGCCGCATGTGAGGAGAGCGGGTAATCGCGTAAGATCCGGCTGTAGCACTTAGCCGCGTAATCAGCCCACTTGTTCTTTACGTCTTCGTTTTTCGTGTATTTCCGATCGATCATGTAGATATTGCCGAGCATCCAAAGCGCGTCGTCGCTCCCGCTATAAAGCGGATAGTGCTCGGCGACATCCATCAGGCGCGCGGCAGCGGCAGGATAATCCGGCTTCATATAATAGAAGCGTCCGATCTTGTACTCGCCATCCGCGATTACTTCCTGCACGTTGCGCAAGTTCTGCTCGGCTTCAGGAAGCAGGCGGCTCTGTGGATATTTCAAAATGAATTCCTGGAGCTCGTTCTCCGCGGATTCCGCTTCGGTGGGGTCGCGATCAGACTTCAACATCATGTGGTAGTGGCACAGGGCCACTTGCATCTGCGCGTACTGCGCTTCGTCCAGGAACGGGAAGAAAACGATGAAGCTCTTGTAGGCATCGATCGCTTGCGTAAGATAGACGACGCCGCCTTCCTTATAAAATGAATCAGCGATGGCCAGCTTCGCCTTAGCCAGGTATTCGCTATCCGGATAGGTGTTGATCAGCGTCTGCAGCTCGAGGCGCTCCTCGGTGTATTTCGAATGCTTGAGCGAATCCAACGCCCGCTCGTAAAGGATCTTGTCCGGTTCCGCGGCCACCTCGATATTTTGCGACTGCGTCTGCTTGTGCTTCTTGTGCTTTTCCTTGATGACTTTGATCTTGTCCTTGGCGTATGCGGGCGCGACGACCGAACCAGCCATGGCCGCTATCAAAAGGGCGATCAGGCAATAGCGCTTTTTCATCATGGCTCGTCCTATTCCTTATACCCGCTGGCGCAAGGCGTTGGTAGCCGCAGAGCGCAATTCGCGAGTGGCTGCCGCCGCATCCGGCGTATGAAAGATCGCAGTCCCTGCGATGAAGGTGTTGGCGCCCGCCTGGGCCAGCTGGGCGATGTTGTGCAGTTCGACGCCACCGTCGACCGCGATTCGATAACCGGCATTATAGCGCGCCCGCCATTCCGCAAGCTGCCGGATTTTGCTAAAGGCGATGGGGATGAATTTCTGTCCGCCAAAGCCGGGGTTTACGGACATGACCAGCACCGTATCCACCTTATCGAGAACCTCTGAGAGCATCACCACCGGAGTCGAGGGGTTGATCACCGCTCCGGCTTGCGCCCCGCACTCGCGGATCATGGAAAGCGCGCGATCCAAGTGAGGAGTGGCCTCCTGATGAACCAGCACGCGGTGGGCGCCCGCGCGAACGAACTCCTCTATGTAGCGTTCGGGCCGGTCGATCATGAGATGCACGTCCAGGGGCAGGCGGGTTGCTTTGCGCAAAGACTCCACCACCGGAATCCCGATCGAAATATTGGGGACGAAATGGCCATCCATCACGTCGACATGGACCACGTCCGCGCCGCCCTGCTCCACGGCGCGCAGCTCCTCGCCGAGGCGGCTGAAATCAGAGGCCAAAATCGAAGGGGCGATCTCGATTGGTGCAAACGTCATAACAATCTCGCGGATTCTAGCACAGCCGGGTGGGAAGCTGGCCTAGAGTAAATCGAGGCGGAAAGGCTATTCCGCCACTTGTAAATCGATGGGCGTCGTGTCGTCCACGCGCCTGCCGCGCGCCGGAGTTTGATCGAGCACGGTTTGCTTGGCCGCGCCCGGGGAATTTGCCGGTACCACCTTTGCAATTTTCAGCCCGGCGGCGGAAAGCTTCGCGGCTGCTTCTGCGAACGAAAGGCCTGTGAGGGCCG
The DNA here is from genome assembly GCA_035534415.1 of Candidatus Dormiibacterota bacterium. Taxonomy (GTDB): domain Bacteria; phylum Acidobacteriota; class Terriglobia; order Acidiferrales; family UBA7541; genus Palsa-295. The sequence goes on along the minus strand of DATLSB010000028.1, from coordinate 18,119 downwards.
GCATCACGTACGCGGGAGGACGCGGGCCAAGCGTAACCAGTACGTTGACATGCGGATTGATGGCGCCGGTCGAGCCGGGCGCGGGGTCCTGTTGCAGTACGGTATCGGCGTCGGTGTAGGGCAGGTACAGACTAGACACTTCGCCCACTTGCAGCCCTTCGCGGAGAAGCTGCACTTGCGCGGCGCGGAGGCTGGAATCTTCGAGTTGCGGCACAGTGACCTTCTGCGGGCCGAGGCTCAAAACGACATGGGCGCGCTGGCCCACCTTGACGTTCATATTTGGCAGCGGACTCTGCCGCACGATGTCATCCACTGGATAGTGGCTATAGATGCGATCTTCTATGGTCACGCCGACGCCGCGTCCCTGAAGCATCTGCCGCGCCTGGTCGACGGAAACCCCTGCCAGATCGGGCATCACCACTTCGCGGCCGCGGATGGCGATGCGCATGGCGGTGAGCGCGCTCAGAAACGCTACCGAAGCGAGGATGAACGCCAGCATCGACATGCGCAAAACCCAGCGGAAGCGCTCGCGAAGATTCATCGCCGATTATTTTACCCGATGCACGGCGGTAGCATCGCAAATTCGAGCCGCGAAGTTATCGTTAAGAGACGCGGGGCAGGAAGAAGCCGGTGTGGCAGCGGTGGTCGTCGAACGCCGCGCCGAATTCGCGGGTGAGCAGCGCCTCTTCGAGGCGCGCTTTGAAAACGAGCGAGGCCAGGATCAGCAGGAATGCCAGAACGGCGCGATACGTCCCTACCGCCAGCGTGGTACCCGCCAAGGCCACAAGAATCCCCGTGTAGATAGGGTGGCGAATGCGCGAATACGGGCCCGTGCGAATCAGCTGGTGATCTTCGCGAATGGCCACGCTGGCGCTCCAGAACCTTCCAATGTGATTGCGCGCCCAAATGGCAAATCCGATTCCGGCGGCGGTGAGGAGCGTGCCCGCGTATGCGATCCAATACGAGCGGGGAACGAAGCGCAGGTTTAGAGGGCCGAAATACCGCGGATCGGCATTGAACAAAATCAGCGAAACGACGATCAGCAGAAGATAACCAATCCGCTGCGCCGCCGGTTCCCTGCTGCGCATTCGATTGACGCTAAACGCGGCGGCAATCCAATACACCAGGAAAATGAGCCAGCAAATTTGGATTGTTGCGCCAAGATTGATTCGCATCGGTGTTTACTACGCGAGCGGCTGCAAGGATGTGTCAGTGTACTCCAATTTGGCGCTTGCGATCCGGCCCAGCGCGCGTAATGCTGTTGGCCAATGAAAAAGCCTATGAAATCGAAGCGCCTGGGCGATGCCACTCTGGCCATCCACGCGGGCGAGGAGCGCACTGGTGTGGGCGTGCCGGTGGGAGTGTCCATCGCGCGGACTTCGAACTTTACCTTCGACAGCACGGAAACGATGAAGCTGCTGTCCGAGGGAAAAACCTCGGCGTACATTTACACGCGCAGCGGAAATCCCACGCTGACCATCGCTGAGAAAAAGATTGCAGCTCTCGAACGCGCCGAGGCTTGCGTGGTGACCGCTTCGGGATCGGCCGCGATTTCCGGAGCGCTGCTTTCGCTGCTGCGCGCTGGTGACGAAGTAATCGCCACGCGCCAGATTTACGGCGGAAGCTATCGTCTGCTACGCGATTTTTTGCCTAAGCTCGGCATTACGGTGCGTTTCGTGGAAGCTGACCTCGCGGGAATCGAGCGCATCGTGAGTCCGCGCACGAAAGTTCTGTACGTGGAGACACCCACCAATCCCGTGCTGCGTCTGGTCGATTTGCGCAAGGCTGCGGCGTTCGCCAAGGAGTGGGGCCTGATTTCGATCGTGGACAACACGTTCGCAAGCCCGGTGCTGCAGAAGCCACTGACCATGGGCTTCGACCTGGTGCTGCACAGCGGGTCGAAATATCTCTCCGGACATTCGGACGTGATCGCTGGCGCGGCGGCGGGCAGCGCTGCGTTGATTCGCCACGTGCGCGGGACGGTCGCCGAACTTGGCGGAAGCATGGATCCCGAGGCGGCGTTTCTGTTGATCCGCGGCATGAAGACGCTGGAAGTGCGCGTGGAACGCCAGTGCCAGACGGCAATGAAGGTTGCGAAGTTTCTGGCTAAGCATCCCAAAGTCGCCCGCGTGCACTACCCGGGACTCGCATCGCATCCGGACCACGCACTGGCAAAGCGGCAGATGAGCCATTTTGGAGCAATGATGGCGTTTGAGCCGAAAGGCGGCCCGAAAGCCGGCTTGACTGCGGCCAGGCGCTTCTGCGACCGAGTGCAGCTTTTTCTGCTGGCTGCGAGCCTGGGAGGTACGGAGTCTTTGGTGGTTCTGCCGATCTATACCTCGCACGTGAATATGTCCGAAGACGAGTTGCGTGGGGCAGGCGTGCAACCCGGAACAGTTCGCGTATCCGTGGGATTGGAGGACGCGACCGACCTAATTGACGATCTGCGTCAGGCGCTCGCATAACCGACGGCCCAACGTATTCGGGTGAAAAAGGGATTTCCAGGAGGGCCGCTTCGGGTGTAGGCTCGGCAACGGCATGTGCCGGATGGGTGCAGCAGAATAAGTTTGGCACAGCAGATGGTCCTAGTACTCTTTGTCTACATCGGTCTATGTCTATTACGGACGTTCCATTGACCCCGGTCTAAGTCCTTCGTAAGATTCCTGCTACCGCAGGGTGAAGTTCTGAAATCGATTGCGTTGCAGGGTCGGCAGCTTCGGCCCCGGATTTGCATTAGCGTACCCGGAGAGAGTTGAACAAACACTATGAAACGCAAAACGGCAATCTGGGCAGTATTCATAGCGGGAACGCTGGCCGTGGCCGGATGCAACGAGTCGACCAAGGTCGTGAGGGTGCAGCCTCCGGCGCCAGCGCCCATGGCAATGCCTGCGTACGCCACGATGTCTTTGCCGCTGCCTGCCAATCCGCTTTACCAGGCGCCGATTGCAGAAGACCCGCGGCCGGCCATCGATATTCTGGTCGCCGAAGTTCAGTCCAGCTACGACGCTGGAGTTCAGCAGGAGAACGCTGGCAACAACGAGCAGGCTCAAACCAATTTCGATCAGGCCGTGAATCTTATTGTGAAGAGCGGTTTCCAGGCCGACGCCGACCCGCGGCTATCAAAACTTTTCGATGAGTTGGGCGAGGAAGTCAGTCCTGACGAGATTAACGTCGCGGTAGCCGACCAACAGACCGAAACCCAAGCGCCGGTTGCGCCCGCGCCGATCGATGAAATCGACGACCTCACCCTGCCAGCCGCCGATCCGCGCCTCGCCATGAAGGCGGAATCGGAACTCATCAGCGTGAAACACGATCTGCCGCTTACTGTGAACGATTCGGTCCTGCGCTACCTAAGCTTCTTCACCACGCCGCGGGGCCGGGCAATCGTCGAGCGTGGTTTGGAGCGCGGTGGGCGCTACAGCGCCATGATTCGGAGCGTCCTGAAGCAGGAGGGCGTGCCACAGGATCTGATCTATCTGGCACAGGCGGAAAGCGCTTTCCAACCGGACGCGGTGTCGCGGGCCGGAGCGCGCGGCATCTGGCAATTCATGCCTTTCCGCGGCGAAGAATACGATCTGGAGCGCAGCTACTGGATTGACGAGCGCAGCGATCCCATCAAGGCGACTCGCGCGGCAGCCGAGCACCTGCGCGACCTGTACGGCATGTTCGGCGATTGGTATCTGGTGATGGCTGCCTACAACGGCGGTCCGCTAACCGTGGCGCGCGCCATCCAGCGCACCGGCTACGCCGATTACTGGCGGCTGCAGAAAATGCGCGCTCTGCCGGTGGAGACGCAGAACTACGTTCCCATCATTATCGCCTTGGCACTGGTATCCAAGGATCCGGGGCTTTACGGAGTGCAGGTCGATCCGGAGAAACCGCTGCTGACCGAAAAGATCACGCTCGATCATCAGATCAGCTTGCGTCTGGCGGCGGATGCGGCCGGAGTAGATCCCGATGAATTGCATACGCTCAATCCCGAACTGCTTCACGATCTGACGCCCAATCAGCAGGATTTCGTCTTGAATATTCCCGCGGGAACGAAGCAAAGTTTCGAGCAGGACATCCAGCAGGTCCCCGAGGACAAATGGACCAGCTGGCGCCTTCACGCAGCCGCCGATGGAGAAACTTTGCCGGACATCGCGCGAAGGTTTCGGATCAGCGTCTCGGCGCTCGAACAAGCCAATCACTTGCAGGCAGATGCGGCCGTTCCGGCGGGGCTCGTCCTTGACATCCCGACACCAGCCGCGCCGGAAATGGTGCTCTACCGCGTTCAGCGGGGCGATACGCTGGGAAGAATCGCCGAACGCTTCCACGTGACCGTTGCAGACCTGCGCGAATGGAACCATTTGCGCGGCAACGATATCCGGCTGGGGGCGCGGCTGCGCGTATATTCCCATCGCGAAACAGCCGAAGCAGAGTCCAACGACCACTCCCGCCGCATCGAGCATGCCACACTGCGAAATGCTTCCTCCCGAGCGGTGGCACACTCACGCTCCGAGACGGTTGCGCATCACGTCCGGCCGGGCGAGACGCTCTATTCCATCGCGCGCGAATATCAGACCACCATTTCGGCCCTGCGCGCGTGGAATCCCTTCCTGGCCGCGAGAGGCTTGGAAGCCGGCGATATCCTAAGCATCGAACGCTGATAAACTCCCGCCGTTTTTCGCACCACTTGAATCCTCCCGCGGTATTCCTGGCGTTCGGGTACTCCATTCCGGGCCTGCCTGAGGCAATTCCTAGCTGATCCGGCACACTTCTAGGACTTTTCACCAGGGGCATTCGAGCGTTCGGATGCGCCCCGGTTTCCGCCTTGACAAATTTCAGAGAACCCGCTTATATGCAGCGAAGGACCAAGTGGCTGTTCTAAAGCCCCCGAACCACGGAGGAGTACATGTTCTACGCGAAGATGAACGACGAAGACGACGACGAGCTGCCCGGCTGGGACGAAGAAGAGGAAGGGCAGGAACGGCCGACCGAGGTGGTGGAAGTCGAAGAAATTATAGTCGAGGAAGAGCCTGACGACGAAGAGGACGCCGAGGCTGCCGCACCGGCGCCAGCGCGTCGGCCAGCGGCCAAGCCGCAAGCCAAGAAACCGGCCCCGAAACCAAAGGCGAAAGCCAAGCCCAAAGCAAAACCCAAAGCAAAACCCAGGGCCAAGCCGAAAGCCAAAGCGAAGCCGAAGAAGGCTGCGAAAAAGGGCGGGCGCAAGCGGCGCTAGCCACAGGGACGCTGTCCTCGCCTTTCGCTAGCAATACGGGAGCTCCCCGCATTTTAGGCGGTCGCACGAGTCATCGCGTGAGTTAGCCGCGTGAGTTAGCCGCGTGAATCAATCGCGTGAATCAATCGCGTGAATCAATCGCACGGGATGGCTTGAGCGACCGCCCCTTTTTTCATTCGTGGCAGGCAGTTGTTCGCCGCCCTTCTTGCTCCGATCTGGTTCCAGTCGGACGCTCCGATCCGGCACAGCCCTCTGTGCACCACGCTGGCCTAAATGGCTTTTGGTTTTCCCCTTGCGGCACTCTATAAGCATCGCTAGCATACGCGCGCGATGCCGTTGGCCGTCGAACAGATACGGAGAATGCGCGGGGGAGCCCAATCGCAGCTGATGCGCTGTGCGGACGACGGCTATTACGTGGTGAAATTCCGGAATAATCCGCAGGGTGCGCGGATTCTGGTGAATGACTTGCTTGGAACCAGGCTGGCGGCGCGCATGGGGCTTCCCACACCGGAAGCAGCGGTGGTCGAAGTACGCCAGGAAGTAATCGAGCAGACCGACGATTTGGTGATCGAGTTGGGGCGCGGGCGGACGCGCTGCCACGCGGGGCTGCAATTCGGCTCGCGCTATCCGGGCCCTCCGGCCGAAACAGCGGTCTTTGATTTTTTGCCGGACGAGCAGCTGCGCGAGGTGCCTAACCTCGCCGACTTTTGCGGAGCCTTCGTGTTCGATAAATGGACCTGCAACACCAACGGGCGGCAAGCAATCTTCTTCCGCTCGGCTGGCGAGCCCTTCTACCGGGCCCAAATGATCGATCAGGGTTTTTGTTTCAACGCGTGCGAGTGGAATTTCCCGGACGGCCCGCTGCGCGGCATTTACGCACGGCACCGCGTGTACGAATCGATTCGCTGCATGGAATCTTTCGAGCCGTGGCTCACGCGCGTGGAAACGCGCCTGGACGGGGCAGTGCTGGGAGAAATTGCCGGCGAGATTCCTCCGGAGTGGTACGGATCCGATACGGACGCGCTGGAGCAGATGATCGAGCAGTTGCTGCGGCGCCGCCCGCGCGTGCGGGATTTGATCGTACAGGCCTGGAAGTCTTCGGCCCAGCCATTCCCAAACTGGAAGTGACCCATGCCCGACGAAAAATTAAACACGCTTCGGTATCGCATTCTGCGTTACACGCCCAATCTGATTCGCGATGAGTGGGTCAACATCGGCGTGTTCCTCGAGGAGATTCCCGGCGACTCCCAGCAATCTGCGGCAGCGCGGCGCGCCATGCGCCTGGTGGAGGAAGCGTCCGAATTCGCGCGCGTGCGGCGGCTGCATCCAGCGGCCGATGAGACCCTGCTGCGCGCGCTGCCGGCCGAATTCGATGCGCGCCTGCGCGGCTCGGAAACCGAAGTCAGCGCATACCTCAACAAACTTGAGCAATCGCTTTCAAATGTGCTGCAGTTCAGCCCCCAGCGCGCCGTGCTGGCCGAAAATTTCGACGCCGAAATGGACCGCCTCTACCACGAGCACGTCGCGCTTCCCTCCCGCGCGCGCGGCGGCGTGGTGGAAAGCACCAAGAACTGGATTCGTTCGCGGCTCAACGACATTTTCAGGCGCCGCCGCATTCTTGAAAAGCTCCAGCGCAGCGTGCGCGTGGATGAATTCACGCAACCGGGAGACCCGTTCCGCATCGATTATTCCTACCGCTACAACGGAACGCGGGGATATCTGCACGCCATTCCGCTGGCGCGAGATTACTCGCAAGCGAAAGTATTGGCCTACACCGCCGAGCGCATTCGCGCGCGCGCCCAACACGTGGAATTTTCGGCCATCACCGAAGTCGCGCCGTCGCCCGAAAATCCGCGCCATCAGTTCATCATGCGGCTCTTCGAGGACCAGCACATCAAAATCCTGCCGCTCAGCGGCGTGGAAGCGTGGGCGGAATCGCTGCGCCCACGATTGCGCTGACTCAACCGCACGGAACCGGCAGCGCCTGCCGTGCCCGGCTGTGCGCGCCCAGCCATTTGATTCTTTTGCGCAATTTTGCTACAGTGCGCCTTAGCGATCCTGCGGAGTCTATTGTGAAACGTCGTGCGGCGAAGGGCACGGATACGTCTCGCCAGGCACCCAAGTCTATGAGCAAAAAAGCCTTAGCTTCAGAAGTAAAGCCAAAATTTCCCCTCCCAGATCCCGACGCGGTGGCCAAACAACAGCAACTTAAACTTTACGAAGACGCGCTCAAACATTTCCAGCTGCAGAAGTGGCCGCGCGCCAAAGAACTCTTCGAGCGCGTCCTGGAAGGTCCGGCCAAGGACCTCAACGACCGCGCTCAGGTTCACTTGCGCGTGTGCACCCAGCGTATCGCTCCCTCGGCGGCTCCCGCGCCGAAATCCGCGGAGGATCATTACACGCAGGGCGTGGCGCTGATGAACATGGGCCGCTGGGACGAGGCCCGCGAGCACTTGGACCGTGCTCGCAAGGCCGCCCCAAAAGCCGACCACATCGTCTACGCCATCGCCGCGCTGGATTGCCTGACCGGCGAGGCTGATGCCGCCATGGAGAATCTGAAGCTGGCCATTCAGCTGCGGCCGGAGAACCGCTATCACGCCCGCAACGACGAAGATTTCTCGTTTTTGCAGGAGGATCCTCGTTTTACCGAGCTGCTCTACCCTGAACGGGATGGCTCGACTGGTTAATCCGCAGCCGTTTTCATGAGAGTTGTTTCGGAAAAGCGCTCGCCCGTTCGCATTGTGGCTCTTGGAGGCGGCACTGGCTTATCCGCGGTACTCCGCGGGCTCAAGCAGCACGTCGCCGAACACGGCCAGCTCGATTCAGCACTTCCCATCGCCGACCTGACGGCGGTAGTCACCGTCACCGATGACGGAGGCAGTTCCGGCCGGCTGCGCCGCGAGTACAGCGTGCTTCCTCCCGGTGACATTCGCAATTGCCTGGTGGCTCTCTCGCCCGATCCGAATTTGCTCGGCAATCTTTTCCAGTACCGCTTCCCCACCGGTCGCGGCCTAGCCGGGCACAGCTTCGGAAATCTTTTCCTTACCGCGCTGACCAACATCACCGGAGATTTTCCCAAGGCGGTGCAATTTTCCGCGCAGGTGCTGGCCATTCGCGGACGCATCTATCCATCCACCGCGCAGAACGTCACACTGGAAGCGGAGTTGGAGGATGGCACCGTGGTTCCCGGCGAGACGAAAATCTCGCGCTCGCGAAAATCGATCGCGCGCCTGCGGCTGGTGCCCCGCCGCGTTCGCCCTTTGCCGGAAGTGGTTCGCGCCATTCGCGCGGCGGATCTGATTTTGGTCGGCCCCGGATCTCTGTACACCAGCATACTGCCCAATCTGTTGGTGCCCGGAATTCTCGATGCGATTTCCAAATCGCGCGCGGCGCGCGTGTATATCGCCAATCTGATGACCCAACCCGGCGAAACGCGCCACTACAGCATCGCCGATCACGTGCGTGCCATCTACGAACACACCCGGCCGGGGCTTTTCGATTTCGCGGTTATCAACCACGCAGTCGTTGCGCCGCGCCTGGTGCGCCGCTATGCAGCGCAGGGAGCGGAACCGGTCGATCCTTCGTATGAGGAGCTCGGAAAACTGGGGCTTCGCTGCGTTTCCGGTGCATTGCTGCGGCAGGACGGCAAAGTCCGACACGATGAAACGCGGCTGGCTCGCGTGCTGCTGCGGTCTTTTGTGCGGGACAGCGCGAAGCGCGGGAGCTAATTCCCTGCTGCGGACGCGCTCGGCGCCATATATCCTTGTCGCGCGTACACGTCCACTGGCTGCTTCTTTCCCTTCTTATTGCGCAGCTTCATCGGATCGCCCTGATCGTCGACTATCTTCACCACGACCTTGTGGTATTTGCCGTCCTGAGGCGTGGTGGGCGTGAATCCCAGCGTGTATTGAAAGCGGAGGAACTGCGCCACGGTGTTGAAAATGTCCGGCATTTGAGCGTCAAACACCGGGAAAAACGCGTAGCCTCCGGTCATGCGCGCGAAAGTAGTCAGCTGGTTTTTCGCCTGCAGGTATCCAATGTCGGGCCCCATGTTGTACATGTTCGCCTGCTCGCCCATTCCCACGCAGAAAATGGTCACCTCGGTTTCCTTCAGCCGGTCAAGAATTTGGTCCAGATTGTGTTTGCTGAAGGTGTCATATCCCGAGGCGATCACCAGAATTGATTTCTTGCCCTTTACATCGCGCAGTTGGTCGAGAGTTTGATACACGGCGTCGAAAAGCACCTCTTCATGAAACGTCGGAAAGCCGAGGGTCTGAATGTCCTGGTCCACCTCGCTTTTGTTCTGGGTGAAGTCCTGCACCAGATGAGTATTCAGGTCGAATGTTTTGAGCGCCACCCAGTCCTGCGGCTTCAGATGTTGGAGGAAACCATCGGCCCAGTAAGCACCGCGGGCCGCGAAATAATTCCAAAATGTGCTGCTGTATTCCAGCAGGATCACCACGGTGATGGGCGCGTCGGTGGGGCCGAAGTTGCTGATCTGCTGCAGCTGGCCGTCGTCGTACACGCGGAAATTTTCCTTCTTCAGCCCGGTCACCAGGTCGCCGTCGTGGTCGGTGACGGTCGCATCCACGTCCACCAGGTTGGAGTTTACGGTAATCACCGCCTGCGGTGACGAAGGTGGCGGAGGCTGCCGCTGGGAAGACTGGCCCGGCGCGGAAGTGGGCGCCTGCGGCTGTTCCGGCTGCTGCGCGGGAGGCGGGCTCATCGGCCCCTCTTGCTGCGCGAACACCGGCCAAACCTCGGGCGGAACGCCGAGGCCAGCGATCAGCACGACCATTAGTATGAGGCGAAACCAAGCGTGCTTGCTCACCTGCTATTCACCTGAATCATGCTGCCACGGCCGGCCCGCGCGGTCAATTGCCGAGGTCAATTGCATCCCAGAAAACTCCGGGTTGGCTAGATTCGCACAGACGGAGTGCCGGAATGCTAAGATTCGAATTCCACAGTCTCTCGATTTTGAGATTCCCCAGGGGGAAAAAGGATGGCACGGGCCCGGCGGTATACGGCTTCACAATCGGAGTGTCCGGCCGTTAAGAAAGCTCTCGATTCGCGGGTGGTGCGATGATCCCGATGACGCGGCGCCGCGCCAAAATCGTCTGCACGGTCGGGCCCGCTACTTCCTCGCCGGAGATGACCGATCGTCTGATGTGCGCGGGCATGGACGTGGCGCGCCTCAATTTCTCGCACGGCACGTACGCCGAACACGCACGGCGCATGACTCTGATCCGCCGCGCTTCCGCGAAATTCCAGAAACCCACCGGAATCCTCGCCGATTTACAAGGACCCAAGATTCGCACCGGCGCGCTCGAAGGCGGCGCACCCGTGCGCCTGCGCACCGGACAGGTGTTCGTGATCACCACTCGCGCCATCACCGGCAATGTTGAAGGGGTGAGCACCACGTTCCAGCCATTGCCCGGCTCCGTTCATCCAGGCGACCGTATTTTGCTGAGCGACGGCGAAATCGCCCTGCGCGTGATCGGCGTGCGCGGTAAAGACGTGCGCTGCCGCGTGGAAAACGGCGGAGTGCTGAAAGAGCATCAGGGAATCAATTTGCCGGGTGCGAAGCTCAATGTTCCGTCGCTCACCGCCAAGGACCGCAAGGACCTGGAATTTGCGCTGGAGTTGGGCGCGGATTTTATCGCATTGAGTTTCGTACGCACTGCGGCGGACGTGCGCGCCGCGAAAGCAGCCATTGCGCGCGCCGGGAAAACCACACCCGTGATCGCCAAGATCGAAAAACCGGAAGCGCTGGAACATCTCGACGAAATTCTCCGCGCCGCGGATGGCGTGATGGTGGCGCGCGGCGATCTGGGCGTGGAGATGAGCCTCGAAAAAGTCCCGGTGGCGCAGAAAGAAATCATTTCTCGGGCGCGCAACGCGCTGAAGCCGGTGATCACCGCCACGCAGATGTTGGACTCGATGGAGAACAGCCCGCGCCCCACGCGCGCAGAGGCTTCTGATGTGGCCAACGCAGTGTTCGATGGCAGCGACGCGCTAATGCTCTCCGGCGAAACCGCGGTGGGAAATTTTCCCATCGAATCGGTGGCCATGATGGACCGCATCATCCGCGAAGCGGAATCGAGTGTGACGCAATTGCCGCGTCCAGCGCGCTTCGGAGAGCTGCACGTCGGCGAAGTGGTGGCCGAAGCGATCTGCCACGCCGCTGAAGAACTGCGCATGTCCGCGGTGGCGGTATTCACCGAGAGCGGATTTTCGGCGCGCTTGGTTTCCAAATACCGGCCACGCGCCCCAATCGTGGGATTCTCTCCCAATCAGGAGACGCGGAGACGCTTGAGCCTTTATTGGGGCGTGCTTCCGCGGCGCATCGATCGTATTCGCTACATCGACGAGCTTGCCAGAATTGCGGAGGCTCGTCTGCGCGAGGAGGGCGTAGTGAAGCGCGGGCACATCGTGGGAATCATAGCCGGCACGCCGCTCGGCGCGCGCGGAACCACCAACATGATGCGGCTGATGAAGGTGGGCGAAAACGCTGCACTAAAATCTGCAAGTGGCGGCACGAAACGCGGCGCAAAGAAGAGGCGCGCGAGAGGCAGCTAGTTGATCCAATTGTCCGGGCGCGAAGGCGGCTTGTCGCGATTCTCGCGTGCGTAGACTTCGAATTTCTTGCGCAGGCGGCGCTGCTTCCAATCGGTGAGTACATTGCGCCAGTTGTAGAGATGCGAGCCGCGCCGCAGGTAGATATAGCCCACCAGCATGCCGCCCAGATGGCAGATGTGCGAGATGTTGTCGCCGGTATCGCCGATGGTTCCAAAAAACTCGATGGCACCCATGATGATGACGAAGATGCGCATGGAAACAGTGACCGGCAGCGGGAACATCCACACGCGACGATGCGGCAGCAATACTGCGTTGGCCAGCAAGATCCCGTAGATCGCGGCGGAACAACCGATCGTGGGGACCAACGCGGTGCCCATCCCATGCGGGTCGATGATCGTTTTCACCGCAACATCGATTAGCCCTGCGCCTGCTCCGCACAAGAAGAAGTAAATGTAGAAGCGGCGCGCGCCCCAGGTGTGCTCCAGATCGGCGCCGAACATCGCCAGAAACAGGAGATTAATCAGGATGTGCCAGATTCCGTCGTGGAGAAACAGATAGGTGACCGGCTGCCAGATGCGCAAGCCGTGGACGGTGGCGTAGGGCGACAGGCCGAACCAGTCGATCCAGAAGGCCCAGCCAGCGGCGCCGTAAATCAGTCGAGATAATTCCTGGAGGAGAAAAACGCTGACGCAGGCAATGCAGAGAGTCTTAACGGCGCGGGGGAAGTATTCGCCGATGTCGAAACGGTAGCCGTAGCCGCGCGAAATGGAGCCCATCGTTCCCCAATTCTAGAGGGGTCCCGGTGCGGAGTCAAAGAGGGCGTTTTGAGGCGGCACGGGCGCATCGTTTCGAAAAATTAGAGGTGGTCGATTTTCGCCGCCAGGATGAAATCGCTTTCGGTTAGGCCGTTGATGGCGTGCGTCCAGGTGGTGACTTCGGCCTTGCCCCACGAAAGCAAAATATCGGGATGGTGCCCCTGCTCTTCGGCGACAGCGCCAACTTTGTTGACAAATGCGAGCGCTTGGCGGAAATCGGGAAACTTGAAAAGTTTGGTGAGGTGGTGACCGTCGATTACTTTCCAATCGGGCAGTTGCTCCGAGAGGTGCGTGAGTTCTTGGCCCGCGAGCGGAGGCACTCCGCCGCGGCACGGAACGCAATTTTTGCTGGCCAAGTCGGTCATGAACGTTTACCTCCGGGAATAACCGTGAGCAATAAAAACTCTGGCGCGGCTTGATCGCGCTTGTGCCGGAGCGCGCAAAAAATGCGCATCAGCGGTTTCCCGAGACGGCGGCGTGCGCGTCCACGTAGTCGCGCACGTATGCGACGAGGGCTTCGTCGATGCGTTTGGTGACCGGGCCGAGAGAAGTTTGGATGGCGTGGCCGCCGACTTCCGCGACGCCGATCACGTTGCGATTGGTGGACGAGATGAAGACTTCATCCGCGCAATAGAGATCTTCGGGAAAGAGAATGCCCTCATCAACTTCAATGCCGGCGGCGGGGCCGAGTTCGAGAACGAGACTGCGGGTGACGCCTTCGAGGCAGCCGGAGGAAAGCGGCGGAGTGACGACGCGGCCCTCCTGCACGCAGAAAATATTAGCCGCGGTGCATTCGGAAACTTCGCCACGCTCGTTGAGCATGACTACTTCGTCCCACCCAGCTTGCTGAGCCTCGGCCAGATTCCAGACGTTGTTGAGCCACGAGGTGACTTTCACGCCCGCGAGCGGCGAGGCTGCATGGCGCCCGTGCTCTTGAACGGCTAGGCGCACGGCGTGGCGAATGGGCGGCAGATCGGCGGAGTAGATCAACAGGTCGGCGACAGGCATGTCCTCATCGCTGCGCCAGAAACCGCCGGCGCGATTGTTGATCACGTAGATGCGCGCGCAGCCCTCGCGTACGTTATTGGCGCGCAGCAATTCGGCGAGTTGGTCGCGAACTTTTTCCGCGTCAAATGGGAGCGGACAACGGGTGATCTGCGCGTCATGCGCGAGGCGCTTCCAGTGGCGCTCGAAGGCGAACGGAATGCCTTCGACAACGCGCATGGTGGTGAAAAGGCCCCAGCCATTGAGCAACCCGGATTGGCCGGGCGACAGGCGAACGTCCTCGACAGGCGACAAACGGTCGTTATGAAAGACGAAGCGGTGGATCATGCCGTCTCCCCCGAAACTTCCAAAACCATTGTAACGCAAAACCGCGCCGCTGCTGGATCGAGGGTTTGCAGTAATTTCGCGACGCGATTGTGACAGCGGAGGGCGAAGATGCGTCGAAAATTTGTGTGCGCCGGGACGTTCCGGGTAGACGGGTACGCGGTCGTTTGTTTTGTTGAAGATGGGAGCGTTTCTACTCGAGTGACTGTTCCGGGTAACCACCCCAAAACGCCGAGCGTTTCGGGGACCCCGGGTAGATGCCGGTGATTGGTAAGTGGTGATTGGTGAGTAGTGGAAGACAAATGCGTCGCGCGGATGAACCAGCGCGAAATGCGTTTGGCTTCGCCGCGATTCTTTATGACGGAGCTAGAGCTCCGTCCCCGCAAACTGCGAAGCGCTGGCGCGATTGGGTTTTGGCGGAAAATTGGGAAAAGAAAATGCACCGGGAAGTTCCGCCCTTGCATGTGCTCGGTCGTTTGTTTTCTGTAACTTACGTGTGCGCGAGGTCGATTGACCGTTCCGCCCCCTTGGCAGTGATTGGTGACTCGTAAATCGTGTTCCGGCATTGCGCGGAAACTGCGCGCTCCGGTTTGCGGAGTCCGGTGGACTCGCCCGGAGTCCCGACACCGGACCGGCATCCCGGTTCGTGGTCCGAACCGGGAATTCGTGAAAGGCGACGGCGAGTACATCGCGCGGGTGAAGCAGCGCGAGAGGAGGCGCGCTGTTGCGCGCGTTGTGATGACGGAGCTGAAGCTCCGTCCCCCGAAGAACCGTTGCACGATGCAGATCCGGTGGCGGAACTCGCGCCGACGAACCCCAACGGAAACGAGTTTCCCTAGTGTTACCGCCGCTGGAGGAGGACGCAGCTCGGCGTGAAGAGGAAAGGCTGCTGGCCTGAAGGCCAGCGCTACATAAGCAGCGGCTCGTGGTCGGCCCTGGTCGAGTTTTCCATTTGCGCGCGGCATCGCAGATCGACCGTATCAGAGTGGGAGGCGGTTTCTCTACTGGTCGGAGGTACAGGTCGGTTCCAAGAGCTCTTGTTCAACGCTATTCCGTTGACGAGAGCAGGCCACGGTGTCCAGGCTCGTTGAGTTAACCAAGGAATTGCGAAATCGGTTTATCCCTTCGGTTTACGCTTCCTAGATTCTGAATGCCACGAAAGAGCTAAGGGAGTTTCAGCGATAAACGTGGTCGCGTTCTTGTTTGCGTGTTTATCGAATTCCTCAAACCTACGCTCCATTTCTTTAATATCCTTATCATCGGTCAGAGCGAAAGCGGAGCCTTTACGCAGGGCGACAACGTGAGTTTCGCCGCCGCACCCATCTACTCCCCTTTTGACCTTGCGGAGAATATAGACGGCGAGGCTACTGAGGGGCACCACGGCGAATTCTCCCGCCCCGTATTGGTTTAGCAATTGATCCACGATAAGCACGGCGCCCCCTATGGCTTTTCGATGAACTTCATGGAACGCAGTGGCGACCGTTCCGATTTACATGGAGGACTCGGCCCGCATCGGCCCAGCAATGGGCGCGGAGCTGATGCACGAAGATACGGGTTTGACCTTCTCGCAGGCAACGATGGGGCAGATCGCGGACGACACTGGAGGCACCGCGTGCCCAGTACCAACGATCTTTCCGGCTGCGCGACGACGGCGAACGAGTATGACTCGCCGGACTACGAGAAATGCTAATATCCGGCGGGGGTGAACGTTATGCTCGCAGCAAGCTATGGCCGCTTGTAGACCACCTTGCCGGCGTCATCCAGCACATCTATCTCGGTTGCGCCATTTGCACCGATTTTCAACAGTTCGTAAAAGCGCGCGTTTCGCGTATCTATGTGAACGTCGTAGTCTCCGGTAGGCAAGACGATGTTCGTCGTGATTCCCTCCGCCCCCGGCCGCCCGGGCGTTTTGGCCGGAGTCAACGGTCCTAACTGCTCGACAACGATAGGTTTCATCCTACGCTCAATATCAGACGGTGACCTAATTGGAAAGTTTTCGTTAATGACGACGTAGCAGTCGTCCATCGGGAGCGTTCCTGATGTGTAGGCGGTTACGGGCCAAAGCACCTTGCCATTTGCAGAGCCGGAGGAAATGCCGAAGAGAGTGTCTAGATAGCAGAACTCCCCACCGCCTGTTAGTTGGCGCAGGGCGTCGCCCGAGACGGACAGCTCCTTTGCGCTCAAGCCCGCAACAGCGTCCATGGCCTTCGCAGTAGACCGGATGCCCGCAGCCGTTGCGTCCAATCCCTTCCTGCTCTCGTCTAAGTCTCGCGATATTGCCGAGAATGTGTGAATTTGCCGGGTCGTAGCTGTGTTGATGTCCCCAATTTCCAACACCGCCAGTACCATGATAAGAATCAACCAACAAGACTTCTCAAACTTGCTTGGCTCCCGGCGCAACGTCATCCAAGCGGCCACGACTGCCATCACGGTGACGTACACCCCAACGCCCGGCTGGTATCCATGACCGTACTTGCGGACTAGCCAAGGTAGAAACCACGCGAACACAGTCGCGCAAAGCAGAGCGAGGGGCCACCGATTCCCGCGAATCCATGACAATGCAGACGGGCTTGAGTTGGTAGGTCCTTGCTTCCAGATTGCGACACGGCGATTCACTCAGTAAACCTTGAGAGGGATTCGGGCGCGCCAATTCTAGTCTCACCGACCTCGGTGGAGCAAGTCGCCGACGACGATCCGCAAATGGGTGCAAACGGCACCGAGCCAGGCTCCCTATCCCCGCTATCGGGCAATCGTGGATACGTTTCACCGACTCAACCGCAAACGACCCGCTACCTCAGCAGCCGCATACACAACACCCATGAATGTCCCGGCCACGAGCCACCTCCTAGCTGACACTCCAGCCGATTCGGGGGGTTACCTCATCGGCGATTACGGTGCACATACTATGCCGTCATTTTCGCCACAGAAAGCAGCGGGAAAGGCGGCTACGTTTCATTTGGTGGTGAATCCGCAAAAGCGCGCCTGAATTATTGAAAACAAACAATCGGGCACCCGCTTACCCGGAATGTCCCGGTGAATCGATTTTTCGATATTCTTTCTTCGGCCCGGCCCGAGAAATCGAAGCGCGCGACAGGAAAATCCCAAAATAGAGTATCCTTGGCGCCTTGCGATGCCGACTAAACACATCTTCGCGCTTGGTGCGGTCTTTGCGCTGGCGCTTGCTGCGGGAGCCGCGGTCGAGCGAGATGCGCAAGCGTCGTCAGCGCGCGAGGCGAAACAACAGAGCGCGCAGAATTCGATGGCCCTTCAAGCTGCGGCCAGAGGCCAACGTGCGCCGAGCAGTTTGCGGAGCGAGACGCGGCTGATTACGGTGGATGTGTCGGTGCGGGATAAGCATGGCGAGGCGGTGCGCGGGCTGAAGGCGTCGGATTTTAAAATTTTTGATGATGGGCATGGGCCGCAGCAGATTGCGGGATTTGAGTTCATCGAACCGCCGACGATTTCCGCAACCGCTGTTGCGTCGGCGTCTGCGTCGCAACTTAGTGCGGCGAATGCGAAGGGCGCGTTATCTGCAACTGCGGAATCTACATCCACGGCGTCCACATCTGGGGCATCTGCACCCACGACATCTTCATCTACGGCGTCCGCCTCGACAACGGCGGCAGCTAAGGCGACTGAAAACAGCTCCGCGAAAGCTGCAACGCCGCTGCCCGTTTATTCCAATCAAGCGTTCGCGAAACTGGCGGTACCGCCTACGGCGATTCTGCTGGACCCTGGCAACATTGCGTTTCAAGACCAAGTAACCGCGAGGTTGCAGGCGCTGAAGCTTCTGGACAAGCTGCCGGCGCAAACGCCCGTTGCCATTTTCCTGCTGGCGGGCGGACTGACGGTGGTGCAGAACTTCACGACCGATCGGGCGATTTTGCGCACGGCGGTGAACCGGTCGATGATTCCATCGGATAAGGTGAAAAATCCGGAAAGCGATCCGGACAACAAATTCACCAGCACAAATACTGGAGCGCAAGCCGAGCAGGAGTTCCAGAAGCTGGAGTACGAAGAGCAGACCACGGTGATCGCCGACGAAACGTCCGACGCGATGCGGGCGATTGCCAAGGATCTTTCCGGCTATCCGGGACAAAAGAATCTGGTGTGGATTTCGGAGGCGTTTCCGCAGTGGATTTTGCCGGGGTCGGGATTCGGGCCGCATTCGGTGG
>DATLSB010000027.1:0-8599 GCA_035534415.1 Candidatus Dormiibacterota bacterium | reverse complement strand
ATTTCGCAGCCGCGGCGCATCATGCGCATGGCGATCTTTTTGTCCGCGATTCCCTTCCGGCGCATACGGTCGGTAACCAGCGCGCAGGCTATGCCCGACAAAAACACGAATAGCGGCGCCGGAAGCGTCCCGCTGAATTGCGACCAGTGGAAGAAACTGCCCTGTCGCGCCGCGCCGCCTAGCCACGCGTCGTAGGCGTGCACCTCGAACATTCCCAGGCAGGCGAAACCGCGCAACCAATCGATATAGCCAAGCCTTGAAGCCCCGGGGCCTCCCCGGGCACCCTGGCGCCGCAGGGTCGTATCGGTTCCCATTCTCTCCTCACAACTGCCGTTGATTCAGAATCGCTGAGCGTCGCGACGAAAGCAAGCCCTTCGATTTCGCCTGAATCGCGCGTATTGGGGGTTTTCGCCGAAGCGGATTGGGAAGCCGTTAACACAGCCCAGCGCTTTTTCTACGGCGTCAGGTAGAATTTCATCGCGTGGCGACCAACTCAAGCTCCGGGCAAATGCCCTTCTCCGTCGCGGTCACGATCTGGACCGCAATCGTCGTGCTCGCCGCTGTGTATGGCATGTGGCTCCGCTTCGGAGGACCGAGCTTCGCGCTTGCGCTGGGAGTTGCGGCTGCGCTTTTTGCCTTCGAGTTTTTTCTGGCCGTTCCCAGCGTGCAAACCAACCTGCAAAGCCGCTTCGGAGCGCGCCTCGGCTCTCTTGCGCCGATCATCCCTCTAGGACTGTTTCTGTTCTACTCGATCATCCTCAAAGATCGTCCCTTAACACCCGGGTTGACGGTCGCGGGCGCCGCCTACGTGATTGCTCCTGCTCTCATTTTGGCCGGCAGCGCCGGGAAAGCTCCCGGCGCGTGGGAGGACTATCTCGCCATCGCCATCATCTGGCTGCCTGTTGAATTTCGCTGGATGTATCGCCTGTTCCCCTATCCCGCGCCACTCACTCACACGCTCACGATTCTTCTGGCGCTGGGAACCGGAGTCGCGGCTTTCATTCTGTTGCGCCGCCTCGACGGAGTCGGTTACGCGCTCGATTGGCGCCGCGGCTACTTCACGAACTTCGCGCTGCTGTTTCTTGTATTCGCCGCCATCGCCATTCCGCTGGGCATGAACATGCACTTCCTCGTTTGGGCGCCATCGATCAAGCGCTTGCGAGCACTTCCTCTATCACTGATCGGGATTCTGTTCTTTACAGCGTGGCCCGAAGAGTTTTTATTTCGCGGCCTGCTGCAGAATCTGCTGTCGAAAACGCTGAAGAGTTCGTGGGCCGGTCTGTGCGTCGCGGCCGTGGTTTTCGGATTCGCGCACATCCTGCACGGGACGTTTCCCAACTGGAGATATGTCGCACTGGCTTCGATCGCCGGAATTTTCTACGGCTTGGCCTGGATGCGCACCCGCTCGCTCGTCCCTGGCGTATTAATGCACGCGCTCGTCGATATCTCCTGGCATCTTCTGTTTCGCTAGACTGCGGGGAAGGTTAAAATTCAGCGAGCTGTTCCTGATCCCTTGCGGCGAGCACCCCGGTCACCGAGCCTGCGGCCAACCACAGCAGCCACGTTTACGCCCACAAATGTGAGCACTGCGTAGATTGCCACTCGCGAAACCGGCATGCCCCGCTCGTAGGCGCGCCAGAAATAAAGGCACATGCCCGCGTTCACCACCACGAGAAGAACGGTCTCGATCGTTCTCACCGGACCATGCCGGCCAGCGGGCTCGACGCCGTAGCGTACAGCTTTTTCTCCATGCGACCCGCGAGGTACGCTTTGCGCCCTGCCTCCACGGCCGCGCGCATCGCCTCGGCCATCAGTACCGCGTCCTGCGCCGCGGCAATCGCCGTGTTCATCAGCACTCCGTCCGCGCCGAGCTCCATGGCAATGGCAGCGTCGGAAGCCGTCCCCACTCCTGCGTCGACGATCAGCGGCACTTCCGTGATCCGCTCCCGCAGAATGCGCAGGTTCGCCAAATTTTGAATGCCCATGCCCGACCCGATCGGCGCTCCCAGCGGCATCACCGCCGCCGCTCCGGCATCCACCAGCTTGCGCGCGGCAATCAGATCGTCATTCGTGTAAGGCAATACTACGAAACCTTCTTTCACCAACGTGCGCGTCGCCTCAATCAGCTGCTCCGTATCGGGGAACAGCGTCTTCTCGTCGCCAATCACTTCCAGCTTCACCCATTCCGAAAGCCCTACTTCGCGCGCCAGGCGCGCCGTGCGCACCGCTTCGTCCGCCGAGTAGCACCCCGCCGTGTTCGGCAGAATAAAGACTTTTTCGCGGTCGATGTAGTCGAGAAGCGATTCCTTGCTGCGATCGGTCAAATTGACGCGCCGCACCGCAACCGTCACCATGTCCGCGCCAGACGCAGCGTGCGCCCGCGCCATCTCTTGAAAGCTGCGGTATTTGCCCGTGCCCACGATGAGGCGCGATTTAAACGCGCGCCCCGCAATCACCAGTTGGTCGTTCATCTGAAGTTCTCCGTGCCGCTATTGTACCCCGGCGCGTGCCCTCGTTTGCGTTAGGCCTGCTTCACGAACCCACCGCCCATCACCCGCTCTTGGGCCTGGGTTCCTCCACGTCCGCGTACATGCGCTCGATCACGTCGCGATACTGCTCCTCGATCACCCGCCGCTTCGGCTTCAGCGTGTACGTCAACTGCCCGCTGGCGTACGTAAAATCCTGCTCCACAATCGCGAACCGCTTTGGCTTCTCATACTGCGCCAGCGGCTCGGTAAGCCGCTCCATTTCCGACGTGAGCAGGTCGCGCACCCACGGGTCGCCACTCATTTGCGCGGTGGTCGCAAATTCCCGGCCCGCTTTTCGCGCCGCCGCTTCGATGGCGCCGAAATTCGGCACGATCAGCACCGACACGAACTTCCGCCGATCGCCAACGACCAGCGCATTCGCGATATAGGGTGACGTCCTCAGTAAATTCTCAATCGGCGCCGGCGCCACGAACTTGCCGCCCGCCGTCTTCAGCAGCTCTTTCTTGCGGTCGGTGATGATCAGGTATCCGTCTGAATCCAGACGCCCGATGTCGCCGGTGCAAAACCAGCCGTCTTCCGTGAACGCCGCGCGCGTCTCGTCCGGCTTGCGGTAATAGCCCTGCATCACGCACGGCCCTTTCACCAGAACCTCGCCGTCCTCGGCGATCTTCAGCTCTACGTGCGGTATTGGCCGCCCAACAGTGCCGACTTTATTCGCTTTCGGTGAGTTCGCCGTAACCACCGGAGAAGTTTCCGTTAAGCCATATCCCTGATAAACCGGCAGATCGACGCTCCAGAAAAATTCGGCCAGCTCGGGCGAAAGCGGCGCGCCGCCTGCGCTGAAAATGCGTATTCGCCCGCCCACGCCCTTGCGAATCTTCGAATAGACCAGCCAATCCGCGAGGTGCCACTGCAGCCGCACGCCGGGAGGAACTCGCCTGCCGTACGCCCGCCACGGCACTGCTTGCGCCGCCACGCGTAGCGCCCAATTGAAAATTCTCTCTCGCGCACCGCCGGCGCGCCTACCCGTCTCGATAATGTTGGCGTAAATCTTTTCGTAGAACCGCGGCACCGCTGCCACCATCGTGGGACGCACTTCCAGCAGCGCCGCGGCGACCGTCTCCATCTGCTCCACGTACGCCAGTGACACGCCGTGAAAAATGTGGCCGTAGTCGATCGTCCGCTCGTAGACGTGCGCGAGCGGCAGCAGCGAAAGCGCGATGTCGTGCGGAGATAAATTGAAATCTTCGCTGAAATCCGTGGCGTTCGAGGTCAAGTTCGCATGCGATAGCATGACGCCCTTCGGCTCGCCTGTTGTGCCTGACGTGTAGATGATCGTAGCCAGCTGCTCGCCCGCTACCCCGGCCGCTTTTCGCCGATAGGTTTCAATGTCGGGCTGGGTGACCGAGCGGATCAAAGACTCAAACTCCAAAGTTTCGGATGTCGCACCCGAAGGCAACCTCGCGCCGATCACCTGTTCGATCCGCGGCAAATCCTTGCGGCACTTCGCCAGTTCTTCGGCTTGCGTGGCCCCCGCTGTGATCGCAATTCGCGCGCCGGAGTCATTCAGAATGTAGGTGAGCCGGTCCGCCGATTCGTGGAAATAAACAGGCACGGTTACCGCGCCGATGCCCTGGATCGCTAGATCCGCTACATGCCATTCCGGGCAGTTCGGCGCAAAAATGCCCACCCGGTCGCCCGAACGAATGCCGAAGCCCGAGAGCGCTTTTGCCAATCCTGCGACGCGCCGCAGCATTTCCTTCGATGAAATCGATTGCCAGCCTTTTGCTCCGCGATGCATTTGCGCGCGCGAGTTCGCGTAGCGCTCCACGGCATCGAGAAAAAGCTTTGGCACCGAGGGATACGAGGAATTCACGCCGCAACTCTAACGTATGCCCGCCGCCCGCGCAATCAGCGCCGATTAGGCCGTTCGCAATTTTGGCTTGCGTTGTCTCAAGCGGCAGGTTCCGGCCCCGTTGAAACTTTTGATCGCAAGCTCTGCACTCAAAGTGCGATTCGGGTTCATCAGCTTATTTCCCGAAGAGCGGTTCCTGAGGGTTGTTCGCTCATGTTCTATCCGGCCTCGTACCTGTCCCGTGTCTGGTTGGGTAGCCAAATCTCGCCAGAGTTGTTACCCCCCGTTGTGCATCCCTTGACCGTACATATCAAACTCAGCGAAAACTGCCAGGCTCGCTGTATCAGCTGCGATTACTGGAAATCGCGCTGGTACGACGCCATCTCGACCCACCGCGCGGTAGCGCTGCTCAACGAAATCCACGCGCTCGGCATCACCGGCTTGCGCTTTGCCGGTGGCGAGCCGCTGCTGCGCCGTGATTTCTTCGATGTCCTGCGGCGCTCGCACGCGGCGCGCTTCAAGAGCATCATCGTGCAAACGAACGGTCTGCTCTTGAAAAAACTGCACGAGGTAATCAACACGTCGCCCATTACCAAGATCGCCGTCTCGATCGACGGCTTGAAAGAAACAAACGATCGGATTCGCGGCATTCGCGGCTACTTCGATTTGAGCTTGGAAGGCATCAAGCTGCTGCGCGACAAAGAAGTCGTGCTCTCTGTGACTCTGAACAAATTATCCGTGGGCGAACTGAAGGGCCTGGCGGCGGCCGCAACCGAAGTCGGCGCGAAGCTGGGGTTCAATCTCCTGAGCCGCAGCCTCTATTTTCTTTCCGGCGCCGATCTCGATTCCATGTGGCCGGAGAAAAAGGACGTGCCGGAAATCGCGCGATTTCTGCGCGAAACCCTGCACCGCCCCGCATACGAAATAGACTACATCACGCGCTACTACAATCGAGAATATCTCGCCGAGCCCCCGTGCGTGCTCGGCTATTTACAGGTGTTCGTTCTTTCAAATGGCGACGTGCTCACCGGCTGCTACCCGCTAAAATCCATCGGTAATATTCTGAAAGATTATCTAGCCGACGTCCTCGCCTCGGAGGCTTACATGCGCCAAGCCGAGGCGATGATCCGTGGCGAGTGCCGGGTTGCACGTGCGGAATAGAAAGCTCACTGGCGATGAAACACGCGGCGTCCAGCGCGCTCTACCAAATCAAGCGACGCGAACACACCAGCGCCCGCGCGCATAGCGCCGCGCCACCGCCGACGAACGCAACAGAATCCGGCGCCAATGCTGCATCCTGACGTAACGATACAAGCGCGATGTAAGGCAAAATGATTTCAAGCAGGCTTGAGCTGACTCACAATTTCCGCCAGCCAATCTTCTAGCAGCGTTCGTTGCTCGGGCATTATTTCCGTGAACTCCAGCCCCATTCCCATGGTCGAGTCGCAATATACGACTTTGCCTTTCGCCTCGAACGTCCCCTGGTCCCTCAAAATGCGGATCTCGACCAAAGTTCCTTCCGGAAAAGGACTCATAGCGTCCACGTAGCAGCCGCCGATGCCAATTTCCGATATCCGCGCGGAAAGCCGTGTGTTCGAGCCAATATCGGTCACCTCAGCTGACGCGACCATCAAGCATCGCTTCGCTTTCCGCCGCTGCGCGCTCTGCGCTGCTTTTTTCTTCGTGGTCATCATCACTTGGACGCGCTAAACCCTCTGACTCAACCCCAACCTACCATCACAAGAGTTCGTAGCGGGGCAGGATCGTAAGCCAGCGTTCCCGATCATTAACGGTCATCCGCAGCCGCCTTGTACGCGTTCGTCAGTCGATCTTTGATTCGTCGCGGTACATCACCTTGTGGCGCATGGTCTTGATCCACTCGTCGACCTGCTCCGTCGTCATCCCGCAAGCAGGATTGAAGCGGTCCCAACTCATGATCTGGTCGAGCGGCTTTTTCCACCGCTTGTACGAGGGCTTGGCCGGCGGGCCAAAGCACATCACATCGATAATCGAAAGCTCCTCCGGCACTCCGAGTAGCGGCTTAATCTGTCCCTGGATGTCCTCTTGCCCGATCGCGGTGATCCACCACACCGCATATCCGAGCGCCGCCGCAGCCAGGTGCGCGGACATCGTCGAAGCCGCCACCGATTGCAGCAGAATCCGCTCGGCATTCTGGCGATACAGCCGGTCGAGATCCGAGCCATCGTTCAGTACCGGGAAGGCGCGCACGAACCTGAAGTCCGCGAGCACTACGATCAGCCCGGGAGCCGTTTTCACCCCGCTATAGTTCGGAGTGGGAAATCCCATGTGCAACCGCGCGCGGTGCTGCTGCTCGTCCATGAAGCATTGCCCGATGGCCTGCTTGACGGCCGGCTCGGTGACCGCGATGTAATGCCAGGGCTGCGCGTTCGCACCCGACGGAGCGTGCCGCGCCGCTTCCAGGATCATTTCGAAGTGCTCGCGCGGCACGTCATACGGCGCAAACGCGCGGTTCGTCATGCGGTTGCGCACCACGTCCATCAACGCGGCGTACCGATCAGTCCGATTGAACTGCTCCGCGTCCAGCATCGTTTCAGTCATGGCTCGCCTCCCCCGTATTTTTCATCGCCACTCCCCGGCCTGGCCCATTCTATTCCAAAGTTCCTATCGAGAATCGCTTACTGACGGTTTGCATTTGAGTAAGCTGCGCCAGCAGCGAGGCTTTGCGCAAACAGTTCAAGTAACATCCGAGAAGACTTTTGCGAGCCGGCGAGGTCCGTATGACAGGCCGCTCCAGCTGAATTCTCCAGCGTGCATCACAAAAGAAACGCCCCGGCCGATGTCGACCGGGGCGTTGTCGTTCACGATCTTCTCGGAATCGCGACCTGTGCCTACGCCATAGCAGCGACTGGTTTCGGGACGCTGTTGATGGTCTTCAGAATCCGGGAAGCAATCTGGTATGGGTCGCCTTGGGAGTTCGGACGGCGATCTTCCAGGTAGCCCTTGTAGCCATTCTTGATGAAGTTCACCGGCATGCGGATGGAAGCGCCGCGATCGGACAAACCGAAGCTGAACTTGTCGATCGCCTGCGTTTCGTGCAAACCGGTCAGGCGCAAGTGATTGTCCGGTCCGTACACGGCGATGTGCTCGGGAATGTTTTTCTCGAACGCGGCCATGAGCGCCTCGAAATATTCCTTGCCGCCCACTTCGCGCATGTATTTAGTCGAGAAGTTGGTGTGCATGCCCGAACCGTTCCAGTCGCCCTTGATCGGCTTGCAGTACAGTTCCACGTCGACTTCGTATTTCTCGCACAGGCGCATCATCAAGTAGCGCGCGGTCCAGGTGTCGTCCGCGGCCTTCGCGGAACCCTTGGCGAAAATCTGAAACTCCCACTGCCCCTTCGCCACTTCCGCGTTGATCCCTTCGTGATTGATCCCGGCTTCTAGACACAGATCGAGATGTTCCTCGACGATCTGCCGCGCCAGGTTGCCCATGTGCTTGTATCCCACGCCGCAGTAGTACGGACCCTGCGGCCCAGGATAGCCGCTCTCAGGGAAGCCCAGCGGACGCCCCTCCTTATACAGAAAATATTCCTGCTCGAATCCAATCCACAGATCGGGATCGTTCTCGATCTTGGCGCGCTCGTTGCTCGGGTGCGGGGTGCCGTCCGGGTGCATCACTTCGCTCATCACGATGTACGCGTCTTTGCGGCTCGCATCCGGATAGAGAGCCACCGGCTTCAAAATGCAGTCGGAGCTATGTCCTTCGGCCTGCATCGTGGAGCTTCCGTCAAATCCCCACAACGGCAAATCGGCCAGCGTCGGCGGGGCGGCAAACTGCTTGATGGTTGTCTTGCCGCGCAGCTCGGGGACGGGTCTTTTGCCGTCGAGCCACAAATATTCCAATTTGTATTTCTTCATGTTGCGTTACACGCTCCTTTTCGATAGCTCGGCCAACGTCACGGACATAACTCGCCGCATGGGTTGGGTCGTTGATTCACGACCACATACGTTACGAAACGCCCGCCGAAAATTCCAATGCAAGATTTGAATCAATCCGATAGCAAAATTATACGTGCGGTTGCCCGCTAATTCAGCTAGCCAAATTTTGTCACATGATATTCATGCCGCTCCAAGCCCACTGTGGCAATCGCAAATCGTGCGACCCGGTGGAGTCATGACTACATTACAATTCTTGGTTGCTAACCCGACTAGCATCGGCTGTATTCCGGCCGCACGGCCTCTGGAGGAAGAATGAAACTCGATTTGCTGGCGAT